>DEIM01000205.1 GCA_002352485.1 Candidatus Dadabacteria bacterium UBA2774
GCTAAGCTCCTCTTCGAGCACGTATTGAAAGGTATCTTCAATTGCGACCCCCCAGCCAAACGTAAGGGAATCTCCGAGGAATACCATCCTGTATTCGTCCCCTTTCTCGATGGAATACTCTTTGTCCCTATGCCCGTCAGAGTTAATGGACACGTTTACGTCCATAAGCTCCTTCTCGCTCCCTGGTTTGTGCACGTGCCCTATTTTGGGATTCTGAGAGTCCTCCTTAACGCTCATAGCGTAGCGGGTCATCTCTATGTCGTACACGGTATTGTAGTGCAAGTACACCCTGATCAGAGCTTCACAAATAGCAAATAGGACTACTATTAATATCAATATTGCCAGAAGATTTTTCAGTAACCTAGAGGTATTCAATATAATTTCACCTGAAAGCCCGCGGGCTTAATATCCGTTTTTGATTCGCATTTGTAATTTGATTATATTTAAAACCGGTATTTACGAGGCAATATAATACCTAAACGGGAAAGAATTTAAAAACCTGTGGAGAATATAGCTGTGTTTAGTAAATAGTAATGTGTGATCCTCTACAAATCCCCGGGCTAAGATATCACACCTGTCCTCTGCCTATAAATATTACAGACGGCCCGGTTTTCTAATCCTGCTCTGAGTGCGGGAACCCTTTTACCGGTCTTTCAACCACCCTAGCTTCTCAAGAGCTATATAAACCTCGTAGGCTACAATACGCGTTCCCGAAGCGTTAGGGTGCACAAAGTCGTACTCGCTGTAAGAAGACCCGGCGAATTTTTTCATGGCCCCGGCAGTATCCACAATGTCCACTCCGTGGTCCCTGGCTGTATCCGATAATATTTCCTGATACCCGCCGTGCTTTTCATGAAACTCGGCGAGCGTCTCCACACCGTAATAATTTGTAAGATACATCTCCTGGCGATTAAGCCCGGTCTCTGAATCTCTCAGTGGATAGTCTACGAACAGCAAATCTATTCCGCGCTTCTCTGAAGCCTCTATTATCCGTTCCAGGTTCGCTCCGAACTCCTCATGCGATACTACGTTTTTATCGCCTGCAACGCTCTTACTTACGAGTTTTCTGTCCAACCAAGCAGCAAGACGCACAAGGCGCGACTCGGGCCAGCGGTACATCAGGCTCCCAATTATAAAGCCCGGCGGTTCTTTTATGTAATATGCCCTGAAGAATTCATTCCCCAGGTGTGCTATGTCGTTAAACCCGGTGCGCGCGATAATGATATCGGGCTCAAGCTTAAGCACCTTGGTCATTAACTGGCGGAGCGTATGAGCGGATGTATAGCCCACGACTCCCGCGTTTATAACCTCTAAGTTCCCATAACCATGCTGTTTTAGTATAGTGCCGAGCTCCTCCGGATAGCTGTCCCAGTTACGTCTCGCCCTCGCACCGAACCACACGCCGAACGTGCCTGAGTCTCCTATGCATACTATGCGGATAGTGCCTGTAGGCTTTACCGGGTTAATCTCCTCTCCACGAAAGCCTTGTGAGTTTATTCGGAAGTTATTATTCTCAAACCCTGCCGAGTTAGCCCACCCGAGTATCGGGTCTGTCACCACCCACGGCCACACCGTGCTCCTGGGGCTGCTCTGAAGAAACTCAGGCGGCGTTGTAAGACGCAGCAGGCCTTCTGTAATGAACAAGACCGCTACAACAGCCGCTATGGTTAGGATTGCTTTTTTTATCCGCGATGACATGGAAAGATTATTATACTCTTTTCTTTATAATCACAAATCTACCTCTCCTATATTGCACTCAGACCATAATCTTTCTCAAAAAAAGCCCTTTAACTTTTCATTGTAATGCGCTATGATATTTGCAACTTATCTTATGTTTACCTCGTCAGTATCAAATGTATCAAATCAGAATTCAAAAAGTAGGAGATAATATCTGAAGATCACGGCAAGTTATAAAACAGCGTTCATAGCAGCATTAATAATTTTAGGATCGGCATTTACTCTATCAGATACAGCAAAAGCGGAAGGGCCGGTTGAGGTTTGTTTTATCAAGATAGTGAAGCTCGCAAACCCCGGGGGCGACACCGAGTTTGATTTTACTGTCGATGGGGATGAAGGTGACGGTTTCGAGTTCACGTTAACCAGCCCTGAGAACCCTTCGAGGACAATAGTTTTCAGCCCGGCAGAAATCATCACGGTAACAGAACAAGTACCCGAAGGATGGGAGCTCGACCGCATCAGGTGCCATGGCAGCGGTATCTCGATGACTGAAGTGGAAAACGGCCGCGGGTTTGATTGCAACATGCCCGAATCACAGGCCACTTGCGTGTTTGAGAACCTAAACCCCAACTTGGTCGCAGTCCCTGCACTTTCAACTTGGGGAACGGCGGCTGCGGCAATTGTACTTATTCTGGCAGCTATATATTTTCTTAGAAGAAAATCCGCTGTGAAAAACGCCTGATTGAATTATCTTAAAACTTCTTTGAGAAATACGCGAAAGGCGGCACAAGGATACCAAGAGTTTTTTCGTCTTTTGTTGTTATGCTCGGTACAGCTTTGAGTATATCACCCGCTTTAAGTGAGTCCGATTCATACTCAGACACTTCACTATCGAGTCCGCCTACGCCCAAGTCCTCTTCCGTAGCGTAGGTGCTGTCGTCCTCAGGCTCGTTGCTGTCCAACTTTCCTATTTCAAATCCGTCAATGCTAAACAGCGCACTACCTGAATCAAAGAACTGCACAGTCGTTTTAAAAAGATTTTCCTTGTTATATATTGTGGGAAGCGCAATCTCAGGCTCTAGCTCAGGGAGTCCGAAGTCAAATACAAACTCTGCGCACTCCTTACCGTTCTCACTTGCGTACGCTACGCGGGGCTCAAAACCCACTGTCAGCGTCAATACTGCCAGGTAGCTCAGAAAAGCCCATTTTGTCAGCTCCATAATATTTGTAACTGTTGTTTTACTCATATTCATGACCTCTACCTATATGATATGAATACGGCATAAAAAGATTCAACAAACCCGTACCGGACTGCCATGAACCCCTTAGAATTCACTCATCAAAGACCCGCTTAAAACGAGCATAATGAGGAATAAAAACGGTGGATATGCGTTAGTATATAGGTTAAAATGGGAATAGTTTGTATATACAATCTTCACAATTCCTTAACTAAAGTTTAGTACTATAGTCAAAGGGGTATTGTGCGGATATGGCTTGAGAGAGAAGCCGGTAGGTTTGTGTTTACAAATTAAATATCGGAGGTGTAAGGATGATTAGTGGAAGATTCTATAATTTCCGCAGTTCAGTTTTACATTTGTGCTTGGCTCTTGTCATCGTATTTTCAGCAACTGGAGCCGCTCTTGCGTCGGGGCTAATAATTAACAGCTTCAATAACGATAGAGCGCTTGAGTATGACCCTTTAACAGGTGAATTCGTAAAATCGTTCACCCAGTTCGGGCTCGTGATGCCTGAGAGTATCTTCATTAACGGACGAGAAGACACTTTTATCAGCAGCGCCGGCACTGACGAAATTCTTGTCTATGCAGGTCCTACAGGGGCGCTGATTGACGTTTTTGTAACGGCTGGCTCAGGCGGGCTTGATTTCCCGACGGATTTTGAGTTCGGCCCTGGTGGAGATCTCTACGTCGCGAGCTTCGAAACGGACGAGATACTTCGCTACAACGGTAACACCGGTGATTTTATTGAAGCCTTTGTTACTGCGGGCTCAGGCGGTCTGGAAGGCCCCACCGCTCTTGTTTTCACCAACAACAAACTGCTTGTAGCGAGCCAGGATACAAACGAGGTGCTTGAATATAATTCCTCAACCGGGGATTTCGTACAAGTACTCGTAGCAGCAGGTTCAGGAGGCCTCAGCTCTCCCGATTCGCTCCTTATACATAATAACAACCTGTTGGTAGCAAGTTTTGACACAGACGAAGTGCTTAACTACAACAGAGGAAACGGGGCGTTTTTAGGCGCCTTCATTTCGGCAGGCTCAGGTGGTCTTGACGGTCCCACATGCTTAAGCCGAGGGCAGCAAGGCGGCGGACAGGTATTTGTCTGCAGCTTTAACTCAGACCAAGTGCTTGAGTACTCAAGGACTAACGGGGCGTTTATAAGAGAATTTATCACCGCGGGCTCGGGAACGCTCGACGGTCCGACAGGTATGGCTTTCAAACCCGGCGTTTTCTCAAACAGTGACTGCTCACTTGCTCAGGCAGGCGAAGAGTACTCGTTCCCATACCTATTACTCTTAGTTCCGTTTTTATTTATTGCGGTAAGAAGGTTAATAGCTTCAGGATCAAGAGCTTAATTTAAAAATTCAATCAGGGGGAGCCATATGGTTCCCCCTCTTTACAAATTTAGCATAGGTAGTAGGCTGGGATTCGATTAAATCACCCGAAGGGTGAACAGTTTCCGACATACATAAATAGCGTATAGAAAGTTAATTAGGATGGCGTTAAGAACCTTATACGGGATGTGGTGGAATTATAAGGTTCCGCCAGAATAATGAACTTTTAGCGTAATTTATGTCCAGTCGGTGATTTTTGCTTCTTTTGATCACTCAAAAGAAGATAATGTTCAATTTATCTATTCTACAGGACACCTATCAGTCGTATCTTTTAGGAAAAACAATCACTCCTGAGTCTTCAAATACTCATTAAGCGTCAGTTTCAAAAACAACGTGTATGAGCCAAACTCCTCGGGCAGCCCGCCCTCGAGTACCCGCGCCTTAAAAGTAATACTGTTCAATGTTGCCGTGGGCTCGGACAGCTCGACAACAGCTCCTGAAGAGCCCTTATCGCTCAGTACAGAAAGCGTGCCGTTCGGAGGGTCTTTCTGAAAAATCTGCGCGTTATTGTTCCACACTTCCACGAATGTTTTAACAAAGAAATGTCCATACCCTCTATCTACACCGAGTGAGAAAAAAGACACTATTGGCACACCGTTAAGTGTGACCTTCCCGTCTTTAAGCGATCCTGTGTCACCGCTCAGTACAAACTGGTAACTGTGGGAATCGTCTATTACGTGCTCTGCCAATGTCGGCAGTGTGAGAAAGCTAAGTATTACAAATGTCAGGACTAAAGACCTTATATGGCGCATAACTACCCTCCGCATTTACTTTCTCACAATCTATCACAATCCGCTCTCGCATACAATCTCACTTTTCCTTTTCCCTCCCCCTTTTTCAAAGGGGAATTGGTTGCTTTCCATAATTGAGAGGAAATGAAGTTACCTCTTGTCTCGGTGTAGTTTTAACGAAGCTGGATGGCAATACCAGGCTACAAATAAAAAAACCCGTCCATACCGAATTTAATCAAAGTATGAACGGGCGTTTAATCTTTTCCTCTTTCTTGGTTAATTTTATTTAAATCTTTACTTAACACAAAGAGCGTGCACTTCGACGTTTATACAGTTATCCACAGCGCCGCTGTGCTCACGGTAAATAGACACATTGTACAAACCTGTCTGGGTCGCCGGGTCGTTCTTTGCGCCCTGCGAGGTCATCCTGATCTCGTCCATATCGATGGTTGATCCATCAGGAAGGAACACATACCCGCCGCTTACGGCTTTTGATCCGGGCTCACAGGGAGCGAAGAAATCAACGGACTTCCCGCTCAGCAGATTGAGCTGGCGGCTCTGTGACATTTCCATATAATGCGCGCCGCCCGCTTTAAATTCGTTTATTACGCTAGGGCCGCAAATCTGCGTGCATGGAACATCCCCGGTAGTAGTACATTCACTTACCTCAACTACCTCAACCTCAATCACCTCAACCTCAACTTCGTGAGCAAAAGCTCCCGTCACGAGCCCCGCGCCAGAAAGCACCAACGCAAAAACAAATACAGATACCGATAATCTCACCTCTTTGATTCTCATCATATCACCAACCTCCTTAAATGGATTTTATTGAGATACTCTCCAAACGGCAATATAGAACACAGTGTTATGCTTCTCATATGAATCAATACGTAACATACCACCTATAAGGAAATTCTAATATATCCGTGCCTTATGTGTCAAGCTTTCATTAATAATGGAAAACACAGCCACGTGATATCAGGGGTCTGAGCAAACCTGTGCTTCTCTTTGCCCGGTTAAACTATTTAGGATAGTTTTCACAGGTAATTATGGACACTGAGATCTTAGTGATAATCTACGCGACTTTCTTCGCCGCCTCTTTCGTGAAAGGCATAACAGGGCTTGGATTTGCGATACTCACTCTCCCCGTGGTCACGAGCTTCATCCCCATTCATCAGGCCATACCGCTTATACTCATCCCTTCGTTCGCGTCCAATATTATAATTATCATCCAGACCGGAAGGCTTGCTCAGAGCGTCAAGAGGTTCTGGCTCCTATATATCTCCGCGTTCCCCGGCCTTTACGTCGGTGTACATCTTCTCAGCGTCATGGGCAACCAAGTTTCCCGTATCGCGCTCGGTGCCTCTGCCATTATATATGCCGTTCTCATGCTTTTTAACATCCAGGTATCTGTGCCCAGGGGTCAGGAGAAATATTATTCCTTTCCCATAGGGCTCGCAAACGGTGTTATTAACGGCCTTACCGGCACTCAGGTAATGCCGATGCTCCCTTATCTGCTTGCGCTAAATCAGGACATGAACGGTCTCATAAACGCCATTAACCTCGGGTTCACACTCTCGGGGATTGTGCTGATATTCTTCCTCCACACCTTTAACCTATTCGACCCCGATGTGATTGTATACTCAGTGTTTGCCATCATACCGGCCTCGGTGGGGATATTCCTCGGCAGCATCCTCAGGCGCCACCTTTCGGAAGAAAAATTCCGCCTCTCAGTCCTGATTCTATTAATAGTAATCGGCTCAATTATGATCCTCAGACCCTGGCTCGGCGCGTGATACCAGAGGGTCTCGTCATTGCGAGGTTTCATCCAGGTATTCCTCCCTTTTCCAAAGGGAGGTTAGGAGGGATTTATACTTATGTTGTCATTCTGAGGAGCAATGCGACGAAGAATCTCGTTTTGAACCCGCTCACCCTGAGGCTCTCGCTTGCCTAGCCATAGCTTTAGCGAAGGCTGGAAGGGTGAAAGTTCACTTTGCATCGGAGTATATCAAGTGTGACACATACGCCACCATAACGGCCACAATCGTACCGATTACAGACTCCGCAAAACGGAGCGCGGCGTTCATAAACGGCTCTATATCGTTATTTATTACCGATATTATCATCACGACCGCTATCGTAAGACTGGTAAGTTTTACATACTTAGTTATGCCGAGCAGATGGCATACAAATACCCCCACCCCTATGCATATTGCCAAACCGATTGCGGAAAAGTGGTAAAAATAAAGATATGTACCGCTAATCGCGGCCCCAAGGAACGAGCCTATAATTCTAAATACAGCAGAGTGCGAGGTCTCAGACCACTTGCTCTCAAGCACCATGACAGCCGACACCACCGACCAGAGCCCCCCTTCCTGAGAGGTGCCCTCGTGGAATAGCGCAGTGAAGTTATATCCGGCAAAAAAAGCGATAAACGCCATGACGGTGTTGTTTATCATGGCTCTCGCCGAAAGCCGTGCAATATATTTATTCATAGGCGGGCTTAAAAGTACCTGACTCGTGCGCATAGATAAAAGTGCTCGGGTTTACGTGAGTAAGCTCATGGCTCACACCCGGCTCAGGTTCTTTGCGTGAAACTCAATATGCTCCTTGATAAAAGTGGCTATGAAGTAATAGCTGTGGTCATAGCCCTCCTGCATCCTTAGCTTCACCGGGTATCCCGCCTCCTCGGCAGCATGCAGAAATATCTCGGGTTTTAGCTGCTCGTCCAAAAACTCGTCGTTCGTACCCTGATCTATCAGCACGGGGGTCATCACTTTTACTGTTTTAATAATCTCAGAGGCGTCATACTCCTTCCACAGCTCTTTGTTTTCGCCCAGATAGTTTGTAAACGCCTTCTGTCCCCATGGACATTCTGAAGGGGCTGAAATGGGAGAGAAAGCAGATATAGATCTGTAAAGCTCCGGGTTCCTGAGCCCTAGCACAAGCGCGCCGTGCCCGCCCATCGAATGGCCCGAGATGGCTACCCGGTCCATGTCCACGTTAAAGTTCGCGTCTATAACGGCGGGAAGCTCCTTTGCTGTATAGTCGTACATCCTGTAGCGCGGGCGCCAGGGCTCTGCTACAGCATTTAGGTAAAACCCCGCCCCCGAGCCAAAGTCCCAGGAGTCGTGCTCTCCGGGAAGATCGAGGCCCCTTGGACTTGTATCCGGGCACACGATCATCATCCCGCACTCTGAGGCCCACCTCTCGGCCCCGGCTTTCGTAATAAAATTTTCCTCATTACACGTAAGCCCAGAGAGCCAAAACATTACCGGCACATTGTTGTTCTTCTCAACAGCAGGCCTGAACACCGAGAACTTCATCTCGGTCCCCGTGGCCTTTGAGGGGTGCGAGTAATAATCCACCCGGCCCCCGAAAGATTTATAAGTTCTTATAAGCTCGATCACGTACATATCAGAATTCTAAAAACGAATGACACTCCTTATGCTCTTGCCCTCGTGCATCAAATGAAAAGCTTCGTTTATCTGCTCTAGCGGAAGCTCATAACTCACCAGCTCGTCGATCTTTATCTTCCCGTTCATATACTCGTCCACAATTCCCGACAGCTCTGAGCGCCCCTTCACCCCTCCAAATGCAGTGCCCCTCCACACCCTTCCGGTAACAAGCTGAAACGGACGGGTCGATATCTCCTTTCCGCCTCCGGCAACTCCTATGATAGTAGATTCACCCCACCCCTTGTGACAGCACTCAAGAGCAGAGCGCATAATATCCACCTGGCCAACGCACTCAAATGAGTAATCCACCCCACCGTCCGTCATTTCTACAATTACGTTCTGCACGGGGTCCGATGATGATGCCGGGTTAACAAAGTCCGTCGCCCCCAGCTGCCCAGCGATCTCAAATTTACCCTCGTTCACATCCACCGCGATTATCCTCTCTGCCTTTGCCATCACCGCGCCCTGTATCACAGAGAGCCCAATGCAGCCGAGTCCAAACACCGCGACTGTTGAGCCGGGCTTAACTTTTGCCGTATTCTGCACCGCCCCTATGCCCGTCGTAATGCCGCAGCCCAGAAGACACACCTTATCAAGGGGCGCCTCTTTACTCACAACCGCGAGAGAAATCTCGGGTATTACCGAGTACTCGGAAAATGTAGATGTACCCATGTAGTTATATATAGTTTTTCCGTTCTTTGAGAACCTCGTCGTTCCGTCGGGCATTAGCCCCCTGCCCTGCGTGTCCCTCACCGCCTGACACAGGTTCGTCTTTCCCGAAAGGCAGTACTTACACTGCCTGCACTCGGGTATGTAGAGCGGCACCACATGGTCTCCCGGCTTAACAGTTGTTACCCCCGCTCCCACTTCCTCTACTACTGCGCCCCCCTCGTGTCCGAGTATTACCGGGAACACTCCTTCCGGGTCTATACCCGAGAGCGTGTAGGCGTCCGTATGACATACGCCCGTTGCGTGCATACGACAGAGTACTTCACCCTCTTTTGGGCCCTCAAGCTCCACCTCTTCTATTACAAGATCTTTCTCAGGCTCCCACGCGACCGCGGCAATCGTTTTCATTTATTATCCTCCTAGCTTTGTAGAGCTCATTTTTGTATTGAATCCCTATTATCTCATAAACGTGCAATCAATGTCAAAATATTTGCGGACCACCATCCAGAACCTATTTAAAGCTACTAATTCAGCCGGTTATATAAACGATTTGTGCCGGATATCTATAGCTTTTCAAGCATAACCTTCCGCCCTCATACTATTTAATCTGAGACCCAGAAAACCTATTGACACAGAGGCCCCAAATCACCTATAATATAAGTAAGTCGTAATTGAATAGGAGGTATAAATATGGATAATCATGGTGACGTTCCACCTGACTAGATTGGCCTTTATATCGACAAACTATTCATTGGCGAGGGGTAAGAGGAAGAGCCAAAAATAACAGCTTATAAAAGCTGAGAAACAAAACAAACAAAAGAAAAAAGGGAGCTTAAAACGCTCCCTTTTTTATATCTAAGTTAGTCTTTACGATACCACAAAAAACCCCCGGCAATTTCCACCATTCTCGACACCTAATTAACCCACCCACGTTGTGAGTGAAATGCCGTCATTGCAAGGGAACAAAGTAACCGTTTGCCACACCGAAGCTTTAGCGAAGGAGGGCGGCAATCCCCTCCAATCTAGACACCAAACAAATCCGCTCATTCCGAGGCTCTCGCATGTCGTATTGTTTCCATATCAGAAAGTACTAGACAAAAATCCTTCTTGATACTGTAGACTCTAATTTTTAATATTTCTTGACATATAAGACGACTGGTCATATACTCATATTCCTATGAGCAGATCGAGAAAGAATGAAGCTATCAGAGAGCAGCTCCTTGATATAGGTGTAGCTATGTTTATCGACCAGGGGTTTCACGGTACGGGCATACAAGAAGTAGTCGATCAGGTCGGAATCCCCAAAGGCTCATTCTACAATTACTTTAAAAGTAAGGAGGATTTCGGAGCCCAGGCCATTATCCATTACTCTGATAATTTTAAAGAATTTCTCCAGGCTGTAGTTAACACTTCAAAGAAAGACGCGGCACAGGCGTTAAATCAGTTTTTCGATAACCTCATTGCGCTCTTTAACAGTAAAGACTGTAAAGAGGGATGTTTGCTCGGCAACTTTGCGGCTGAAATCAGCGACAGCAGTAAAATCGGCAGAGAAACAATGTCGATATGCGTTAATGAGTGGAAAGACCTTTTAAAAGAATTGATTATTAGGGGGCAAGAACAAGGTCATATTAAAAAAGATTTGAGTCCGAACGACCTGGCAGACTTTTTTTTGAATTTTCTTGAGGGCTCGATCTTAAGAATGAAGATAGAGGGCAGTACTGCGCCGCTTGAGCAGATGCGGGAAACTTTTACAGAATACGCGCTAAGATCCAGGTCTTAAATATAAAGCGATATTTTTTTGTTCTTTAAACAAGACGACTGGTCATCTTGATGAGAAAAAGAATTGCACAAGAAGAAATAAATCAAAAAATCTAATTAAAAACCAATCAGGAGGTAGTAAATATGTCATTTACAAATAAAGTAGTATTAATTTCAGGAGCAGGATCAGGTATCGGCAAAGAAACAGCCTATGACTTTCTCAAAAAGGGAGCCAAAGTGGTTGTAAACGGCAGAAGGGAATCTGTGCTGGCTGAGGCATTTAAAGACCACAACGGCAACGTGAAGTACGCCCCGGGCGATATCGGCAATCCTGAGACCGCTAAACGGATGGTTGATACTGCGATGGAAGCATTCGGCGGTGTGGATATAGTGGTAAATAATGCCGGGATTTTTACCCCTAAACCGTTTCTCGACGAGACCGAAGAGGGCCTTGAAAATTATATAGACACTATATTAAAGGGCACATTCTTCCTATCACAGGCCGCAATACCCGAGATCAAAAAAAGAGGCGGCGGCGCAATAGTCAACGTTGGCTCTATGTGGGCGACGCAGGCGGTCGAGGCCACACCGTCGAGCGCCTACTCGGCAGCTAAAGGCGGCGTGCATACACTCACGAGAAATCTTGCCATAGAATTCGCCAAGGACAATATTCGCGTGAACGCTGTGGCGCCGGCTGTGGTCGAGACTCCTGTATACGGGAGCTTTATCCCTGAAGACCAGGTAGCAGAGGTATTAGCTGGATTTAACGGTTTTCATCCGCTAGGGCGTATTGGTCAGCCAAAAGATATAGTATCCGCAATAACCTTTCTAGCTTGTGATGAATCGGGCTGGATTACGGGCGCTGTAATCCCTGTAGACGGTGGAGTAACAGCAGGAAGAAATACAAATTAAGGATAATCATTATCCCGGGAGGTCTAGTGCCTTCCGGGACCCACTCTCGATACTATAAAGTAAACTTGTATGTTGATTTAATTTTAATGCAAGAGAATATTACTCTAAGTCAGGACAATCTCCAACGCGCCTACCCTGTCTTACAGAATCGATAGTAAACTCCTCTTCCTGTAACGGCAGGACCATCTTAAAGTGACAGTAAAGCTCGGTTTGTGTGGTGCTGCAGTCTCCCTTCCCCTTCATCTCCGGCATTCCAGGAGTGCCGCCCGAACGCTTCGTACTCTGGCAGGATATATCAAAACTAGCCTTGTTTCCGTCTTTTTTCACATTATCCAAAGAGCAATTAGCAGCACTCGGAAGATAGCCGCTTGGATCTAAAACCGGCGCATCAATACACACATCCATAATTTGGATTTTGGGTTCAGGGTTTAGATTAGAGCTCGTTTTGCTCGTGACTGTATACAATCCCGGGGTTATCGGAAGCGTGGGGTCCTCGGCCTGGGCGTCTGAGAACGCAAACTGGGCCATTAGTACAAGTATAGTTACCAACATTACTCTTTTCATTATTAGCCTTTTCATCCTTTCAGCGCAGCCGAACTCAGCTGCAGTCTCCTTTTCTAACCGCCTTACCGGCTGATTTAATTGAAAATTCCTGGCCTTCCGCTATTTCGGTCCTAACAACCTTTTTCCAAGAAATTTCTTTCCCCGACGCGCTGAACTCAAGCGAGCCGCTAACACTGGTAGACGCTTTTACATTTTTGCACAGAAAATCAAAACTGAGTGTATTTCCCTTACTCTTGTAATTGCTTACTTCACACTGGTCTTTTCTAGCCATCTCGCCCGCAGGGTCGAGCTTCGCGTCCTTCACGCAGCGGTCTATCTTTTTGACCACTTCTTCAGAATCTTGGGTGGATGAGCTGGTTTCCGTAAACTCATAGTTCCCAGGTTCTATATTTAGAATTTTATATTCCTCAGCCCATGCAGAACCGTACATAAAGCACAAGAGCAAAGCTCCCGCAATTAATATATTTCGGTAATTCGCCATTTGTAAGAACCTCCCCGAATCTTTTTACAGACCCGTTAATATTTACTTAAAGATTGCCAGGAAAAGGATATTTTTAGCAATCCCCAACCCGTTTCGCATCGCCTTCCGAGATTACCTCAAACGTGCCGCCGTTATGCGGGGCCTGCAGCTGAAACTTATAGGAGAAAGAAGTCTCCTGCACGCTGTACTCCATATGCCCTGTAAGGTCCATACCGTTTGGTGAAGTACACTTCATATCAAAGCTCGATTTATTACCCGTTTTTTTCAGGTTAGTAAGGGTGCATCTTTCAGGATCGGGCAAGAACGACTGGGGGTTTATGGTAGTACCCTCTATGCACCTCTCAATAGTCTTTTTGGAAAGCGCGTTATCAAGACTCGACCTCATCTTGGTCATAATTTCGTATTTACCGGGCTTGATTTTCGGCTCATCTTGAGCCCAGGAATCGCTGTGGAGCATAAACCCTGTCACGATTAATAGAGCACTTGCAACAAATGCCCCTCGCCATTGGCGCTTCATATGTATTCTCCTCCGAGATAGTAATTTTAGTGTGAAAGTATATTCAGTTAAAATGCGGTATTCAATCTTTTTTTAGACAGTTATTTTTTAAATCGGCTTGTGAATATTCCCGTACATCCACCCCTATGGGCAGTCACCCGTGCGCTTAGCGCTTCCATCTGAGCTAACTTTAATTTCTTTTCCGGCTGTAGTACCGTCCAGGTTGAATTTAAATTTAAAGGAATCCGGCGTAGTACTGTACTCGGCCTTTCCCTTGAGCGACGAGGCTTCGTCCGGCCCTTTGCACTCGAGATCAAAACTCGCTTTATTGTCCGAGCTCTTAATGTTAGCAATACTGCACGTATCTTTATCGGGCAGCATAGTCTCAGGCCTGATCTCAGCCACCGGAATGCAAACTTCTGAAGTCTTTACTTGCGGCTTTTCATCCAGGTTAGTCCTGGTCGTACCCGTAATCTTATACATTCCGGGTGTAATCGTTAACACGCCGTCGTCCCCAAGTGCATTGTAGGCAGGGATCACCATAACGGCAATTAAGATGATTATATTGTAACGTGACATAATTCCTCCGTTAGTAAATACCTTATTACCCAAAGTATATTGAGCTAATTTTGAGATGCAATCGTTTAAGAAAAACTTTTTAGGATACATCAATCTGATGTGCAGTAACTCCAGAGTGCCCAAGGGGATGATAATTCATCCGCCATCCCCCTTCGAAACGGCTAATCGAATTTAGGGTTCCACGCCTTCCGATTCCCGCCGCAAATACGAATTTGCTGTTATTTGTTATTATATTAGTCGGATTTATTTAAAAAAGCAACACTCATGCAAATTTGTATCTTTTGGCACATTTTCAGTCATGAATTAACTTGATCTGGTGCCATATCTTTTTTCTTATTCTTTTGCCTTTCAAGATTCCGACATACATAAACGATTTCTACTTAACATCGAATTGTTATGGAAATATTCAGACTTTAAGGCACGATCGTAGATTCACACTATGTGTGTGTCCAGTCGGTGATTTTTGCCAGCTTTTAGTAATTCACACTTCGTGTGTGATCATGCAAAAGAAGAAAAAGAAATAGTTGTATATTTCAGCATCGTTAGAAATTCATTCACAAACAATAAAATAATCTTGCTTCTACCCCTTCCATACGTATCCTTTTTTACATGAACTCAAGAATATACATAACGGTAATCATTGCATTACTATTTATAACCCCACTCACCGCCCGGTCCGCCGATCCCGAGGACATGGAGAATCTAACTCCGCTCATACCCGGCACCGACACGCCCCATTCAACAAAGTGCGACAGCGGCGCTGTATATCGATATAAGGAATATACAATATATACTAAACCCACGAAGCAAGAGATCGGGGAGAATGTCTACGTTTCCCGTACGGGCAAGAATGACGGCAGGCTTTGTAACGCGGCTGAGCGCAAGCCCATCTACACATACGACAACGAGACACTAGGCGGAGCCAACTTTTTTGCGGGAGTGTACCAGGACTACCTATTCATCGACCAGGGCACGGGCCCTACCTACAGGGGGCTTTCAATATACGATCTTAAGAGTGGAAAACTGCTATATTTCACAAACTACACAGACCCTGTCCTCACAGACGGCACGCTCACCTATTACGAAACCGTTCACCCTCGTGAATTCTATAATGCGAAGAATTCTTGTATCCTTCTAGGCGACTGGATTAAACAGGGACTAAGCACGCACTATCAAAGACAGACCGCCTACAACCTTGAAACCGGGAAAAAAGAAGCGCTCGACAAATACCGCTGCCACCCCGGACAGTAAGTTGTTGCCAAGGAGCGGAATGATCCAGGCACAATCCCGTTCGATCTAACACAGTTATCCCTACGAGCTTGCGTTCAAGCTTTTAGTAATTCACACTTNNTGTGTGATCATGCAAAAGAAGAAATAAAAAGTAGTTGTTAGTTGCAGAGAAGTATAACGAAGCCAGGTATCCTTTTCCTCCATGAAAAAACTAACCCTCACACTGATACTAGTGCTGATCACCTCAGCCTCAGCCCTCTCCTACGAGCAGCAATACAAGCAGATCGTACCCCTGATTCCCGGCACGGAAATAGCTGAGATAAAAACCTGCGAGGGCGGCAAGGCCTATATATATGATGCCTATACCATATATTCAGTCAGGTCGCCTGACTTCGAAGGCCGGATCACATACATTTTCAAGACCGAAGAAGGACAAGACCCATGCGGTCTTAATCTGAAAAAAGCTTACTACATGATAAAAGCAGGTGAGTTCGGGGGCGCCAATCAATTTATCGGGCTTTTAGGTGAGAGACTCTTTTTAGACCAGTGGACGGGGCGAGACCACAAGCGCGTGCTCATCATCGATCTACCGACAAAAAGCCTGGCCTATTTTGACTGGTACGACGACCCGAAGATCGAAAACGATGTGCTCTATTACAATAAGGTATTAAAAGGGGGGAAAAGTAACAAAAAAAATATCCCCTGTCCCGAGGCAGAGAAGTGGGAATCTGAAGGCCTCCTCCCGATCTACTACCAACAAGCACAGGTAAACCTTGAAACCATGAAAAGGACTGTGAATGAGGCCCGCACCTGCAAACCCGTCACCCCCATCGCCGGCTCAAAAGGCAATAAATACGGCGGGCATTGA
>DEIM01000029.1 GCA_002352485.1 Candidatus Dadabacteria bacterium UBA2774
CCGCTCCAGCTTTGATATCGTCTACTATGGGCTTCTCACCCTCCCCAAGCACATCCATCACATTTAGGAATGCCAACAAGTTTCTTTGCATGAGTATTCCTAGTTCACCATTTTCCACCCAATTGCCCTGGTCTGCCAGAAGAGCTGCCTTCTCGTTCACCAGCTCCAACTCAAGTGACGCCCAAGCCTCAAAACTAACCATTAGCCTCGGAGCCATCATCCGCAGTTCCTCGTTATAGTTTGCGAGCTTGAGGTATTTAGAAAGCACCTGGCGCTCCTGGTTTACAGCGTTTTCAATACTGGCAACTGCATGCGCCTTATCAGTAGACTGCAACAGGAGGGACTCGTCTTGCTTCAATGTAAGCAGCGAGCTCCTCATCTCATCTAGTATCCGAATCGCCGCTTGCCCACTCTCACCACGCTTAATTTCCTGGATGTAGCCTTTGTGGAAAACTGTAACACCGTAAATTAGCGCTCCGAGAATCGCCAACAAAAAGACGACCGTACTAGTATTTCCGAGCCAGTTGCGTCCTTGCTTCTCCTGCATTTCTTTTTCTCCAGTCATATGTTTACAACTATAGCACTATCTTCCTACTAGTAATTATAGTGCAAGTTTCTAACTTTTGGCATCAAACCGTTATCAAAACTCCACGAAATATTATTGGTTATACTTACTAACAATAAACGATTAAGGGAGTCCATCTTGAGAAACAACGCCCTATTTTTCATAGCAGTTTTATCTCTACTTGCTATTACAATGGCAGGCGTACGGTCAAACAGTGAGCAACCTGAATCCACACAAGATATGGTTGTAATCGGCACTGACGGGGATGATACGATCAAGGCCGGAGATTTAAACAACAATATAAGCGGGAAAGCAGGAAATGATTCAATTATCTCAGGCGCTGGGAGTGATCTTGTAAATGGCGGCGAAGGAGATGACAAAATCAAAGACGGGCCCGGAGACGATTACATTATCGGAGGCAAGGGTAATGACACGGTTGTACTCGGAGCCGGCAACGATTATGTAAACCTGGGACCTGGAGATGATACGCTCGTAATCAATATGGCTGAGGATATCGGCAAGCTTAACTATGCGGACGGTGGAGAAGGAAACGATACCGTAGTGTTCGTAGTAGATGATCCCAATGAGCTAATAAATAACGATATTTTAGAATACTACGAAAATGAAAGGCTTATCGGCAAAAAGATTGTGGACATGGGCAAGTTTAACATGGGCGCGGGTCTCAGTAATTTTGAGCAGGTTGGGTTTGCCGCAAGCTATACTTTTTAGGATATTTCAAACTATTTTCTACCCACGGCTTCACCCCAGGGGGATGCTGCGTATCCTTTTTTCTTATTACCAAAATCTATCCAGGCTTTAGATATTTGAGCAATATGTTTTTCATCGGACCAGCCGTTTCCAAGTACGATCTTAGCAACGTCCCCTTCCATGGCCTTGACCCAGCCCTCATAAAACAGGGCCATTCATCAAGCGTATCCGGCTGCTCCCAACTCGATGACATCAGGGTATCCCTGAATCCCGCCTCATCTAATAAAGTCCAAAGCTTACGGCCGACACTTGGGTCTCCGCCGTAGCTTTTTATTGTTCTTTCAATAAGATCGAATGACTCTTGAAATAAAGGGTTTTCGGGGGAAAAGATTGCCCTGTCCATTATGGGCTCCCTGACCAATATAAGCCCACTGCTCTTAAGCACTCTGTTGGCTTCCCTGAGTGCATTTGCAGGGTTTCCTATATGTACCAGGACCGCCTGCATGTAAACAAGATCAAACGAGTTATCTGGGTATGGAAGCTCTAAAAGATTCGCCTCTTCGAATGTGATATTTTCGATATTCGATTCTTGAGCCTTTTTATTATTGGCGTCTACGAGGTCTTTATGTATATCTATTCCTACTACAGTGCCGGTTGAGAGCTTTTTGGCTATTTCAAAAGTTGCGACCCCGTGCCCGCTTCCACATTCCAGGACCGTCATGTTGGGTTTTAAATACGAGAGCACAAAACCAAGGGTCTTTAAAGCTCTGTAAGATTGGTAGTCGAGCATACCCTCTTTGTATCCAAAGGAGTAACCCTCACGTGTGTTGTTATCTCTATCGTTTTTATCGCTCATATGCTAACTACCTTTAGCCATATTGAGAACACAGCCTTAGCTTTAGGTTTTAGTTTCAACACTTGTATTTGAGGCTTGCTCTTAGCCGGTCCACAATTGATAGATTCTGTGAATTCGACTTTCTTACGCAGGTGCCGGGACGATCTTGTAAACGACAGAATTCCCGCTGTAAAACGGCTGATAGTAGCCGCCTGCGAAAAGAAAATAGGTCTGCCCGTTAATGTCCGTCTTCTGAGCGCCATCGGGTATGTTGTTTACAATAGCGCCTACGGGAGGCTCTACGACCTTATATTCGGACCCCTGTCTAAGGTAATACGCCCCGCCGCAGTTGTAGTAGTCGTACTCTCCCACACTCACAGTAGAGCAGGAGGATGGAAGCTCTGTTATGACCGCGCCGGTAGGAGGTGGTATCACGACGTATTCACTTCCT
>DEIM01000043.1:0-2009 GCA_002352485.1 Candidatus Dadabacteria bacterium UBA2774
TCCGCGCCCGGAATAGCGCTGCGCTCGAACTCGAGGAATTCCTTTGCGTTTGCTTCAATCTCCCAGGCACTCACAATTTTCTTCATATTATCCTTTTATAAATCTTCTCAAAATATATGGGACACTAAAAAAACTACACGGTTATCGGTTTGATTTAAAACTCTATTATTGTTCCTTAAGGGTTTTGGCCGTATGGAGGGCGATGATCAATTCCTCATTGGTAGGGACTACATAGACGGCGGGAGATACTCCGAGCGTAGAAACCAGCTCCTTATTGGCAGCGTTTGCCCCCTCTTCAATACTGATTCCGAGCCACTCAAGCCCCCTGCAAACCCGCTCTCTGACAATAGGGCTGTTCTCACCGATACCCCCTGTGAAGACTAGAGCATCGAGCCCGCCCAAGGCAGCGGTTAGTGAGCCTATCTCGCGTATACATCTGTAAGCAAAATACTCAACCGCTAAACGGGCGCCCTGCTCCGTGCTTGTTGTAAGCGCTTCCATATTGTGACTTATACCGGAAATTCCCAATAGACCCGACTTTCTGTAGAGGAGATCCTCTACTTGGTCTATTGTAAATCCCTTTACGCGTATGAGGTAAAAGATTACGCCTGGATCGATGCTGCCGCTCCGTGTTCCCATGGGCAGGCCGTCAAGTGCCGTAAAACCCATTGTAGTAGCGACACTCTTGCCTCCATCGACTGCGCACATACTGGCGCCGTTTCCGAGATGCGCAACTATCAAGCAACCATCTGCTATTGAAGGTTCAATGTCTCGAATCTTGCTAACAATATACTCGTAAGAGAGGCCGTGGAATCCGTAGCGGCGCACGCCGGATTGAAAATACTCATCGGGAATACCGAACATCTCGGCAACTTTGGGCTGAGTGCGGTGAAATGCTGTGTCGAAGCAGGCGACCTGAGGGATACCGGGGTGTGCATTCATGATTGCCTGTATTCCCGCTACATTGTACGGCTGGTGAAGGGGCGCAAGCTTTTCTAATTCCGTGAGCTCAACCAAAACATCTTCGTCAACGATTACCGGAGTAGTAAATATAGGTCCACCGTGAACTACACGATGGCCTACCGCTTTTATTTGCACGTCCGGAAGAGTGGAATCGATCCAGCCGAGAATCCATTCAATCGATTCGCCGTGACCTGGGATGGAGCTTGCGTCAAGCTCCATATCTTCAATTGTTATAGCATCTCCGCTGCTTGCCGAGAATAATGAAGACGAGCCGATATTTTCCACTTGCCCGCGGCAGACCGGGCTCGGAGCTTGGGCATCCGCTATTTGATAGACTGCAAACTTTACACTCGAAGATCCCGTATTTATTACCAGTATCATATTATTTCAGATGCTTATTATATTTTGGAAGTTCTGTAGGAATTTGCCATCAGAGCGGCTACGGCACATGAGGCAAGCTTTGTGCGCAGTGAATCCGCCCTGCTCGTAAGCACTATCGGCACCCTCGCTCCCAGAACAATACCCGCAGCCTCGGCCCTTGCCATGAAAGTGAGCTGCTTAGCGAGCATATTGCCCGATTCAAGGTCCGGTACGATTATGATATCCGGGTCGCCGGCCACTTCGGACTTAATACCCTTTACATCGGCAGCTTTACGGCTAATCGCGTTATCGAAAGCAAGTGGTCCGTCCAGAATCGCTCCCGTTATCTGTCCCCTCTGAGCCATCTTACACAGCGCGGCAGCGTCAAGCGTGGATTGTATCTTGGGAGTTACCGTTTCTATCGCGGAAATAATTGCAACCTTCGGCGTTTCTATACCCAGAATATGAGCAAGCTCGATTACGTTCTGACATATATCGACCTTCTCGTCGAGGCCCGGATAGATATTAATTGCAGCGTCTGAGATTATAATCGGCTTATGGTAGGTTGGTACGTCCATAACGTATGCATGGCTTACCCTGCGCTCTGTTCTGAGCCCGGTATCGCTCTTAATAACTTCCGCCATAAGCTCGTCCGTATGGAGGCTTCCTTTCATCAGCACCTCACA
>DEIM01000043.1:2131-4586 GCA_002352485.1 Candidatus Dadabacteria bacterium UBA2774
TCGCTACCAGAGCGGCCCTGAGCGAGGATTCATCACACGGGTGAGCCACAGCAGTGCGGGGGGAATCAAGGGCGCTACACATTTCTATGAAGTCCTGGTACTTATTGTATGTCTTTACTATTATTTCCGGGGTCTGGGTGCTCTCTATGGACACCTTCTCCATTGGAGCAAGTACTGAGGCGCTTCCGGTCATGACGGTCTCGCCCTCTTGGTTGAGGCATATACATTCAAAGTTTATTATTTTTGTTTCAGGGATCTTGTCTATTACTTTGATAGTTAGAGTGATAGTATCACCGGATTTTAATGTCTTGATAAAATCCAAGTGCTGGGATACATACACCGTTCCGGGACCCGGAAGCTCCGTCCCCAGAAGAACGGATGTTAGAAGACCGCTCCATATGCTCTGTGCAGTGAGGTGACCTGAATTATACTTTTCGACATAATCGCTATTTAGGTGTGAGGGGTCCAAGTCTCCCGTCAAAGCCGCAAACTTCTCTATATCCGCTTTAGTCAGAGTCTTTGTGATACTGGCAGTATCGCCTATCTTAATCTCGTCAAAGGTCTTATTTTCAAGCAGTATGCCCGTCATAGCTATACATTCTCCATGAACTTAGTATACATTCACCAACCGATGATAGTATGCCAGGAGTATATTAAGCTACGGTTAAGAAAGTTGTTTATCCTAATTCTATTCGAGACAAAAGTCCCCCTGAACGGGGAATGAGATTAGGGCCCGACACATATTAATATAGAGCTACGAGACTTTCGGCAGCACTTTTTCTACGAAGAGATTCATCGAGCGCATAGCTTCTTCGTGGCTTATACCCGGGAATTTGAAGCGGCAGATCAGATTATCTATTCCGAGCTCTTCTTTATACTCAGCTATAGCGTCTATACATTCCTCGGGCGTACCGATAATGGACTGGGCTCTCGCTATATCGTAGAGAATCGGGTCGTCGGGGTCTGAGAGAAGATTACCCTCGCGGTCGACCATGGAACCCCAAGAGGCGTACCCCTTGGCGGTGTACGTAACGTTCTCCTTGATAATCTCCCAGGTGTCGTCTGCATTCTTGTCGGATATATACATTTCTCTCACGAGCGGCTTCTCAAAATCCGCTGGGTCCCTACCGTACTCTTTTAAGAGATCGGCGTGCATATCAAAAAGGTATTTTACTATCGGTATCACTCCAATGGCGGGTATGTATAGGGTAGCGCCTATCCTTGCGGCTCTTCTGATAGCGGGCTCGGTGAAAGCGCCGATCCAAATAGGTATTGGTTTTTGAACCGGTTTAGGGTTTACGTTTACGTTCTCAAGCTTATAGTACTTACCATCAATGCTGAAGGACTCGTCCGCCCAGCTCTTCTGTATTATTTCGATCCCCTCTTCCATGCGCCCTCTTCTCTCTTTAAGAGACCTTCCGAATCCGTCGAACTCTTCCTGTCTGTAACCGAGGCCAAGACCAAGGATAATTCGGCCTTCGGATATTAAGTCCGCGACAGCGGCATCCTCGGCCACGCGAACCGGGTCGTGAAGCGGCAGGAGTAATACACCTGTGCCTATGCGTATATTCTTTGTAACAGCGCCTATGGCAGCGGCAACCAGTAGGAGGGACGGGCAATAACCGTCCCCGAGGAAATGGTGCTCCGTTAGCCAGGCGGAATCAAAACCCATCTGGTCAGCGGTTTTAATCTCCTCGAGCATTTCAGTGTATAGATCTACGTGTGGTCTTTTATTGTGAGGCGGCGACTGAAGGCTGTAATATCCGATACCGAATTTCATAATATTTCTCCTAATGGGATTATAGAACTTGAGTCAAGCAAGTCAAAATGAGCACAGTATTTTAGCTATATTATACCTAAATTCACTGATGTTTCAATCTCACTTCTTCGCGGTTTTATTCTCGTGAATCACCTGGTACTGAGGATATACGAAACTCCCCCTGATCCATACAGCCCAGTCTACTTTCTTAGGTTTCAACTTATAAAGGGGATGGTCCTCAGGCATGGTGAAATTAACCGTAGCGTTTTCGGTATTTACGGGATATCCGATCCAGGGGATGGGGTACTTCACGACCTGCTGCATACCCTGAGCCTCAAGAAGACCGAAGTAGTTTAAGTGTCCCCCGAGGACGCCCACAAAATCAGACCCTACGTCGGCTGTGGATTCTATAAATGTCTTACCGTCCACCTGAAGGTTTGCTGTGAGCTTACCGTCTTTGACTGTGGTTGTGGTGAATCCTACCTCAGCTGGTATACCGGCAGCTTTGGTGAATGTCCTCATAACCGGGGAGCTGTTGAAATAGTAGGCGAAGTACCTACCCGGAAACCCCGTGGGCTGACCCATGGTATAGGAATCCTGCCCTGCTACCTCGACTGTAACATAGGTAAGCGTATAAGCTCCGAACCCGGATGTCTGATCAGCTTGTGGCACGGTGTACATATTAAGAACCACCCT
>DEIM01000164.1 GCA_002352485.1 Candidatus Dadabacteria bacterium UBA2774
ATCCTGCCGATTGTTCTATAATGTGACTATATTCTTTAAAAGGAGTCTATTATGAGCGATAAGTATGATAAAGGGCAAGAGAGTTTGGGAGCGTTTCTGTTTCTTCTGGCTATGGTGTCATTTGGCGTGTTCTCTCTTTATCTGTGGTTTGGCTAGAAAACTATAAGTACTATCCAATAATTTTTACTTCTGACAATAAAGGGAGCCGAAGCTCCCTTTCTTAATTAATATCTCCATTGCACCCTCCTAAATTATATATTCCGTCTTATTTAATTTAATTATAAGACCGCAGATATATCGCAGTCAACAGTAATAAATTCAAGAGATATAGGCAAGTTAAAGGGATAGGGGTTCGGAATAGGATCCCTAATATGTCCAGATCTTTTTACAATCCGTTGAGGATTACTGTAGAACCTTATTCCGAACCGGTTATTATCTAAGGCGGAATGAAAAAGTGAAGTTAAAAAGACCTGTCATGTTGGCGCCGATAGCCGTTTGAGTAACCTCGCCGCGGGCTCTTCTGTATATTCCACTTCCTCCCGTTACCGGCCTTTTAAAAGGAACGTTCAGGTCTATGAGCTCTACTCCGTCGCTGATTAAGAGCTGCTCCCCCGGATTATCTTCATCCAGGTTATAGATCTGAGTAGTAGCTACGAATGGGCCGCTTGGGGTGAGAATGCCTCCCCTGGCATCGTCATTACTGTCACCTATAAACCACCCACGGCAAATCCACCTGCCTAGTACGCTTTCTGGGAATTCGGGAGTGCCGTCTGGAAAGAGCCCGCTTCCCGAGTCTGAGAGAGTACCTTCAGCGTATATTACGCCCTGCACTACAAAAGAAGCCCCGTAGTACGGGTGAGGCCCCGGGTCTCCTACAGGGTCGTCAGGGTTTGGCCCCTGCGGCCCTTCGAACCTGATCGTATTTGCATCACAAGATACATCTATGTTGAGCCTGTTCCGCTGGGCATTTGCTTCAGGGACTTTTACGGCTGCAGCAGCACCAACTCCTATTGCGCCCAAACCCAACGTGCCGAGCTTTAGAAAACCACGTCTTGCAATCTTGTCCAGAAATTCCATGTAGAACCTCCTGAGGATTTGCATCCGCTACCATAGGGATGTATGTGTGGATAGCATGAGTGGAAAAGGTGTTAGAAAATTTCATTCCACTTCGGCAGTCTGGCCGCCTTACTCCATCGATCATGTAGAGGATCATACGGAGGTTAAGCCCATGACTTTGCGTGCCATCCTTTCAAATGGGTTGCCCTTATCGGTGTCGGACGTTTTAAATTCAAGCGTAAAGGATAGGATGTACCGAATCAATAAGTTTTTTCACCATAAGAGACGCAATTATTTTTCCTGCATGCATAAAATGAAGAATCTAAATCAGATTTCCTTGATCTAAATATTTATATGCATTGAACCCCGAAAAACGGGATATTTGATGTATGCCGATTTACCTGTTAAAAATTTTAGAATGGGGTGTAGATTGTGAGATTGTTATTAATGATTCTAGCGATCGGTCTAATTCCGGTGTTAACAACTGCCCTAGCCCATGCGGATTCTAATGCTGAGAATGCTCAAGAGCTAAATGGAAAGCTTGTCATCACGGGTTCCAGCACAGTGGCTCCTCTGGTATCCGAGATAGCAAAACGTTTTGAGGCCCAACATTCCGACGTTCGTATTGACGTCCAAATGGGAGGCTCTTCAAGGGGAATATCGGATGTGAAACAGAAAATATCGGATATCGGCATGGTTTCCCGGGCTCTTAAAGAAAATGAAAAAAACATTATGGCTTTTCCGATTGCGCTGGACGGGATAACTATGATAGTTCATAAATCCAATCCTATAGATGAGCTGAAAAACAAGGAGATAGTGGATATTTATACAGGGAAGATTACGAATTGGAGTGAAGTGGGTGGAAATGACGCGCCGATAACGGTGGTCAGTAAAGCCGAAGGACGCGGGACTCTGGACCTATTTATAAAGTATTTTCAGATTAAAAGCTCGGACATAAAACCGCACGTGATAATCGGGGATAACGAGCAGGGTGTTAAGACGGTCTCGGGAAACAAGAACTCCATAGGTTTTGTTTCGGTCGGTACCGCGGAATACGATGCCGGCATAGGGATACCGATAAAGCCTCTACCACTGAACGGAGTTGCCGCCTCTACTGAGAATATAAGAAACGGCAATTTCCCGCTGAGCCGTAAGTTAAACCTTGTTACAAACGCCAAGCCCGATGGTCTGGCAGAAATATTTATAGAGTTCGCAAATTCAAAAGAAGTGGCAGATATAATAGAGGAACAGTATTTTGTCACAACGCCCGAGTGACGCGCTTTTGATTTGGACACTGAGAACATGTGCAGTTACGGCGGGTGTCATAGTCGTATTCATCGCTCTATTTCTCGTTCAGGAGTCCCTTCCTGCTCTTAGGAGCGTGGGATTATTAAGGTTCTTCACCGACTCTTCATGGCACCCTGCTGAGAATTTATATAACTTGACCCCTATGCTCCTGGGCACGTTATTCGCGATGGTCGGCTCGGTGCTTATAGCAACCCCGCTTGGGATATTGTCAGCAATATTTGTGAATTACTATGCGCCCCCGAAAATTGCCCAGTCTTACCGCGGAGTTTTGGGGCTGCTTGCGGGGATTCCCTCAGTCGTCTACGGCTTCTGGGGGCTCGTCGTGTTGGTGCCTTTGATTGGCGAGCTTGAGCCTCCCGGACCAAGCCTGTTGGCCGGGATCCTGATACTTTCTATTATGATACTTCCGACTATTGCTCTTGTTGCGGACTCAAGTATCGGAAGCGTACCGAAAGAATATATGACATCAGCCGCTTCATTGGGATTGTCACGATGGACCGCCATTAGAAGGATAATCCTACCCTCTGCTAAATCGGGCCTCTTCACCGGGACCATACTCGAGACGGGACGGGCAATAGGTGAGACAATGGCAGTGCTTATGGTCTGCGGAAACGTTGTACAGATACCAAAAAGTCTGTTTGAGCCTGTAAGGACATTAACAGCGAATATAGCGCTTGAAATGGCTTATGCGCTGGGCGATCATAGATCGGCGCTATTTGTGAGCGGTCTCCTGTTAATGCTAATAATAGTATGTTTGATACTAGCGGCTGAATGGATAAGCCGGGGAAGAATTTATGCGTGAGGCTTTGAAGCTAAAGGGAATAAGAATGAGGAATTCAAAACGGGAAAGATGGCCAAAAGTTGTAGTTTGGTCTGCGGCAATACTGATAAGCACTGTGTTTTTCTTAATACTGAGCAGCATAGTGTGGCACGGCATCGGGCAAATTTCATGGGAGTTTATAACCGCCGCGCCCGAGAATGCAGGGCGAGCCGGGGGAATCGGTCCGATACTGGTATCGACGGGGCTCATACTGGGTGTCGCCATAGCCGTAGCGCTTCCAATAGGACTCGGTACCGCCATATTGCTGTCTGAATTCACACCGAGAGAGAGCATATTCGGCACAATGGTGCGAAGGAGTCTTGATATTCTAGCCGGAGTACCCTCAATTGTATTCGGGCTGTTCGGCTTTGTTCTTTTCTCGAACATTCTGGGGCTTGGTTTTTCCATATTGTCAGGAGGGCTGACCCTGGCCTGCATGGTCCTCCCGATTTTGATAAGATCAACGGAAGAGGGTTTCAGATCGGCGACTGAGGAATACAGAATATCCGCAGCTTCAGTAGGTTTATCAAAAACCACGACAATATTCAGGATTCTTCTACCCGCAGCGGCACCGGGGCTGAGCGTTGGATTGATATTGGGCGTCGGAAGAGCGATTGCGGAAACGGCGGCGCTTCTTTATACAAGCGGTTACGTGGACAGGATGCCTACATCGCTTCTCGATTCGGGAAGGGCTCTTTCAATACATATATTCGATCTATCGATGAACGTAGCGGGAGGGAATGAGAAAGCATATGCCTCGGCGCTCGTTCTGGTTAGCATATTGGTGGTCATAAATATAGTTTCGTTCTATATATCAAATAATTGGCTAAGAAGGAGAATAACGATAATATGAATGTACTACTGAACAGGAGCGGCGCGGTTTATGAAGGGGCTCAAGAGTACGAGGAACGGGATATGAGTCTTACTCAAATAAGCACTCGGGATTTGAATCTATATTACGGGAATAAGCCCGCTTTCAAAGGAGTGAATCTATCGATAAAACCGGGTTCGATAACAGCAGTTGTAGGACCGTCGGGGTGCGGGAAGTCAAGCTTTCTTCTTAGCTTGAACCGCCTGGCGGAGCTTATTCCGGGCTGCACAGTGAGCGGCAGTGTGCGGGTCGGGGAGCATGATATTTTTGATCCTGAGACAGACCTTATCTCTCTACGACTTAGCATAGGAATGATATTTCAAAAACCAAACCCCTTCCCTCTATCCGTTAAGGAAAACATTGCCCTACCTTTGAAGGAGCACGGAACTGTAGGTAAAAACGAGATCGATTCTAAAGTGGAAAAGGTGCTGAAAGAAGTAGGGCTCTGGGATGAGGTACGGGATAGACTAAACTCTCCAGCGCTCTCATTATCGGGCGGGCAGCAGCAGCGCCTTTGTATTGCAAGGACTCTGGCGCTTGAGCCAAAGGTGCTGCTTCTGGATGAGCCCTGCAGTGCGCTCGACCCACTCTCAAGCTCGGTTGTGGAAGACCTGATAACAGAACTCAGAGGGAAATATACAATAATCATCGTTACGCATAACCTTCCGCAGGCCCGGAGAATAGCTGATTACGTCGCTTTTTTCTGGATGCAGGACAATGCGGGAGCACTGATTGAATACGGTGCAACCAAGCAGATATTCAATGAGCCTGAGAACGAGCTAACTGAGGCTTATATTAAGGGCGCCAGGGGATGAGCTACTCATATTTCAAGTGCCTATAATTTTAACTTTAGATAGTCTAAATTAATGTGACAATATGGAACTCAAGCATAGATACGTCGGAACATCGGGCCCGGAAGTACTGATACTGCACGGCCTGATGGGATCGTCACGGAATTGGCAGAGAATAATGCGGCAGCTATCCTCCAACTTCCGCGTGACCGTGCCTGATTTGCGGAACCACGGGGATTCGCCTCACGGTCCGCACAATATAACCGTAATGCAAGACGACATTATGGAATTGATAAATAAGAACTGCGATGAACCGCCTCACCTGATTGGGCATTCGATGGGTGGGCAGGTGGCAATGGCTGTGGCGGCATCGGAAGACACTCAGATTGCGAGCCTTACATTGGTTGACGCGGCAGCGGTACGGTTGAAAGGGAGTCTTTTTAAACTGCTCGATGCACTTATGGAAATTGACCTAAAGTCCATTGGCAGCCGGGCTGATGCTGATAAAGCTGTCTCAAACAATATCGCCGATTTGAGGGTAAGGCAGTTTCTTCTTCAGAATTTAAGACAGAATGACGAAGGAGAGTTTTCCTGGCAATGCAACCTTCCCGAGCTGCGGCGCTATGCGGCTGAGGAATCTTTCTCACTTTCAGAGGATGCAGTTTATAATGGACCGACTCTTGTGCTCGCAGGAGGTAAATCGGAATACCGGGTATGGGAGCAGGAAGCCGAGTATAAGTCGCACTTTCCCAATATGACTCTTGAGATTGTAGAGGACGCAGGACACTGGCTCCATGCCGATGCGTCTGAGATATTTTTGCAGCGGGTACAGGGGTTTATTAGCTCACACTCCTGACTCATTTGAAGAACCTTCTATATTTCCATCTTCGGCAATTCACCGTTAAAAGCTTTACAGAACTGGAATAAAAAAGTGAAATTTAGTATGATGGTAAAAACGTACCAAGACCCGCATTTTGGAAGTCCGACCAATGAGTAATAACACTACAAATGCCCGTGTTTCAAACAAGGGACTTTTCAACCGGATGCATGAGATAAATTCTGATCAGTGGAAGGCTTTTTATGCGGCATTCCTGGGATTACGCTTGACGGGCTTGACCTCGGATGGAGGCTCCTTTTCCTTGTGGGTGTTCTGCCGGCATTTCTGGTCTTCTATATAAGGAAGCATCTTGATGAGCCCGAGGTGTGGAAAAAGACCAGGGAGCTAAGAAAAGAAGGGAAGCTGAGCGAGGAGGCAAAGAGCTTTACGCTGTCACAGATATTCAAACCGGACTTAATAAGATACACGGTTTCCGCGACCCTTCTCACGAGTCTCTGTATGATAGCGTACTGGGGCCTTTATTTCTGGATTCCCCAATTCCTCGCGAGTGAGAAAGGGGTCGGTTTGGACACTAAAGGTTTTATCTGGATTATTCCCATTAATATCGGCGCTTTTATTGGCTGCGTTACGTTCGGGTTCATAAGCGATAGACTAGGCAGAAGACCCGTATTCGTATTCTACCTTCTAATAATGGCAGTGCTTGTTTGGTTCTTCGGTCAGGCAACTACGCTTCGCGAGGTGCTTATATTGGGACCATTCATCGGATTTTTCGGCACAGGGTTTTACTCGGGCTTCGGCTCGATATTCTCGGAAATATTCCCGACTAGAGCAAGAGGTACTGCACAGGGGTTCTGTTATAACGTCGGTAGAGGGGTATCTGCCGCGGCGCCCCCGCTAATAGGTTTTCTTGTGGGTAAATACGGGTTTGCGACAGGTTTGACTACGGTTTCCATATTCGCGGTTGCAGCAGCGGTGGTAGTGCTAACACTTCCGGAAACCAAGGGTAAGGCCCTCGAAGTAGAATAAGACCAGCCCTCATACAAACAAAAAAGGGAGCCGAAGCTCCCTTTTTGTATCTATTTTAATGTTCTTGTTTGTGGTTAAGCCGCGGCTTTTCTTCTGCGCAGGGCAAAGAAACTAATTATCCCTAAAACGCCTGCCGTAGCTATGAGCCCCCATTCGCTCATCGTCGGTATGACTTTAGGGGCCATCCTTAAAGATAGGAAACAAAACTTAATACCAATAGTATCACCAATTCTAGGGAACGGCGGGAACTCGAAAACACCTGCCGTCTCTTGAAATGTACTGCCTCCACTAAGCCCTAATCCAGGTCCTTGAAGTACTGTCTCAGTAAAACCCTCGCTAAAAGGATCTACTGATAACGCCGCTGCCATGTCACCGTTGTTATTGCCAGTGAGCAATAATATTTGCACGAGCTGTGAGCCAGCCTCAAATTGCACAGGTGGCGTGACGTACATCTGGCTCGGAATGTCAAATTCAGAGCAGGCGGAATCGATGATGGGATTGTCTTTATCGACATTATTGTATCTGAAGCTTCCCGCCGCAAATGCTGATGAACTGTTATTCCAACTGCACGTTACATCTTCTGAACTAGAAGAGTCTGTGAAACGGCCCCATATACCAAGCTGACATGTATTGGGAAAACACGTTTCATTGGCGATCTCGTTCCACGATCCGGGGCTCGGAGCATTAAACGGGTTAGGACCCTCTGCAAAAATACCGCAAGTAATCAGCTCGTAATCACCCGGCGCTCCTGATCCGGTGTCAATTACACCTGAAAATAACCCTCCATTTGTATCGGTATCTTGAGTCGAGTTAACATCCTCAATCAGTACGTTAGCATAAGAGGTACTAATTGTTACTAAAGTAAGTAAAACAAATACTGGTAATAGTAATAGCTTTTTCATACCATTCCTCCTGAAAAGTTTGTAATTCATATTAACACATATTGACAAATATCTAAAACAATTTATCAGGCTTGTGAGTAAATGCAGATATATACATGGAATCATATAAGAGCAGATAAACGTGATGCATGACCGCGATTAAGTTGCCAGCCTATATTTTTGTATAATATAAAGTGGGTCCCTGGCTGGACGTATTCCGAACAAAGTTAATAGAAGTAGAAAGAGGTCCTCTTATATATAACATTAGGCTGATTAGTCATAATCTTCAGTATGGGGAGTTTTAATAGAAACTTCATCAAATACAAAGAGTTTGTGTTGTTCTCATCAGGTACTAAATATAAAATGGTTGATAAATCTTTAGTATTATTGATACCCTTGAGAAAGTTTTGCCCAACAGAGATCTGAGTTTTAGCAACCATTTATACGTGGTATATCCCGCTGTTTAAATAAACCAAATTGCTGAGAATATAGATGCTTCTTTAATTGCAATTTGTAAGAAAGGAAAGACTGAATTATAGTAAAATTATTAAAGGTAATCTTGGGAAAGACAATTTATAATGGTTGATGTTGAAAAACAGCACCGTGAACGGATGGTTACAGAGCAGATTCTCGCACGCGGAGTTCGAGATAAAGGTGTGTTGAATGCTATGAGAAAGGTGCACCGTGAAGCCTTTGTGCCTGAAAATGTACAAAACCTTGCATATGATGACAGGCCATTGCCGATTGCCGCTGGACAAACGATTTCACAGCCATACATTGTTGCATATATGATCGAAGCTCTGGTGCTCAAAGACGGGGATAAAGTGCTTGAAATCGGCGCTGGATCTGGTTACGCAGCAGCAGTTCTCGCCGAGATCGCGGGCGAGGTATTTACCATCGAGCGCATTGAGCAACTTGCGGAAAATGCAGCTTCTAACCTGATTGATGAAGGCTATGATAATGTTCACGTCCTTCATGCTGATGGAACAATCGGCTGGTTAGAGGAGTCTCCTTTCGATGCAATTCTCGTTTCCGCTGGTGCACCGGAGATACCGGTAGCCCTGAAAAAACAACTTGCCATTGGCGGTAGAATGGTCATTCCGGTCGGGACAGATCCCAAAGCACAAGAGCTTATCCGTATCACACGCGTGGATGAAAATGAGTATGACTATGAAGATCTGGCAGATGTTCGCTTCGTACCGCTTATTGGTAAGGAAGGCTGGGAGCTTGAAGAAACTGAGTCCGATATAACGAGACCACGCGTCATTCAAACACGGCCCAGGATCAGCGAGTCACTGCCTTCTCTAATTTCACACAACGCTGAAATTTTTTCTACTTTAGAGGAAGCATCACTTGATTCTCTGTTGAAGCGTATTGGCAAGGCCCGTGTCGTGCTTATTGGCGAGGCCAGTCATGGTACTTCAGAATTTTATCGAATGCGAGCGCTCATTACCAAAAAGCTTATAGAAGAGAAAAACTTCAATATCGTTGCTGCTGAGGCAGACTGGCCGGACGCGGCGCGAATCGATCACTATGTGCGACACCGCGACACTCCTCCCTCTGAATGGACGGCATTTGCCCGGTTTCCCACCTGGATGTGGCGCAATACAGAAGTTAGGGAATTCATCGACTGGCTGCATGAGTACAATAAGGTCTTGCCATATGATAATCGTACAGGTTTTTATGGTCTTGATCTCTACAGTCTTTATAATTCTGCTCGTGCTGTTGTGAACTATCTTGATGAGGTTGATCCTGAGCTCGCAATAGTAGCGCGGAGTCGTTATGGCTGCTTGAGTCCCTGGGAGGCAGACCCGGCGGCATATGGCCATGCGGCGCTCACAGGTGATTATCGCGACTGTGAGCAGAATGTTGTGAGTATGCTTGCCGAGCTTCAACAAAAACGGCTGGATTATGTATACAAGGATGGCGAGCGGTTTCTAGATGCGTCGCAGAATGCCCAATTGGTTGCAAATGCCGAACGCTATTATCGGATGATGTATTATGGCTCCCGTGCCTCTTGGAATCTGCGTGACAGCCACATGTTCGATACGCTGCTGAACATTATGAAATTTCATGGAGAAAGTGCGAAGGCTATTGTCTGGGCACATAACTCACATATTGGAGATGCCTCGGCAACCGAAATGTCGGCGCGAGGCGAGCACAATATCGGTCAGCTTTGCCGCAAAAAATTTAAAGATGAATCCTATAGAATCGGTTTTGGTACTGATCATGGCACAGTTGCAGCAGCTTCAAACTGGGATGGTCCTATGGAGGTTAAGCAGGTCCGCCCATCCCATCCGCAAAGCTATGAACGATTATTCCATTTGACGAATAAACCGGGTCTCATTCTTCCTCTCAACGGCGATCAGAAAAGTGACCTTTATACTCAGTTAAGCAAGCCAAAGCTTGAGCGAGCAATTGGTGTCATCTACCGGCCGGAAACGGAACTTGCCAGCCATTATTTCGAAGCAGTTCTGCCTCGTCAGTTTGATGAGTATATCTGGATCGATCAAACAAGGGCCGTAACGCCTCTATCAACAGCACAATTAGATGGGGTACCAGATACCTATCCTTTTGGGACTTAATCATGACACCACTTAAATGGATTAAATACCTGTCAGGCAGATTTTCGATTTTTCTATGAAATTATGACTTTTCTGAGTTTTATTCTGATAATTGCCATTATACTTGTTTCCATAATTGTATGTCATCCTAACTCTTACATGAATATGCGGGAAATAATTGGTGGCTTAATATAAGTTAACTCTATATGCTTCAAGTGCTGAGCTCCAATTGTAATATACCGTTTGATCGCTATGAATTTTAAAATCTAGAAAATATTGCTCAGGAACGCAAAAAAATATTCACTAAGCTTGTTATTTCTCTTTTTTAATTCTTCTCGATATCCATTTTGATTGATAAAAATTCCATCATATCCTTAAGAGTAATAATCCCAACCAATTCCCCGTCTTCCAAAACCATGAGCCTGCTGTTCCCGCTTTGATACATTTTGGAAAGGGCATCCATGGCATCTGTATCAATGCTAACGGTATTTTCATCGCTGCAGGGTCTAACTATATCCTCAACTTTACGGAGCTTCCAATCCTCTTTGGGAATT
>DEIM01000058.1 GCA_002352485.1 Candidatus Dadabacteria bacterium UBA2774
ATCACCTCTGCGATAGCTCTCAGATATACCTCTGTCTTCCCGCTCCCGGTGACGCCGTGGAGTAAAAACGGAGAGTACGAGCCTTTGGATATCGACTCGGTAATCTTCTTTAATGAAGACCTCTGATCAGGGCTTAGCTCGGGGGGCGAGTCCCGCTCGATCCGTATATCTGCAAACGGGTCCCTGGCTACCTCTTCAAGCTCTATCTCTACAAACTCCTTTTCCTCAAGCCACGGGATATGGGCTCCCACATTTCCGAATATTTCTTTCAGATCATCAAGAGGAACCCTGCTGTGAGTGAGCACAAACTCCAGAATGTCGGCTTTAGCATGCTTTCTTTGAAGTAGAGGGCTCATTAAAGACGCCCCCGCTTTGGCTACGATTATTTTTCTGGTTTTCACCTTTGGATCCGAGCGGAGCTCGTAGTCAAAAGTTATAAGACCCCTTCTTTTGAGTGAATTAAGTAGCTCGTTCGAGGTGTTTTGAATGAGACCTAAAAGCTTTTGAGAAGTGATCTCCCCTGAGTTTTCTATGGTATTCAGAACAAGCCTTTCATGATCCGTGAAGCGGTCCTCAGCGAGCGCTGAGGCGCCTTCTTCGGTAATCCGGATCTGACGGCGTACACTTATGCCCAGCCCGCCCGGGTGAGCGGCCTTAAGCACGATTCCAAGTGAGGTTATGTAGTAATCAGCTATCCATTTTAAGAACTCGAGCCTTTGCTTGTTAAATAAAGGCTCTTCATCTAAAACGTCCAGTATATCCCGGAGCTTAAACTCGGGAGGCGTGTCGCCAAAACCCACTATAAAGCCGATAAGGCGGCGGTTCCTGAAGGGAACAAGAACGCGTTTTCCCAAAGCGGCGCCGTCTTTAAGACGCTCGGGGACTTTATACGTATAGTACTCCTCTCCGGGTATAGGTACAGCAACATGGGCGTAATCACTCATACGCTTTGGAGTCTAATTGTTTTTGCAAAGCGCTTCAATAGGGCCGAGGATACGAAGGGCTTTTAAAGGGACTATTGTAGAAATACCGTTAGAATAAAGTGAGATCAGGGCACGTGCTTGATTGAATCTATAAACGCCTGAACAGGCTTGTCCGCTCCCTTGTAGCGGTCTTTAAATGAGCCGCCTTCAAGCTTGAGCACCCCCGAGGGGCACACTGCGCTGCAAACTCCACAGCCTACGCATGAGGCGCGGATGATATTCTTGCCTTTCTGGGCGTAGGCACGCACATCTATACCCATCTCGCAGTAAGTAGAGCAATTACCGCAAGACATGCACTGCCCGCCGTTTGTGGTAATCCTGAATTTTGAGAAGTAGCGCTGGAATATGCCCAGAGTCGCCGCAAGCGGGCATCCGAAGCGGCACCACACGCGGCTGCCCATAAGCGGATAGAACCCGACCCCTACCACTCCCGAGAATATAGCGCCTATAAAAAACCCGTACCACTTTGCGGCTCCGCCCGAGAACTCGCCCAGCACTTTTCCCTGAGTTACAGAGTTAATCCATAGCGACGCTGTGACTATAACAATCAGTACGAGCACGGAATGAATCATCCAGCGCTCGATCCGCCATGCTTTGAGGGATTTATCCGAAAGCTGTCTCCACGGATCTCCAAGAGTCTCCGCAAGCCCGCCGCAGCCGCAGACCCACGAGCAGTACCACCTCTTTCCAAAGAAATAAGTGAGCACAGGAACCGCGAGAAACGACATCACGAGACCCCAGAATATGAAGAACACTCCAAAGCCCCCTGGGCTATTGGCCAGATAGCTCACCGTACCGGGGAAAAGATAGTCATACTTAAGCGGCCAGAAATATGAAAAGTAATATTCAGGCTGATTAAAGAGCATGAGGACATTAGGGAGTATGAAAGCAAACCCCAGCTGAAAGAACATAACAGACAGCGTCCTTATCTGCTGATAGCGGTTCCCGCGGTAGCGCATGAGCATACGGATGCCGAATACTATTAAAGCAAGCGTGTAAATAAAACCGTAAAGAAACCAGTGCGTTGCGGGCGCGCCGGAAATAGCGTAGGAAGACGGATCGACGAGCCTTACACCACCTTCAAGGTACTGGGGCCACCAGTAGAGAACTATGTAAAAACCGGTCATCAATATACCGGCCACCCAGCCGAGACTCCCTCTTGAAGTAATATTTTTGTAGAAATTCCCGTCATTTTTTATCCCGGGTACGGTGTTTTTATAGCTTAGCCAGAAATAAAGAGCGCCCCCCGCAACCATCGGTGCAAATGCCAGTATAAACCCGAGCCAAGTGCCTCTGAGAGGCGTATTGAACAGAAGAACAATAAATATTAAGACGCCAAGTCCCACAAGTGAGAGTGAGAGTTTCTCCCATATGTCTAGCTTTCGCTCCTCGGCTTTGGGAGGCTCTGGGAACCCGAGATTTTCCTCGTCATATTGATGATCAAGAGTCCTTGCATCGATCATGTTTGCTGCTCCTTTAAATTCCCTACAATTTCGCTTTCATATCTTCTGAAGAACTCGGGATCGAAATTTGCTTCCTTAAGGTTATCAAGCACGTAGCCAACCGAGCGCTTTTCCTTAATCCAGAACTCGCACACACGGTGACGGTAGCGTAGCCCCATAGTATTAATGCCCAGTATTTTACTTCCGTCATGCACCAGGCGGAGCGCATGTTTTTTGTTTGGATGCTCCCAGTAGAGGTTCTGCTCGTCCTTTATTTCGAGCGTGCCTTGGGCGTTATTCACAGTACCGTAAATCTGATATTCAAGGTTTACGAACTTCGCGGAGTTGTACCATACGCCCGGCTCGTAGGTAGTGTCGAGCCCTGATATTGATTCCCCCGCCGCCTTTCCCTGCATCTTCCCTGTGTACCACACCTGCTGTATCAGGTTTCGCCCATCTCCCAGGGTTACTATCTCGGCACAGTCTCCTGCCGAGTATATGTCTTCAACTCCGGTCCTGAACCCACTGTCAACGAGCACCCCTCGCCCCGTTGGGATCTCGTGATCTCTTACCAGGTCGATGTTCGGGCTAACGCCGGCAGTAAGACCGACTATACCGCAGTCTATAAGCTCGCCGGTGCTTGTCTCAACTCCGCGCACACGCCCAGAGCGGTCTCCGAATATTTCCTTAAGCTCGGTCCCGAGCCTTAGCTCCATCCCTTCCTGTTCAATCAAACCGTTTATCAAAGCCGATTCTTCTGCAGGAAGTACATTGTCCCAGTATGAGTCCTCTCTCACTAAAAACGTTACGTGAATGCCCCTTGAGTGAAGCATCTCTCCAAGCTCTATCCCGATTAAGCCTCCCCCGACTATTACAGCGCTCTTTACGCCTTCTGAATTCTCATGCAGCTCCCGCAGGTCCATAAGGTCATAAAGCCCCTGCACCCCCTTTAAGTCCTGCCCCGGCCAGCCTAATTTATTGGACTTGGAACCTGTCGCAATCAGGAGCTTATCGTAGTAAATGAGATCGCTAGAGTGCATAAGAAGCCTTTTGGCGCCGGAGTCTATTTCCAAAACCCAGTCCCTTAAGAGCCCGATATCGTTTCTCTCCCAGAAACTGTTTTCATAGGGCTTTGCTTCACGGTAGCGCATATGCCCCATGTATATGTACATTAGCGAGGGGCGGGAAAAGTGAAAATCGCTTTCGCCCGAAATCATAGTAATTTTCCAATCCGGTTTGAGCTGTCTTATGCGTATAGCGGCAGATACTCCTGTAATTCCGTTACCAATTATTGCAACATGCATAGTTTTTGTATGAACCCTCCTATGGATTCGTAATTATTCGATGTAAAAGTAGTCAAAAAGTTGCACAGTCAATTTGACGTATCATCTGTTTCAGCGCTCAAGGGGGGGGTTCTCTAATATCGGTTTTTTATACCGTGCATGCAGCCGTAATTGATTTATTGCCCTAATAAACACCTCGGATCATCAAAAAACGGCAATTCAGCCGGATAATCGACCACAGATTATTGACAATCGGGTCCGCAGCAAATATGCTTTAATCAATTTGAATGTAGATGCTGTGTAAGGGCCAATATGGGAAGGTTGGACAGACACCTAAATAAAGCAGATGATTTTAAAGAAGCCGGGCGCTTCGAGGAAGCTCTTAGAGAGCTTGCTCAGGCGAATAAAATTGCCCCGGATGACCCGGACGTTTATCTTTCATTCGCTCTCACATACGACGCTATGGAAGAGTTTAAGAGCTCTGTCCACTATTTCAGAAAAGCGCTCGAGCTAAACACCCACGACCCGTATATTTGGACTCAGTTCGGCATCACATTATCTAGAATGAGCAGACACTCGGAATCTCTAAAGTGCTTTGATGTAGCTCTTGAAGTCGATTCCGGATACACAGTCGCGATATGGCACAAAGCGGTCGCATACAGGACTATCGGTCTATACGAAGAGGCTCTAAAATATTTCGAGGAATGCTTACAAGGAGATTGTGAGCAGGATTATATAAAGGACGAAATATACTATCAGATAGGCCTTTGCTATTTCGATATGGGCTGGACGAGGGAGGCTCTTTTAGAGTTCAGAAAGCAGGTTGATATCTGCCCTGACGACACATGGGCGCACCTGTCGATAGGGAACTGCTACTTTGACCTTGGATGGATAGATGAGTCTTCCGCCAAGTTCAGGGAAGTAATAACCATTGCTCCGGAATTCATCCCGGGCTACAATGCGCTTGCGTTATCACTCGCCGAAAAGGGATGGTACGATGAAGCCTTGGAAGTGTTGAGGGCTGCCCTTCAGATAGCTCCGGAAGACGAGTCCGTAATGGATAATATGGACTATATTGAGTCACTAAAAGAGGACGACGACGGCCCCAAAGGCATAATACTCCTCAGCATAATACTTCAATTACTTAAACATAGAGCAGACTCTAAGTAAGCTTCTACTAAGTACTCTCGTCTGTTACCGATTTCATTGCGTATTCCCTGCCGTAACCGGTTAGCCTGAGCATACCCCTGTCGTGAATAAGAATCCCCTTACTTTCAGCATATTTTATAACCTTATTCGCAAAACCTTCTTTCCAGCATAGATTCTCCTCCAGGTGCTCAACTTGTGATTCGCGTTTCTCATCCGGGGTCCCCTCGTGATTTAAGAGATGTATAGCAAGCATCTTCCCCGCAAACTCCCAGCGCTGTCTCGAGCGTCTCCTGGCAATTGCGACGATCCCTCTGTCAGGTGCAAAGAGAAACACTATAAGGAACACCAGCCCCGCCATGGTAGCCATCGAACCCGCTATGTTGGCATCGAGCAGTATAGCAAGCCAGAATCCGCTAATCGCGCTCACGACACCTATAACCGCGCTCAGAATTATCATGTAAGAGAGCTTATCCGTCAGAAGATACGCGGCAGCGGGCGGAGTTACCATAAGTGCCACGACTAAGATAGAGCCTACCGCGTCGAACGCCCCAACAGCCGTTACCGAAACGAGCCCCATGAGCCCGTAATGTATTAGACCCGGAGAAAACCCCAGAGCCGCGGCAAGCCCGGCATCAAAGGTAGAGATCTTAAGCTCTTTATAGAAAAGGAGAATAAAAATCAGGTTGATGAGTAAAATAGTACCCATTACGTAAAGCGATTTCGGCCCCAGATCGAAGCCGCCTACGGTGAGTCTGTCAAAAGGAGCGAATGCAAGCTCTCCCAACAGTACGGCGTGTACGTCCAGGTGTATGCTCCATGCGTAGCGCGCGATCAGAATCACACCGATGCTGAATAAGACCGGGAATACCAGCCCTATTGCTGCGTCTTCTTTAACGAGCTTAGTTTTATTAAGAAGCTCGACGATACTAACCGTGAGCACGCCGCTGAGCGCTGCGCCGATTATCAGTAAAGGCGAGGAAATATCGTGAATTGCAAAAAACGCCAGCACTATACCGAGCAATATAGCGTGACTGATGGCGTCACTCATCATAGCCATTCTGCGCAAGACCAGAAACACTCCGGGGATCGCGCAGGTTACAGCCACAAGTGACGCAATTATCTGGATTTCTATCTGCTCTCCGCTCACTGTCCCTCACCGACCCCTAGTTTGATTATTTGCCTGGCGTGCTCAATACCTTCTTTCGTAAGCGCCCAATCTTCCGATTTTACGCGGCGCACCAAACCCTGCTCCTCGAGTTTCCGGAGACTATTGTCGACCCCGCCTTTGTCAGCGCTCATGAGCCTGAGAACCGATACAGGGTGCGCGTGCCCGGGATCTTTATGCTGAAGAGCAAGTGAATAAAGGTCCTCCAGCATACCTTCAAGACGAAGCCTGCCCCTGTTTCTTCTGTCACGAAACCAGCTCCAAACCAGACCTCTTGCCGGGGCTAGGAAAATCGACAGTACGACTATTGCGCTTACGCATAGCACAATAGTGGGACCTGTCGGGAGCCTCGATATACTGCTGCTCAGCAGTGCCCCTGAAACTCCAGCCAAGGCTCCAAAGGCGGCTGATAAAAATATCATAGGGCCCAGACGGTCGGTCCACTGTCTTGCGGCGGAAGCCGGAGCGACGATCATGGCGCTCATGAGCACAACTCCCACTGTCTGAAGTCCGGTGACTATCGCGATCACTATAAGCGTCGTAAGCACTACGTCGAGAAACCGCATAGGGAAACCCAGAGTAGCGCCAAAATCGGGATCGAAGCTAAGGAGCTTAAACTGCTTCCAGAATACCAGCATCGTTGCTATCGCAACCGACCCGAGAAGAGCCATTGTTATTACGTCCCGCTCTAAAAGTGCCGCAGCCTGGCCGAATAAGAATTTGTCCAGCCCGGCCTGGGTGGCATCTGGGCGTTTTTGAATAATAGTCAGGAGCACTAGCCCGAATCCGAAGAATACGGACAGTATCATGCCGAGTGCGGTATCGTATTTTATTCTCGTCGTGCGCACAATGCTCATGATGATGAGGGTCGCAATCCAGCCAGCTATAGCCGCCCCCAGTATCAGAACAAGTGAGATTTTACTTCCGGTTAGTAGAAATGCGATAGCTATGCCCGGGAGTGCGGCATGAGACATGGCGTCCCCGAGAAGACTTTGCTTGCGCAAAACGGCGTAGGAGCCAAGCGCACCACTCACTATGCCCAATACGGCAGAGCCCAGCGCAACGGTACGGAGGGTATAATCGAAAAGAAGGTCATTCAGGAGCGAAAGGATATCCAAGTTCAGATCCCCCCGGCTTCTGCCCTCTTTTCTTGATCGCTGTCAGTGTTATGGCCGTTATGCTTTATAAATGAGACACGGCCCCCGTAGGTGAGACGGAGATTCTCTTCCGTAAACACGGTATCTACCGGCCCGCTTGCGATGAGGCGTACGTTAAGTAATGCAGTCCAGTCAAAGTATTCAGGAACCGTCTGGAGGTCGTGATGAACGACTACGACAGTTTTCCCGGCTGCTCGCAGCTCTTGAAGGAGTGTGACAATCGCGCGCTCCGTAGTAGCGTCAACACCCTGGAAGGGCTCATCCATAAGATATATCTTTGCGTCCTGTACCAAAGCGCGCGCAAGGAAAACGCGCTGCTGCTGCCCACCCGATAGCTGACTAATCTGACGGTCGGCATATTTGGCCATGCCTACTTTTTCAAGAGCTCTGAGAGAGAGTTCAACCTCTCTCTTGCCTGGTCTTTTTAACCATCCCAAGGCGCCGTAACGCCCCATCATTACCACGTCCCCGACACTTGTCGGGAAATCCCAATCCACACTTCCCCTCTGTGGGACGTAGCCCACCAGGCTCCGCTGCTTTGAATAGGGTTTACCGTATATACTCACCCTACCCGCAGCAGTGTTTACGAGGCCCAACATAGCTTTTATAAGCGTAGTCTTTCCCGCTCCGTTAGGACCCACGATCGACATCAGCACGCCTTCCGGTACGTTAAGATCGACATCCCACAGGACCGGCTTTTCTTTGTAAGCTACTGTTAAGTCTTCCACTTCAATTGCGTATTTCATTACATTGCTCCGAGTCTGAAGAATTATATTGGAGATTAACTACTATGATTCCCCTCCCTCACTTAAAGCGCCTACTATGGTATTTACGTTATGACGTACCATGCCGATGTAGTTTCCTTCCGGCGTACCGGGATTCCCCATGGCGTCTGAGAAGATCTCCCCTCCGACCTCGACGTTAAACCCTCTGGCTCTCACAGCGGCCTGCACGGCCTCTATATATTTAGGGGGGACGGAGGATTCGATGAAAATAGCAGGCAGCTGACGCTCTACTATAAATCCGGCAAGCTCCTGCACGTCGGCAGTGCCGGCCTCGGAATCGGTGCTTATTCCCTGAAGCCCTCTGACCTCAAATCCGTACCCTTTGCCAAAGTAATTAAACGCATCGTGGGCTGTGATTAGAACCTTCTTGTCTTCAGGCAGGGTGTCGGCCTTAGTCTTTACATACTCGTTCAGCTCGGAAAGTTGTACCATATATACCTCAGTATTCGCGCGGTATACATCCGCGTTGTCAGGGTCCTTTTGAATAAGAGCGTCCCTTACCATAGTAACGGCGCTCATCCATAAACCCACGTCAAACCATAGGTGCGGGTCATAATTCCCCTTAAACTCGGGAGGTGTGAGAAGATGCCTCCGGTCTATCCCGTCCGTAACCGCGACCGTGTCTATGCCGCGCTTTTTCATCTGCTCGAATATTTCGGACAT
>DEIM01000173.1:0-2069 GCA_002352485.1 Candidatus Dadabacteria bacterium UBA2774
TTATCTATGAGTAATTCGAGCTCCTCTACTCTTTTCCCGCTTATCCTGGGCACGTCCACATCCGGCGGGCTTGCCAGATCGGCACCTATGATAAATAGATCGTTTTGAATCTCATTTAGTATTGCGCTAAGCTCTTGGTCCACTACATGATTGCGGGTAATCCCAAGCACGGCGTTAAGCTCGTCGATATCGCCGTAAGCCTCTACCCTAGGGGAAGACTTACTGACCCTGACGCCGCTAATTAGCGAAGTTAGGCCTTTGTCCCCTGTTTTGGTATAGACCTTTGTTATTCTCTTTTTCACCACAGAGAGATTCTAACCGAAGGCTATTATGGGTTCAAACGATTTAGGACAAGGATTGTTATGAATATACGTGCTTCACAGTATTGTTGAAGCACGTATATTCGGAATTTTCTGATATGTAAAGAATAAAATCAGGCGGAAAGCCTGTGCTCCAGAGCACTTTGTATAGCCAGTTCGATATTTTTCTTCGGAAGCGCTCCAAGAATACGGTCTTTTTCGACTCCGCCCTCAAAGATAATCAGGGTCGGTATGCTTCTTATTCCGTAAGTCGATGCTGATACGGGGTTCTCATCCACATTCAGCTTTGTTACCTTCAGCCTGCCCTCGTATTCCTCAGAAATCTCCTGTATGGTAGGCGCTAAAGCCCTGCAGGGCCCGCACCATTCGGCCCAAAAATCAACGAGCACGGGAGTTTCGGAACCGAGCACTTCACTTTCAAAATTCTCATCTGTAATTTCTGTCGGTTTTTTCATGATCTCGTTACCCCTTTTATTACTTAATTTTATGACTGTTTAGAGTCGGTTTCGGATAAAAGGATTCAACAGGGAGCCTTGCATACCATAAGTAGCAACAATAAAAAAACTATACAAAGAACCCGGATTAATACTTAGGACTATTCTGATATAGTTGATAAAACTAAGGCCCTATGTGCTATACTTAAGGCGTAAGAGCAAGAAATTTACAAATACGGAAATATTAAATGGATCTATCTGAACTGGATTTAAAGGGAGTATCTAATCTGGAGAGTTTCTCGGGCATAATACCCCTGTTTCCGCTCTCAACCGTAGTCTTTTTTCCAAATACCCTACTCCCGCTCCACATATTTGAGCCTAGATATAAACAGATGGTAAACGATGTACTAAATACTGAGAAAATTATAGGTATGGCTTTACTGAAACCCGGGTGGGGAGATAGCTATTACGGGAACCCTGAGGTTTTCGACACAGTGGGTATGGGAAGAATCGTAAGCTCGGAGAGTTACGGGGACGGAAGAATAAATATCGTACTATACGGACTAAAGAGGGTAAGAATTATAGATATTGTAGAGGAGCTTCCCTACAGACTTGCACGGGTGGATATAGTAAACGATCTGCACGGCTCTCAAGAAGACACTCTTCGAGTACGCATAGGAGAGCTCATCAACAGGTGGAACCTACTTACCCACGACACGGAAAAGTCTCACAGGATCAAAATTAACACCAATCTATCACTCGATAGCCTTACAGATGCACTCGGTACACTAATATTTTCAAATGTATTTGATAAACAGACGCTCCTTGAAGAACCGAGTGTAGAAAAGAGGGCTGAGATATTAATTAGAGACCTCGAAACAAGGCTTGAGATAATATCTATAACATCGAGTAAAAGAACTGAAATAATAAAGAAAAGGCATCTTAACTAAGACTAGTCTTTACCCAGAAAATGAAGCACCAGACTGTCCACTTCCTGCTGCCTTTCTCTCCAGAATCCATGCCCCACTCCCGTAAATACGCATAGCTCGGCCTTTGGAATTAGTCGGGATAGCTCGCGTGTACGCTCAGGGGCTGTTATCTGATCGGACTCACCCATCATTACAAAAGCAGGCGTGTTTATTTTCGGCAGATGCTCAAGCGTATGGTGCCCCTCACAGGCCAAGCTCTGCCCTATATAGCCCTCAAGTGCCTCCGCGCTGTCACCACCGAGCATTGAAGATACTTTATTCAATCTATCTATATTCATCTCAATATACTCCCTGGTATACCCAAGATGTAACGCCATAAACCACAC
>DEIM01000173.1:2110-2567 GCA_002352485.1 Candidatus Dadabacteria bacterium UBA2774
CCCATTACGAGCTTACTTACCCTCTCGGGGTGTTTTATAGCAAGCCACTGAGCTATCATCCCACCCATCGATTTCCCCACAATGTGCGCCTGCTCAATCGAGAGAGCGTCCATTAAGGCCGCAGTATCGTCGGCCATCCCTTCAGTTGAGTAGGGAGACTTGGGCTTGTCCGATTTCCCGGCGCCCCGGTTATCGAAAACTATTACTTTGTAGTCTTTTGAATATATAGGGACCTGGGTGTCCCAGCTCTGCCCCTGGCTCCCGAGACCGCTTATCATCACTACCGGGTAGCCTTCCCCGTGAACCTCATAATAAAGATTTATTCCATTTACCTGTGCATATGGCATTGTATCTGTCTTCCCTTGTTTGCTCAGTCGTTACTGCCGGGTGCCTATTTTGATTGAAGATACTCCTCCAGTATAAAAACCGCCGCCATTTTGTCTATAACCTTCTTTCT
>DEIM01000173.1:2618-9948 GCA_002352485.1 Candidatus Dadabacteria bacterium UBA2774
TACTTTATCGGTATATTAACCGCTTGTTTGAGCTTAGCCGCAAATTTTAATATTTCCTCACCCCTTACCGAAACCTCACCTTTCATATCGTAAGGAACTCCGACAACTATCTCTGATGGATCGTAGCTTTCCACTAACTTCTTAATCTCATCTGTATCGTAGCGGATGTTCTTTCTCAGGATCGTAGTAACCCCGTTAGCGGTTATACAAAGCTCATCGCTCACAGCTACACCAATGGTTTTTGTTCCGACGTCAAGAGCCAAAATGCGCATAAGATAGAGTAGATACCGATGTAAGTATCCTAATATCATGGTAACCCAAATCAGGCCGGGTTAAAAGTACAAATCATAGAACATATCCAAAGAGACTATAAATAGGAATACTGCAAATACTCGTCTAAGCCTGTCCTGGCTCATACGGTTTGCGAGCCGTACACCATAGGGGGCAGCCAGGAGAACCGCGGGCGCCATTACAACTACTGAAGTTAGGTCCACGTAACCAAGCGAGAACTCGGGCCTACCCGGAACATGAATCCCGTTAAATACCGAGCCCGCTGTACCGATAACGCTTATAAACAATCCGCCCGCAGTCGCGACTGCTATGGAGCGGTGTATCGAATAGCCAAATGCAGTAAGCGTGGGTGTAGTAAAGCTCCCGCCCGTGAGACCGACCATCGTTGAGGAGCAACCGATTATGAAAGCCATGATACTCCTTACGATCCCTCCCGGCACATCTGAAGTAAGCTTGAAATCCTTGGTTGTAAAAAACATCTGTACCGATACCGCTAATATTATGAACGCAAACACCTGCACAAGAAATCTGCTGGAGACGTAACGCATTATGAATAGACCGAGCAATACTCCAAGCACAAGACCCGGGATCCAGGTTTTCAAGAAAGATATGTCGATATTACCGGCCCTGTACTGGGCTCTCGAAGCGCTTATCGACGAAGGAATGGCGAGAGTGAGAGAAGTACCCGCAGCCAGGTGCATCACAACTGAGGCGTGCACACCGAAGATTGGAAACAAAAAGAGAAATAAGGGGATCCTCACTATACCGCCCCCGACACCGAACAAACCCGAGGCAAAACCGGATACAACGCCTGCGGCCAGAAGACTCAGCACATATGTGATCCAGTGCATTTCCACTTTATTCAATCACTCCCGGTCAATTTCGCGGATAAATACTTCACAAAAGAAATAACCCTGTCTGTAGATATAACATCTTCCTTACAAAACATATCTCTTTTAGGTACAAGTTTCGCATACTCTTTGTTTTTATAAGTTTTAATCCTGTTTTTCCACCCGGGAATCCACCTCTTCTCGTTTCTTTCAGGAGGGGAATTTTTGACTCGTCTTACGAGCACAAACTCTGCCTTGTCGGCAAATTCCTGAAGCGCCGGGTATCCGGGCTCTGTGCCGTTCATCTCAGTAAGCACTTGAAGGAGCCCCCACCCTTCGCCGCCGTAACGCTCAGTCGGTGCTACACCCTCTCCCTTAAAATTCACATAGTCAATCAGGACATACATTCCCATGGGAGAGCTAGCTACTCTATAGAACTGAGTTTTAATATGCTCCCGGTCGCGCTCAGGCGCAGCATTTAAAATCTTAGGTAGGCTTTGCTCAAGCCTCCCGGCCATAAAAAGAGACTGAAGCGGTATGGTTTCGAGTAGGAATTTTCTTAGAGATATCATTTTCGGGCTATTGAATTCTCTTATAAACTGCTCACGCGTACTCCAGGGAAGCTCGGGTACGGGCATCTCTGTAATCCAATTGGGCACAGCAGCCCCGTTATCTCTTAAAAACTCTAGCACTTGGGGGAATGTCTCGACAAAACGATATTCCTTACCCTTGGGGAACCAGAGAAAGTGTCCTATCCCCAATGACGCAAACTCCTCCCCTTCGTTCCACGCAGTCAGGTTCTCAGTCTTTCCCGCACCTTCGTTAATGAATATGAGCTCGCCGATTGTCTGTAGCTCTTCATCGGGAATACAAACCTTCTCTTCACTGCATGAATATAGGGACAAGGCAGTAAAGAATATCAGGCAAAACCATATTAAAGAACTGTAGAATGAGCTTAAGACCATAGGAATATCAATCTCATGGAAATATTTCAGCATATAATCTGAACACTAGAAGCCTTACAGTATTCAGAAGCTATTATATATAGAAGCGTCCGGAATTGATAGGAGAATAAATCACTTAGTGGTAGGTATGTTGTTTTAAAGTATCGCCGTCTGAGATCGTTTCAAATACATCCCCACACCTATCGCACTCGAATCTTATTTCAGTAGGGGGGTGACTAATACCGATACCTACAAGAACCCAGCCCCAGAAAGAGTAATCGGGTTTCGGCACAATCCAGGGATGTTCTCTGGTATGCCCACATCTGCACTTTTTTTCTTCAGGTTTATCAGCCATGATTGTTTCAGGTCACTCTATTCTATAGGAACTTTTTGCGGAATCAAGTCCCTTAGTCGCTAGAATTGAACACGGGCTTCCGCATCTCTTTGACTTTACTTTTTTTTCTTTTTGATTCAAGTCTCTTGGTTTTTGATGCAAATGTGGGTTTTGTTTTTTTCCTTTGCCTGGGTACACGAGAGGCCTCTATGATTAATTGAGACAGTCTGCGTAAGGCATCTTCCCTGTTTTTTTCCTGACTCCTGTAGGTGTTTGCATGTATGATGAGAACTCCGTCCCGGGTCACTTTTCGCCCGGCCAGTTTAATGAGGCGCTCCCTTACATCGTGCTTAAGGTTAGGCGAGTTCTTTGCGTCGAATCTGAGCTGAGCCGCTGTTGAGACCTTATTAACATTTTGTCCGCCTGGCCCCGAAGAGCGCACAAATTCAAAATTAAGCTCATTTTCGTCAAGTGAAATCTCAGGGTTAATGCTTATCATCATAGAGAATCATAAGTCGGCAGAGAGATTTTTCAAGCACTTTTATCGTCAATATTGATATGTGAGCACGATAAAAAGAACCTTTTTTGTATCGAACCGTTTCGGAATGAGAAAAGTGTTGCTGATCAAAAAAAATAGATATAAAGCCGGACTGCCTGCACAGCCCGGCTTTATATAGGATAAATTCAGTTTCATTTAGTAATTACAGGTCGTATCCCACTTCTCCGTGCTCGGAGATATCAATACCCTGTATCTCCTCTTCGCCACTTACCCTGAGTCCGATTGTAACCTGTATGAATTTGAGAATTATGAAAGAGATAATCGCGCAGTAAATAATTACGAATACGGCTCCGAACGCCTGAACCGCAAGCTGCTTGGAGATAACGAGGTCTTCTACTGCGCCTCCCAAAGCTGTGGACGCGAAAAAGGCTACGAGAATAATACCCACTAGCCCACCTACACCGTGAACGCCAACAACATCAAGCGCATCGTCATAACCGGCCCTATACTTGAACCATGTAGCCCCCACATATGCAAGAAGACTTGAGACAATACCTATCACTATAGCGCCCAGAGGCCCGACCGAGCCCGAGGCCGGCGTAATAGCGGCAAGTCCCGCAATGGCGCCCGTTGCGAAGCCGAGCGCGCTTGGCTTCCCGACCTTAATCCATTCAATGGCTATCCACGTGAGCGCCGCTACGCATGGGGATATCTGCGTTACGACAACAGCCATAGCGGCCTGCCCGTTCGCTGCAAGAGCGCTTCCGCCGTTAAAACCAAACCATCCCACCCAGAGCATCGCTGTACCGGTGAGAGTCATTGTCATATTATGAGGCGGAGTCGGCATCGGATAACCTCTCCTCTTTCCGATCACAATAGCTGCAATAAGAGCAGCTACTCCGGCAGTTATGTGGACCACTATTCCGCCTGCGAAATCTATAACTCCCATATCCGCGAGAAACGCTCCCTCACCACCCCATACCATGTGGGCTACGGGGAAATAGACGAGTATGACCCAAATGGAAGAGAACAATAGCATCGCTGAGAACTTCATCCTCTCTGCGAAAGCTCCTACAATAAGTCCCGGGGTAATAATCGCAAACGTCAGCTGAAACGCAAAGAACGAAAGCTCGGGAATAGCACCCGAAAGCGACTCAGTAGAGACTCCGTTTAGAAATACCTTTGATAACCCTCCCACGAACGCGTGAAAGTTTCTCTCGCCATATACCATTCCCGTAGTGTCGAACGCGAGACTGTACCCGACCACCGTCCAGATCACTGTGACCACGGCCGTTATTGCAAAACACTGCATATAGACCGAGAGAACATTTTTTCTGGATACCAAACCTGCATAGAACATGGCAAGCCCCGGTATCATCATAAATAGGACAAGACCTGTTGAGATCAATATCCAGGTAGTGTCGCCCGAATCTAAACCATCTTGAGCAAACGCCAGTCCCGGAAGAAAAAGAAAAAAGATTAAAAAGGGTAGAATAACCCTTATTAGAGCAGTATCGTATAAGCCCATATCTACATACCTCCATACTCTTTGTGTAACAGGAATTGTTGCAAGAGTAGTACCAATAAGACAAGGCATACGGTAAAGAGCTTGGTCCAAAGCTTTATGGATAGTAAAAATATCAATTACAACAGCATGTTAGAGAGAGGTGGAAGGGTTATTATAGAACATCATTTCTCGATTTGAAGAAAGATATTTATCAGGTTAGAGAGGAGGCTATGCTTAATATTTAGACAAGCCGAGCTTAAGTATTAGGCACGCAGGTTGTATCATACAATGATTCAATATTGCGTAATCGCCTTCATCAATACTATTTTGTCAGATTGAGAAGGACGCGTCCTTTTTGTTTTCCCTGAAGTATGAGCTGAATGTTTTCCTCTAATTCATCAAGAGATACTTCATTTGCAAGATCATCGAGGCTGCCGAGCTTCCAATCACCAGCTAATTTCCCCCAAACTTCAAGACGAAGGTCCATCGGGCAGTTTTGTGAGTCGATACCTATGAGTTTTACACCCCTCAGGATGAAGGGGTAAACGTTTAGCGGGAGGTCGGCTGAAGCCACGTTTCCGCAGCAGGTAATGACGCCCATGGGCTTTGTTGCTTTAATTGCGGTCACGAGTATTTCGCCCCCGACCGTATCGACCACGCCCGCCCATCTTCCTTTCAGCATCGGTCTCCCCGACTCGTCTCTAGACTCATCCCTGCTTATAACCTCTTTCGCACCCAGGTCTAAAAGAAACTGCGCCTGGTCCGTCTTTCCAGTCGAAGCTACAACGTCGTAACCTAGCTTGGCGAGTATAGAAACGGCAACGCTTCCCACTCCGCCTGTAGCTCCAGTTACAAGTATCTCCCCCTTAGCAGGCGCGACTCCGTGTCTCTCAAGCTCAAGCACTGAATATGCCGCAGTAAAGCCTGCGGTGCCGTAAATCATGCTCTCCCGAAGAGAGAGGTTGGCGGGAAGCTTTATAACCCAATCTGCCGGGACTCTGATATATTCCCCGAACCCGCCTGATGTATTACAGCCGAGATCATAGGCGTGAACTATTACCTCTTCCCCCGTACTAAACTCAGGAGAATTACTCTCGGCCACTATACCTGACGCATCGACTCCGGGCGTATGGGGAAAGTTTCTCGTAACTCCCTTATTTCCAGTAGCGGAAAGGGCGTCCTTGTAATTTAAAGAGGAATAACGAACGTTAACCAATACGTCCCCTTCGGGAAGCTCGTCAGTTGATCTATCCTTTATAGACCTTACAAAATTCTTTTCTCCCTCTTCCTCAACTACCAAGGCTTTAAAATTTTTTCCGCTCATAGGGACTCTCCTCTTCTAGAGTTTTCAATTAATATACATAACGGTTTGCGAAAGATAATATAGGACTTAGAGATAATATCATTATAAGCGCTATCCGGCTGCTCTATAGACCGAAACTATTAGGGATGGGGAATGACCCGAATAATCGTTATCCTGGACAGCTATTCCTCGGCCGGAACGTAAATACGCCCGCCGGAGTCTGTAAACTCCTTAGCTTTCTCTTGGAGTCCCTTTTGACGGGCCTGATTGTCCGTGAGCCCTTTCTTCTCCGCGTATTCCCTAACGTCCTGGGTAATTTTCATGGAGCAAAATTTTGGTCCGCACATGGAGCAAAAGTGAGCGACCTTCGCGCCGTCTGAAGGGAGAGTCTCGTCATGAAACTCCTTTGCCGTATCTGGGTCGAGCGACAGGTTGAACTGATCGTTCCACCTAAACTCGAACCTAGCTTTACTAAGGGCATTGTCCCTTACCTGTGCAGCCGGGTGTCCCTTTGCGAGGTCTGCTGCATGAGCCGCAATTTTATAAGTGATAACCCCTTCTTTTACATCGGTCCTGTTCGGGAGCCCGAGGTGCTCTTTGGGTGTAACGTAGCATAGCATTGCGGTGCCGTACCAACCAATCATGGCGGCCCCGATGGCAGAGGTAATATGGTCATATCCGGGCGCGATATCGGTTGTTAGAGGCCCGAGAGTGTAAAAAGGCGCCTCACTACAATATTCGAGCTGTTTATCCATGTTTTCCTTAATCATGTGCATGGGCACATGCCCCGGTCCCTCTATCATGACCTGCACGTCGTGCTTCCAAGCGACTTGGCAAAGCTCCCCAATAGTCTTGAGCTCCGCAAACTGCGCCTCGTCGTTAGCGTCCGCTATCGATCCAGGCCTGAGCCCGTCACCTAAGGAGAACGCGACGTCGTAGGCTTTCATTATTTCACAAATCTCTTCAAACTCGGTATACAGGAAGCTCTCTTTGTGATGTGAAAGACACCACTTGGCCATTATCGAGCCGCCTCTGGAAACTATTCCTGTAACCCTATCTACCGTAAGAGGTATAAACCTGAGCAGCACCCCGGCGTGAATGGTAAAGTAATCGACCCCCTGCTCTGCCTGCTCTATTAACGTGTCCCTGAATATTTCCCATGTAAGGTCTTCCGGGCTGCCTTCCACTTTTTCCAAAGCCTGGTAGATGGGTACAGTCCCCACGGGTACTGGGGAATTCCTTATAATCCACTCTCTGGTCTCGTGTATGTTCTTGCCGGTCGAGAGGTCCATTATCGTATCGCCCCCCCAGCGTGAGGACCAAACCATTTTCTCGACCTCTTCTTCAATGCTCGAAGTTACAGCGGAATTTCCGATATTGGCGTTTATCTTAACCAGGAAGTTCCTGCCGATTATCATGGGCTCACTTTCAGGGTGATTGATGTTGCAGGGGATTATGGCTCTGCCCTCAGCGACTTCGCGTCTCACAAATTCAGGCGTGATGTGAGTCTTTGGGATATTTGCCCCGAAGCTCTCTCCCGGATGGTATCCGGTAAGATTAGACGCTTTTTGCCTTAACGCATCTATCTCCTGATTCTCCCTGATTGCAATGTACTCCATTTC
>DEIM01000173.1:10033-12826 GCA_002352485.1 Candidatus Dadabacteria bacterium UBA2774
GATGAAAATTCGCCGAGCTCAAGCGTATCTCCCCGCTCTGAAATCCACTCTTCTCTAAGCGGATCCAGACCCTTTGTAACGTCTATTTCAACGTCTGGGTCTGTGTAAGGGCCGCTGGTATCGTAAACTGTAACGGATAGGTTATTCGACCCGCTTCCGTTATGCGCGAACTCGGGGTCTGAATCTTCAAGCTCGATCTCACGCATCGCCACATGTATATCGTGCATTTCCCCTTTGACATATTTTTTTTTAGATTTAGGGAACGGATCCCTTGTAATAACAGTGCTTTCCGGAATCCTCTCAACCTTGGCTTTTGTTCCCATAATGCGGAGCTCCTTCCATAATGCGTAAGATTTTTATAGTAAACATAACCCTTTAATAGTATAAAAGTATTGAGGAAAAAGCGCAATCGAGTAGTTGATTTGTGAAGGGTGTATACACCGGTAAAATATTGACTATGTCTTATATAACTCTCGGAATAGAGTCTTCCTGCGATGAAACGGCCGCGGCTGTAATTCAAGACGGTAAAAAGTGCCTCTCAAGCGTGGTTGCTTCACAGATAGATATTCACAAGGAATACGGCGGAGTTGTGCCCGAGATCGCTTCACGATTGCATGTGGAGCTTATACTGCCAGTAATAGATAAAGCTCTTAAAGAGGCAGAGATGGATGCCGCTAATATCGACGGAATCGCTGTAACCCATGGTCCGGGCCTTATAGGCTCACTCATGGTCGGGCTGTCAACGGCAAAAGCCCTGTCATTCAGCCTGGGAGTACCGATTATCGGCGTAAACCATCTTGAAGCGCACTTATCTGCCGTGCATCTGGAAAACGAAGTAGAATTCCCGTTCGTAGGCCTCGTAGTCTCAGGAGGGCATACCAGCCTGTATCTCGTAAGGGGTTACACCGAGTTTGAGCTTCTGGGGAAAACAAGGGACGATGCCGCGGGGGAGGCGTTTGACAAAGCGGCCAAGGTGCTCGGACTTAGCTATCCCGGCGGAGTCCAGATCGACAGGCTCGCAAGGGAAGGCAACACAAGCTTTATCGACTTCCCGAGGCCCTTCAAGTCAAGCATGACCCCTGATTTCAGTTTCAGCGGTCTCAAGACCTCACTCGTATATTATTTAAGAAAAGAGCCTTCACCCGATGAGGAAAGACTAAAGGATATTTGCGCCTCTTATCAGGAAGCCATAGTCGAGACGCTCGTCGATAAAACACTTCTATCGGCTAAAGGAAACAATGTCGGATCTGTTGTTATTGCAGGAGGAGTCGCCTGCAACTCAAGGCTTAGGGAATTGGCGGGGGAGAGGCTCGGACAAAAAGGACTGTCCGTTTATATACCCTCACCTAAGTACTGTACGGATAACGCCGCCATGATAGGCTCAATGGGAGCTTTCAGACTAATGAAAGGGGAGCGCTCAGAGCTTGACCTAACTACGTTTTCTACAGCGAGGTCCAAATATAAAAGGGGCCGTGCCGCAGCTCAGGGCTCCTGAGCTAACGAGAGTTTAATCCTCGTAATCCACTACCGCTCTGTCTGTACGTATCTCACCCACAAACTTGACTATCTTCACGTGCTCCGGGTGTTTCTGATAGGTCTCAAGGCCTTCTCTGTTTTCAAATTCAGAATACAGCACCACATCAAACGCAGCCTCGGACGGATTGAAATTAATACCCACGTCCACCGCTTTTAACTCCTGAATCTCATTTTTAAGCGCTAAAAGAGTTTCTTTTAGCTTAAGCGCATTCTCTTCTTTACTAGCTCCAAGCGCCTCGTCTTTGAGTCTCCACATCACAATATGCTTAATCATTATTATCTCCTGGTGTAATTTTTGATTTTTCCAAAGCTGCAAATAGACTTATATTACTGAAATTAATATTCATATCAAAAAAGACTGAGCGTAATGAAGATTGCTCTGATAGAATAATACACGCCCGGTATTGTGCCCCGGGCAGGAGATATACTATTGGCTTTGATGCATGACGAGGAAAAGAAGAAAGGGAAAAAGACCTATGATTTAACAATCATTAAATGGCTCTTCAGTCTCACGGGACCATACAGGAAGTTTATGGCCCTCGCGCTCGTGTTTATGCTGTGTACGGCGCTCCTTGAGCTTGCGGTTCCCTTAATCGCTAAAACCGCGATAGATAAATACATTTACCCCTCCTGGAGAATAGCCACATTTACCGAGAGTGAAAGGGATAAAAAGTTTGAAGAGGCGCTTGAGAATAAATACCCTGATCTGATTGTTCAGCTTAGTAGCCACTCATACCTTGTCGACACCTCAGAGCTCGGTAACGCGGACAGGCATAATTTAGAGAAGTTCGGCTTAGTGTCCGAGGAGCGCTATCTTGCAGTAACCCCGGATGATACGGAGCCGGATAAACAAAGCACCGTAAACGAGATAATAAAACAGAACCCTGACGTTTTCAGTAGAGCAGGAGAAGTATATTACTCAAGCTACGAGTCACTCCACGAGCTCAGCCGGCAGGACTTACTGACGCTTAGAGGCACAGAGATAGATCAGGTCATAAGACTGGCCGGCCTCCTATTCTTATGTCTTCTGGGTGTCTTTATATTCAGCGCTTTATATACATATATCCTAAATTACTCCGGTCACAAGATAATGCACTCGATCAGGACAGATGTTTTCTCTCACGTAATGTCCCTTCCGCAGACCTTCTTTGATAAAAACCCCGTAGGGAGACTCACGACCAGGGTAACCAGCGACGTAAACGCGATTAACGAGATGTATACCTCGGTTATGGTCCAGTTCTTTAAAGACATACTCGT
>DEIM01000200.1 GCA_002352485.1 Candidatus Dadabacteria bacterium UBA2774
TAAACACTATGCTATGATTTCTTGTCCTTCATATAAGTATGTTTTGGTTTATCGGGATTCCATAACTTTAACATCTCGCTACATAAAAAATTAGGAGTAATTGATAATGAGCATTCTAGTGAATAAAAACAGTAAAGTTATCGTTCAGGGTATTACAGGGAGCGCGGGGCTTTTTCACGCGACCCAGTGCCGTGAGTATGGCACTCAGGTAGTGGGCGGAGTAACGCCCGGCAAAGGGGGTAGCGAAGTGGACGGGTTTCCGGTATTTGACACTGTTTCTAAAGCGGTAGCGAATACGGGAGCTAATACTTCTTTGATATTTGTGCCGGCTCCTTTTTGCCTGGATTCGATAATAGAGGCGATAGACGCCGGTGTGGAGCTCGTTATCTGTATAACTGAAGGCGTACCTACCCTCGACATGATCAAGGTAAAGAAGTATATGGAAGGGAAAGACGTAAGATTGATCGGCCCCAACTGTCCAGGTGTTATGACTCCGGGAGAGGCTAAAGTGGGCATTATGCCGGGCTACATACACACCCCCGGTAGAATAGGGATCATTTCAAGAAGCGGCACGTTGACTTATGAGGCCGTGTGGCAGCTTTCTAACCTGGGCATAGGGCAGTCCACCTCTGTCGGCATAGGCGGCGACCCCATAATCGGCTCTACTTTTATCGACATTCTTGGGCTCTTTGAAGAAGATGATGACACAGACGCCGTTGTGATGATAGGAGAGATCGGTGGAAGCGCAGAGGAAGAGGCCGCCGAGTTCATAAAAGACAACATGTCAAAACCCGTTGTCGCATTCATTGCCGGGGCTACCGCTCCCAAAGGAAAGAGAATGGGACACGCGGGAGCTATAATTTCGGGAAGCTCAGGTAGCGCAAAGGATAAAGTGGCTGCGCTTGAGCAGGCGGGTGTTACGGTGTGTCCGAGTCCTGCGGAAATGGGCGAGACGCTTCAAGCCAGAATCAGCTAACTAAACCTGGTTCAGCCGGCCTGATCGTATAACTCTTTATTTTCCAACAGCCAGTCGAAGTGTTTTGATAATCCGTCTCGAATGTTGACAGAAGGCGAGTAGGATAGATCATTTTCAGCCTTTGATATATCGGCGAATGTGTGCTTGGCGTCCCCTCTTTGTGTATCCGTATATTTTATATTTGCCGTCTTACCGGTTACTTCCTCAATTATCTTGATGGCATCGCTAAGAATGATTCTGCTGCCCCCACCGATGTTGTAAATCCCTCCGGGCTTACCTGACTCTAAGGCCTGTAAGTTGGCGGTAACAGCGTCACTTACAAAAGTAAAATCCCTAGTCTGCTCCCCCGTACCGTAGATATTGATCTCCTCACCATTCATAACAGCGCTTATAAATTTATGAAACGCCATATCGGGACGCTGCCTCGGACCGTAGACCGTAAAGTATCTGAGGGATACCGTGGGGATACTGTATCCCGTATAGTAAAGAGAAGCCAAATGCTCGCCGGCAAGCTTTGTCACACCGTAAGGGGATACAGGTCTCTGAGGCGAGTTTTCTGTAATTGGGAAATCCGTAGCATCGCCGTATACGGAGGAAGAAGACGCGTATATAAACTTCTTAAGATCCTTATCCTTTGAAGCTTCGAGCAGGAGCTGAGTGGCCAAAACGTTATTGTTAACATATTCTCCGAACATGCCTCCCCAACTGGACCTGACACCCGCAAGCGCCGCCTGATGAAACACTGCGTCCACCCGGGAGATTAAGCTATTTAGATCGAGCTCTGCAAGGTCCCCCTCTATAAACTCAAAACCACTCTCCCCCAGAAGTCTCTTCAGGTTGTTCTCTTTAATTCTCTTTGGGTAGTAATCGAAAAATGAATCGACCCCCACAACCTCGTTTCCGCCGCTTATTAGCCTTTCAGCCAGATGAGAGCCGATAAAGCCTGCAACTCCCGTAACAAGTACTCGCATATAGAATTCATCTCCTGATTAATTGATCTATTAATATTGCGTAGTCATACAATTTGACAAAGCATAAATCACCAATAACAATTGTACTAATCTCATGAAACGCAAGATTAAAGTAACACTTATTTTACTTGTATTATCAGTGAGTTTAAATACTGCCGGCGCACTTCCTCCTCCCTGTACTCAGGAACAGTTGCTCGACACCTCGGAATACGCAGTAGAGGGCACTGTGATGAAAGTAGTGTGCTCAGAGCCCTATGACTCAAACGAGTGCAAACCCGGGGAAGATGAAACAGGTGTATTTGTACCGGAGCTATTTTCAAACTGCGCAGCCACGCTACTCGTCTCTAAAAACCTCAAAGGCAGCCATGAAGCTGGGGGAAAAGTTGTAATTCCCTATGTCCGGGTTGCCAGAGCGTGCAGTGGAGGCACTCATATAATTCCGGGCAGCCCGACTAACGAGCTTAGTATCGGTAGCGAGATCAAATACTATAAATCCGAGCAGTGCAGGTACTGGAATATCGAGAAGATTGATGAGCCTGTTTCTACACAAGAGTAACTGCCAGGGCCGCGCACTGACAGCAGTCTGATCAATATTACCGATTCCTTATTACTAAAATTCAGAGAGACTATGGCACTTACTCCTTTCGAACTTGAAATTTTCCAGAATATTCTAAGCTCTATTGCAGAAGAAATGGGGATGCTTTTAATAAGAGCCGGTTTCTCCCCGAACATAAAAGAGCGAAGAGACCTGTCGTGTGCCATATTTAACTCCAAGGGTGACATGATTGCCCAGGCCGCTCATATCCCCATTCACCTGGGCTCTATGGGTTTCGCCGTGAAGGCGGTTCTCGATGAGCCGGACATGCAGCCGGGGGACGTCTACATATTAAACGACCCGTTCAGAGGCGGTACACACCTTCCCGACGTTACATGCATAAAACCCATTTTCTCAGAAGGCCGGATAGTGTTTTTCGTCGCAAGCCGGGCTCATCACGCCGACATGGGGGGCATTACACCGGGCTCTATGCCCATATCCACCACAGTTGAAGAAGAGGGAGTACTGATCTCTCCTTCAAAACTATATATAAAAAACAGGCTGAACAAAAAGCTGTTTAATAAAATCCTTAACAGCACGCGCGACCCTGAGGAAAGAGAAGGTGATTTTAACGCGCAAAGTGGCGCCCTTGATTTAGGCGAAAAAAGACTCACGGAGACTATAAGTAAATACTCGCTGAACACTCTGGTCGAGGCCGGGGAAGAGCTTCTTAACTATAGCGAGAAGATGATGAAAGAAGTTATAAAAGCTATTCCGGACGGCGTTTACAGTTTTCAGGATGTTATGGACGACGACGGCGCAGGGACCTTGAAAATTCCGATAAAAGTAAAAATCACAATAAAGGGAAGCCGCGCAGAGGTAGATTTCAGCGGAAGCTCGCCACCCGTGAAAGGTAACCTGAACGCTCCTTACAGCGTTACTACAGCAGCCGCAATATATGTTTTTCAGTGTCTCGCGCCTAAAGAGCTACCGCTTAATTCCGGCCCTCTTAGGGTGGTGAAGATTAGAGTGGACGATCACTCGATACTGAACGCCAAGTTCCCCTCGGCAGTCGTGGGAGGAAACGTCGAAACCTCTCAGCGGGTGGTCGATGTAGTATTCGGCGCACTTTCAAAAGCTATCCCCGAGAAGATACCCGCGGCAAGCGCAGGCTCGATGAGCAACATTACATTCGGAGGCATTAATCCCCGCACCGGGCGTACATATGCGTATTATGAAACTATAGCGGGAGGAATGGGGGGACGCCCCGGCAAAGAGGGCGTAAGCGCGGTGCAGACCCATATGACAAACACACTCAACACACCGATCGAGGCCCTCGAGCGGGAGCTTCCTGTGATGATTAACGCCTACACAATCAGAAGACGGAGCGGAGGCGGGGGCAAGTTTAAGGGCGGCGACGCTATCAAGCGTGAATTCAAGTTCCTGACAAAAACTACAGTGTCTCTTATAACCGAGAGAAGAAAATTTTCACCCTACAGTCTAAGGGGCGGAGAGGACGGGACAAGAGGAAAGAACAAACTGATAGCAAAGGGCAAAGTAACGGGGCTCCCTCCAAAGTGCACATTTGAAGTGAAAAAAGGAGATATTATTAGTATAGAGACTCCCGGCGGCGGAGGCTGGGGCAGGAGAAAATAATCGTAAACCCTATGAATCTCTGAATAGGGAAGAGACTGATATGATACTACCGAAACTAAACCCGATCGAAGCATTCCCCGTAGAGCATGAGGGACAGGAGCTAATATGCTTGAGAGACCCTTACAACGTAAGCGACAAGATACTGTACGTTTCCCCTGAGACTTTATACATACTGGGACTGTTCGATGGTGTGCATTCCGTAATCGACATACAAAAAAAGATCCAGAGTAAATTTGGACAGCACGTAGATTCTGAGGATATTGAAAGATTAATCGAACAGATGGACGAAGCACTGTTTCTTGACAGTGAGAATTTCGCAGATTTTAAGGCTAATCTCGAATCTCGTTTCAATGACTCGCCAGAGAGAGCTCCGAACCATGCCGGGCTCTCCTACCCAGATGACCCGAGCGAGCTCAGGGAGTGGATCGCAGGCTTCTTAAATAGCGCAGAGGAATCAAAACCTTATGAGCCCGACCGGGGCAAGGTAAAAGGGATCATCTCACCCCATATCGATTTTACGAGAGGCGGCAAATCCTATGCTCTTGCGTACAGAGAGCTAGTCCAGGACTCAAACACCGACACATATTTTATATTCGGCACATCTCATTATGCAGAGGTTGATAACCCCTATATATTGACCAGGAAATACTTTGATACTCCACTGGGCCGAGCGCAAACGGACACGGAGATTGTGGATAGGCTTAATGACGGTTGTTCGTGGGACTTATTTCACGGTGAGATATCTCACAGAACGGAGCACTCAATCGAATTCCAACTCACATTTCTACAATACCTCTTAAACGGGAAGAGGGAATTTAAGATTGTCCCGATTTTATGTAACTCATTTTTCAAACTGGTGGAGGAGGGCAAGTCTCCTGCTGAGGATGAAAGGATTGAGCTGTTCCTTAACAGCGTAAGAGATATCGTGTCCGAGCTTGGTGAAAGGGCCTTTATCATAGCCGGGGCGGATTTAGCCCATGTAGGTCCTAAGTTCGGAGACCGAGAAGAGGTTAATGACGGAACTTTAAGCCTTATTAAAGAAAGGGATTTGCTTAGCCTAGAGCACTGCGAGAACCTTGATGCGGAAGGGTTTTACCGCTCAATAGAAAAAGAGAAAGATTGGAGGAAAATCTGCGGGCTCTCGCCTATCTATTCACTCCTAAGCACGGCAGGCGTGAGCAGAGGAAAGATTCTTGACTATGATCAGGCGCTTGAGCCCGATACAGGATCTGTGGTTAGCTTTGCTAGCGCGGCCTTTTATGCATAAGAAAATGTCTAAGAAATTTACAATTGTAGACGCACACGAAGATATAGCTTTTCACTTAAATTATTTTAAGAGGAGCTTCGTAAACCCTGAAGTACCCTGCATGATTACGCTCCCTGGTCTTCAAGAGGGGAACGTTAAGCTTGTATTCAATACGATTTTTGTCCCTCCGAAACAAAAGCCCGACAGCACGCTTAAGTCCGCAATGGAGCAGCTGGCCACCTACGAAGAATTATACAGGGATTGCGAGCAGGATATTTATCGCGTTTTGAAACCCCGTGACATTGAGAATTTAGATGATAATCCCAGGATAGGATTTCTGACACTTATGGAAGGTGCAGATCCAATAGAGGAGCCAAGCGAGCTAAATATGTTCTACAATAAGGGCGTTAGGGTCATAGGGCTTGCCTGGAATGATAAGAACCACTACGCATCGGGGAACGACACTGAGGATGGGCTTTCGGAAATGGGGAGAGAGCTGGTAAAGCGAATGAACGATCTTGGAGTAACTCTTGATCTGTCTCACCTTAACGAAAGATGCTTCTGGGACTCGATAGAGCTAACAGAGCTTATACCGATAGCGACTCATTCAAATGCCAGAACACTGACCGACCACCCGAGAAACTTGAATGACGATCAGTTAAGAGCAATCTCCAAGCGCGGCGGAGTTGTAGGAATAGTGCTGTACAACCTTTTCCTTAAGACTACTGAGAAAGTACCTACGCTGGAGGACGTTTACGCCCATACCGACTATATGATAGAGATTATGGGAGAAGACCACGTGGGGATAGGAAGCGATATGGACGGGGCGAGAATTAAGGATTTTCCCGAGGGCTTAAAATCCATAGATAAGCTTCAGAGTATTGCTGAATTTTTTATAGCTAAGGGTTATAGCGAAAGCAGGGTAAAGAAAATAATGAGCGGTAATTTCCTAAGGGTAATGGGGAAAAATCTCAGGTAGTAGAAATCACATACTTTGATGTTGTCTTTACCTCTTTATTCAACAATATACCTTTCAATTATCCATATTCTTTACAATAACGTCGGCAAACTCCTGCGTACCTAGGCTTCCTCCAAGATCGCGGGTGGTCAACCCTTCTTCAAGAGCCGTATTATAAGCCTGCTTTATATTCTCTCCGGAGGCTCGGAAGTCCTCCCTATCTTCGGTATCCGCAAGGTGATTGAGCATCATGACAGCCGACATTAGGAGTGCCAGCGGGTTTGCAATATTCTTGCCTGCAATATCGGGGGCAGAGCCGTGAACGGCCTCAAACACAGCCTCACGCTCGCCGATATTGGCCCCAGGCACCACGCCAAGACCGCCTACGAGTCCAGCAGATAGGTCGCTTATAAGATCACCGTAAAGGTTCTCTAGCAGTAACACATCGAAGCGGCCCGGGTCCTGAACAAGCTTCATACACCCCGCGTCGATGATGATCTCTTCATATTCAATATCTTTGTAGTCCAGGCTAACCTCGCGGGACTTTCTTATAAAAAGCCCGTCTGTGAGCTTCATGATATTGGCTTTGTGGAATACGCTCACTTTCCTGCGTCCCCTGTGCCTTGCATATTCAAATGCCCACTTGGAAATCCTGTAACAGGCTTTTTCGGTCGCGACTTTCATGCTCATTACAACGCCCGGAGTAATGGTGTTTTCAACTCCGCTGTAAAGACCCTCCGTATTCTCACGAATCACAGCGAGATCCACTCCTGAAAAACGAGTATTCACACCGCTAAGATTCCTTACAGGTCTTACAGCTGCGTAAAGATCGAGCACTTTACGAAGCTGCACGTTAACAGAGGTAAAACCCTCCCCTATCGGGGTAGTGCAGGGACCTTTTAATGCAACCTTGTGCTCTTTTATTGCGTCTAGTGTTTTCTCAGGGAGAACATCTTCATCTTCCTCAAGTGCCCCTAGACCTGCCTTTCGCTCTATCCATTCAATCTCCGCGCCTGAAGCTTTGATGACTTTTTTTACTGCGGTTGTGATGTTTGGTCCGATTCCGTCACCCGGAATAAGCACAATCTTACGTTTTTCCATAGAGAATATTGAACCCAGTGGAATCGTAGTTGGCAAATGGCGAGCTTCAGGGCCGTTTAAAGAAATAAAATAATATCGAGCCTAGCCTTTCTGCATTGCTTTTGCAGTATATATACTTACCAGCCGCGCTATCATAACAGCTATGAACAGCTGTCCCGCCATGGCTTCGAGGACAGATAAAATCCTTCCAAGGGGAGTTATGGAAGTAATATCTCCATATCCCAGGGTGCTTAAAGTGGTGTAGCTATAATATACGAGCTCATTCGTACTTATATCCCCCGTAAGGCCGAGCCTTTCGGAAATGAATACGGCGCCCGGAGATAGATATTCGATACTTCCGTAGATTGTGACCCAGAGGAGCCCCAATATTAAATACAAACACACAGCGCCGTAAAGAGTATCCTGAGTAATGTCCTTAGCTTTTAGGATATGGTTAAGGAGGATAGTCGTGACAAAGAAGAAATAAAGGATACTCGCGAATATACTCTGCGTGGAGCTTGCAAAAATCCAGTCAGTAAAAACCCAGGGCATTCCCAATACGAGAAGTATTATTATGGTTTTTTTGTTTCTGCCTATCGCATATACCCCAAGCAAGAATACGACGTTGCTTGCGATATTGATCACATA
>DEIM01000188.1 GCA_002352485.1 Candidatus Dadabacteria bacterium UBA2774
CGGCAAGGTTATTATGAGGGCGGGAGAATTCCTCATATTCTAAATCAAAGACAAAACCTTGAGTCTTATGTGGTAAATTTATTCTAATGGAAACTGCGATCAACAACCTGATTTTTCTTAACCCCCCGGGCATATTTGAAGCTATATTACTTATCTTATTGGCTCTAGTAGTCGTTTACGGATCTTACAGAAGCACGAGAACACTTACGGAGAGTAAAAAGAAATTTGCCCTTATTTCTATCCATATACTCTCCTTCCTTCTGATAGCATTCTTATTACTCAACCCGGCCCTAAGGAAAGAGTCCTATAAGGAGGAGAAGAAAAACCTGAGTGTTATTGTGGACAGCTCGTTCAGCATGAGTCTTGCGGGAGATGAGAACGGAAACACAAGAATAGATAAGGTCCGGAATTTTATGGATCAAAATAGCGACTTCTTTACCGAGATTGAGGATAACTACATCGTAGAATATTTAAGTTTCGGTGAGACACTTGAGCCCTCATCCAAGGATTCTATATTTAAAGAGGAGCCTCTCGGGAAACATACGAATTTCAGAAATCTTCTAAAAGAGCTTAAGGAAAAGAAAGATAGGGGAGAAACTGATCTTGCAATACTCGTTTCAGACGGCGGGAACGGGGAGGAATCATCTCCTGTTAATTTAGATAGTTTAGTAGAGGCTGATTTGCCGATCAGCTCTGTAAGCCCTGTATCCGGAGCGTCAGAAAATGATGTTTGGATAGATGAGGTAAACGCGAGTGAAGTAACGTTTCTGAGATACGAATTCCCGGTTGAAGTAGTGGTAAAGACAAACAGGAAAGACGGAATAGACCTTCCGATCTCGCTTTATGAAGACGATAGACTCATCTCAATTAAAGAAGTTTATATTTCTCCTAAGACTAAGGAGGGAAGCGTCAGCTTTGAAATAAACCCTATTACGCTCGGAAGAAAAATTTACACCGTTTCAGTGCCTAAAGTATCGGGCGATCTGATTCCCGAAAATAACGAAAAATCTTTTTATACCGATGTTATTATTAATAAGATACGGGTGCTGCATGTAGCAGGAAGCCCTTCCTGGGACGTAAGGTTTATGAGAAGGGCTATGAAGAGAAACCCGAACATTGATCTGGTTTCCTTTTTTATCCTTAGGGACCCTTCTGACCTGGTATTCGCCTCAGAGAGCGAGCTAAGCCTGATCCCCTTCCCTGTTAATGAAATATTCGGCAGCGAGCTTAAGACTTTTGACGTTGTTATATTCCAAAACTTTAACTTCCAGCCCTACGGAATCTTCGGCTTTCATTTGAGGAGTATCAAGGACTATATAACACAGGAGGGAGGGGCTTTCTTAATGATAGGGGGCAATAATAGCTTTGAAAGCGGGAACTACGGCAGAACACCGATTTCGGATATTTTGCCCGTTGAGCTCGATTATCTGCCCAGAACCTTATCTGATTCAATAAGCGATCAGGCGTTCAAGCCGGAGCTTACGCAAGCGGGAAGGAATCACCCGATAATGAGAATAATTCCGAACAAGGACGAGAACGAGAGATACTGGGGAAATATGCCCAAGCTTGAGGGGCTGAATATAGTAAACGGCGTTGACCCTGATGCAGCGACTCTGCTCAAGACCCCGGAAGGAGAGCCGCTTCTTGCTGTGGGTGAGGTAGAGTCGGGAAAGGTGGCCGCGTTCCTATCTGATTCTTCCTGGAGGTGGAACTTTGTGGGCGCCGGAGATGGAGATTTATCACCCTATTACGGGAAGTTCTGGAACAGACTCTTCCTTTGGTTCGTAGACGATCCGGAGCTTCAGAATATAAGAATAAGCACAGACAAAGCAATCTATAACCCCGGAGACAGTACTAAAATCGAGGTCAGGGGATCGGAAGCTGATATAACAGATAAAGAGACCATGCCCGTACTAACACTTCCTGATGGTGAGGAGAAAGAAATAAAGATCGAGAAGACTTCCGAGAACCGTTACAGCGGTGATACAAGGGTTAGTGAATATGGGAATTATAGAGTTACAGTGTCTGAAGAAGATTACGATTTATTTACCGACAGTAATATTAATGGTATATCATTTACCGTAGAGCCGGCAGTGAATGAAGTCAGGGGTCCTACAGCTAATGAGGGACTACTGGAGTCCATAGCCGAAAAAACGGGCGGGAGATTTATTACTACGGAAGACAGCCCCAAGAAGCTCGGTATAGATAACAGGAAAAAAAGGACGATAACGGGCTATGAGACTGTAGAGCTTTGGGACAACCCGCTCTTTTTCTTCCTGCTGGTGGGGCTTCTTTCAGGAGATTGGCTCCTTAGAAGAAGGTGGGGACTCAAGTAAAGATAGTATTTATAATTGTGAAAAATAGCCTGGGAATATTAATATGATACTAGTAGTAGATATAGGTAATACCAATATTGTTTTCGGACTCTTTGACGGGGACGAGATAGTATGTGACTGGAGAATCGGGACCGATAAATCAAAGACTTCGGATGAGTACGGGCTCCTATTCAGAGAGCTTCTTCAATTTAGAGAAATCGACTTAAAATCCATAGACGGCGCAGCTATCTCGTGCGTTGTACCTACTATTCTCGGAACAATCACAGATGCCATTAATACATATTTTAATGTGGACTCTACAGTCGTGGGTCCCGGAATTAAATCTGGTATGCCCATTCTTTACCATAACCCAAAAGAAGTCGGGGCAGATAGGATCTGTAACGGTGTAGCCGCTTTTGAGAAGTATAAAGGCAGTGTGATAGTAGTGGATTTTGGAACGGCGACAACTTTTGACTGCATTTCTGAAAAGGGCGAGTATATGGGCGGGACGATCACGCCAGGGCTTTTGATATCGGCAGAAGCGCTTTACCGAGAGGCCTCGAAGCTCCCGAGAGTGGAGATTATAAAACCCGAGAACGTGATCGGGAAAACCACGGTAGAGAGTATGCAGTCGGGCATAGTTTACGGCTACGCCGGGCTTGTGGACGGTATTGTGGAGAATATCAGAGGAGAGATGAAAACGAACCCGAATGTAATAGCAACAGGAGGGTCGGCAAATCTGATATCTTCAGAGAGTAAGGCAATAGAGTCGGTAGATGAGTTCCTCACTCTTAAAGGATTAAAACTGATTTATGAACGAAACCTCTAGGTTTATCATTCAGCATCATAAAACAAATAGACCTCACTATGATCTGACTCTCGAGAATAACGGAGAGGTAAGAACATGGATATTACCACGAGGCATTCCGGAAATTGAAAAAGACAGGAAAATTGCAATCGAAGAGCCCTCAGATATTAATTCGTTTAATGAAGCTCCCGATAGTACCAAACTGGATTGTTATGGTGAAGGAAAGTATAAAACCTGGGATAGCGGCTCGTACAATATTGAAACCGAAAACAGCATAAAATATATAATCTCGGCAAGCGGAAAAAAGTTTAATGGAACGTTCCTCCTGCATAACCCCGGATGGGGAAGATGGACAAAGAAAAAGCTATGGGTCATTGAGAAAGTCCCTTCCAAGTAATTCAGACTCAAAATATTTCCGAAATTTGTGTAAAGTAGTCATAAACCGGACACATATGTAAGATGCGGTTTTCTAGAGCAGTGTAGGCCCAAATGACAAAATATCTGATCATAATAATTAGCGCTGTTTGTTCGGTAGCTTTTTACCTATTTGCCCCGCTTGAAGAAAATGTAGTAAAAGGACTTTCCATATTACTTTTCATTGCGGCTCTCTGGCTTACCGAAGCCCTGCCCATAACGGTCACGGCGCTAATGGTACCTGTACTGGCTGTTATCACCGGGATATTCAACGTTAAAGATGCACTCAGCTACTTTGCGCATCCTATAATATTCTTGTTCTTGGGGGGTTTCGGTCTGGCCGCGGCGCTGCATAAGTACAGTCTGGACGAGCTTTTTGCAGGCTACATTATGAAAGCTGCCGGAACCAAGATGCTGTACTCGATACTGGGGCTGTTTGTGTCCACAGCAGTTCTGAGTATGTGGATAAGTAACACCGCGACGACGGCAATAATGCTTCCCGTTGCACTCGGCTTGATAGCAAGTCTTAAAGAAAAAAATACAGCCAATGAAACTTTCATTCTGCTCGGGGTTGCGTACTCGGCCAACATCGGCGGCATCGGAACCATAATAGGGAGCCCACCAAACGCAATTACTGCCGCAAACCTGGGTTTGAGCTTTAGCGAGTGGCTTCGGATCGGCATACCTGCAGTATTGGTATTGTTCCCAATTATGATTGTTGTGCTTTACTTTAAATTAAGACCCAAGCTTCCTGAGGTGAGCACTGTCCGTAAAACGACAGTCGAGCTAGTCTTCAGTAATCCCAAGAGTTATAAGGTCGCTATTATATTTGCAATCACCGTGCTACTATGGCTATTCAGTAAACCCCTGTCTTCGCTCTTGGGTATAGGAAGGAATTTTGACTCGATAATTGCAGTGTTTGCGATAATACTCCTAGTATTGTTCAGGACTATCAGATGGAAGGAGGTAGAGAGGTTTACGGACTGGGGGGTGCTGCTCCTATTCGGAGGGGGTCTCGTTTTAAGCGGCATATTGGGAGAGACGGGGGCAAGCAGGTACCTGGTTGGACTCGTTGAATCCGATATGTCCACTTACGGACTTTTTATACTTATTCTTGGCGCAGTAACACTCATGATTTTTCTGACTGAATTTGCCAGTAACACAGCAAGTGCGGCGATCATGGTCCCCATATTTCTGACTCTCGGCAACGAGCTTTCGCTCGCCTCACCTGAAGTACTGGCGCTAAGCGCCGGGATAGCGGCATCGTGCGCATTTATGCTGCCTGTCGCCACGCCGCCTAACGCGCTGGTATACGGTACGGAAAGAATAAAGCAGCGGACGATGATAAAAACAGGTATCGTGCTCAATATAATATCGGCTCTGGTTATAGCCGTTATGGCCTATTTTATAATCTGAAAGAGTTATTGAATTAGTGTGCGTTACTGCTTGGCGAGCTTATGGGGGTTACGGTTGGGGCAAGATCTGTCGCTGCACCTGTCGGGAATAGTCTTTGTACCTTCTACTATTAGTGAGCCGCACTCGACTCCATTTCTCAAATAGCCGCAGACCTCTCCCGTCGGTCTGGAGTCGACCCAGAATTTGCATCCCCTCTGAGTGCATTTGTATACAGGCCCGAAGCGACCCCTTGCCGGGTTTAATTCTCCCTTTGCGCATTCAGGACATGTAATCCTGCTTGGAGTCAGCTCTGTGAATTTACAATCTTCTTGTGCCATTCTTGAGACATTCCGACGACATGAATTTTATTATGACTTATTATATAGATGCGGTGACCCGGAATTAGTTTCGTTTACAAGTCCTCTACTACCAGCTTAGAGTGAGCATAACCCCGGAAGACTGTCCGTCTGAAAAAGGCATAAAGCTAAATTTGTCTCTCTTTTCATTCTTATGGACTTTGGCCACACCCCTTCCGATCGCCGTCCCGAGTGCCGCGCCGAATAGCACATCGGATAAAAAATGCTTGTTGTCGGAGATGCGAGATAACCCTACAAATCCGGCGAAGACATAAAGCGGTATACCTATTTTATGGCCGTACATTGAATGGGCGGTGGAGGCAAGCGCAAAGCTGCCCGATGTATGCCCCGAGGGGAACGACGAGGTAAAACGTGTACCGCTGCCGTCGGGCCTCTCCCTCCCGACCGTGAGCTTCAGAACGCTTGTGCTGAAGGCTGTTAAAATATTAGCCTCCAACAGCGCTTTTGCTGTTTGGATTAGTTTTTCATCATTAGAACTTGAACCGATTACGAATAAAGCTGTATTGATACCGGCGAGAGTAAGCGCGTTTCCAGCTATATCTCCAATATCACCGAATTTACCTAGAGAGTTGCTGAGTGAGTCCTGTATTTCCCGATCGGCATCGGTTTG
>DEIM01000032.1 GCA_002352485.1 Candidatus Dadabacteria bacterium UBA2774
ACAATAATCGAGCTTATACTCGTACCGGTGTTCTACGCCTTCTTCGTGATTGACTTTAAGATCATAAAATGGGACGGAAAGTTAGAGAGTTAGAACGAAAGAAATACTCCTCAGGCTTTACAATAAAGACTCGCATCGACCCCTCGAAATACAGAGGATATATCCGAACATTACAACTTGGGATTAGGATAAAGAGGGAAAATTTACAATAAGCTGACGTTTGAAATTTGAGCCCTTAGCCTAATTCCTCTTTAACGCACTTTACCATTTCCTCGACCATCTTCTTACCGTCGCCAAAGAGCATAAGAGTGTTGTCGGCTGCAAAGAGCGGATTAGGTATTCCGGCAAATCCGGGGCTTAAGCTTCTTTTTATTACAACCACGGTTTTTGAATAGTCAACGTCAAGTATAGGCATACCCGCTATCGGGCTGTCGGGGTCTGTCCTGGCTACAGGGTTTACTACGTCGTTTGCTCCGATAACGATAGTACAGTCTATCTGCTTAAAGCTTGGATTGATCTCATCCATGTCTTTAAGCCTGTCGTAGGGTATATCGGCCTCTGCCAATAGTACGTTCATGTGTCCAGGCATACGTCCCGCTACAGGGTGCACGCCGAATTCCATCGTAATATCGTGTTCTTCTAATATATCGAAAAGCTCTCTCACAGCATGCTGCGCCTGCGCAACCGCCATACCGTACCCCGGGACTACAACCACTCTCTTTGCCCCTGACAGCAGCATGGCAACCTCTTCTGGTGAAGTTGACTTTACCTTGCCTGCGTAAACTTCATCCGCGGAAGGACCGTCGTCAACTACCGTGAAAGTTCCGAATATGACGTTTAGGAGCGAGCGGTTCATCGCCTTACACATAATCATCGTCAGGATAAGCCCTGAAGCCCCGACCAGTGTTCCTGCAACGATAAGAACTGTGTTGTAAAGAATAAATCCGGTAGCTGCGGCTGCAAGACCTGAGAATGAATTTAGTAATGCTACTACGACCGGCATATCGGCACCGCCGATCGGGATAACTACCAAAACGCCGATTACCAGCGCCACTAAAACCATAAGCCAGTAAGGGGCAGAAGAGCCTGCGTACTGGACCATCAAAACACCGAATATTACGAGTACTATTGCTAGAGCTATTTTAACTATCTGATCGCCCGGATAACGAACAGAGCCTTCGTTGGTAAGCCCCTGAAGCTTTCCGAATGCTACAAGGCTTCCTGAGAACGTTACGGCTCCTATGAGACCCGAGGCAAAAGTGGCTATTGAGAACTGAGCGTCAAGCGGTATTGGGCTTGCGTCTCCCGCTACCATTATTTCAAATAGCGCCGCGCCCGCTACCAGAACAGAGGCAGCGCCTCCGAAACCGTTATAAATCGCCACGAGCTGAGGCATGGCTGTCATCTGTATTCTCACTGCCAATACGGCGCCAATGCCGCCGCCAATCACAATACCGGCGAAAATTACGCCGTAACCGACGATGCTCTTATCAAGGAGCGTTACGACTATAGCAAGGAGCATTCCGAGTGCGCCCAACATGTTGCCCCTGACAGCAGTCCTCGGATGCGTCAGTCCCTTCAGTCCGAAAATGAACAGTGATGCCGCTACTAAATATGCTATGTTTACTATTGCAGGTGACATTCTTTAGTCCTTCCTCTTGAACATTGCCAACATTCTGTTTGTTACCATAAATCCACCCACTACGTTAATGGTCGCAAGCACAACTGCGATGAAGGCAAGCACCGTGGTGAGCCATGTGTGCTGTGAGCCTGCAGAGATTATCGCGCCGATCAGAATTATTCCCGATATCGCGTTTGATCCCGACATCAGGGGTGTGTGAAGTGTAGGAGGCACTTTTGCAATCACTTCAAAACCTATGAAAGCAGCTAGTACAAAGATTGTAAAAACAATTGTAAAACCCTCCATTCCGAGGCACCTCCTGTATTATTTAAAGGCCCAAACTTTCTTTCACGCGCTCGTTTACCACGTTTCCGTCATCAGTTATCAGTGATTCTTTCAAAATTTCATCCTCGAGATCGATTTCGAGTTTTTCGTCTTTAACCATTAATAGTACCAAGTTTGCTATATTCTTAGAGTACATCTGGCTTGCGTGATATGGGATGCTCGAGGGCACGTTGACAGGCCCGATGACACTCACGCCGTCTTTATTCACAGTCTCGCCCGCCTTTGTAAGCTCGCAGTTCCCGCCGCTCTCTGCAGCCAGGTCAATGATAACTGAGCCCGGGCTCATGCCAGAGACCATTTCCTCTGTTATTAGCACAGGGGCTTTTTTACCGGGGATAGAAGCTGTCGTTATGACTGCATCGTTTTCTGCTACAACTCGCGTCATAAGCTCTCGTTGTTTTCTGTAAAAGTCCTCGTCCATCTCTTTTGCGTAGCCGCCTTTGTCCTCAGATTCGCCTGTCTCAAGCTCAAGCTCAACGAACTTTGCGCCCAGACTCTGTACCTGCTCTTTTACCGCCGGGCGTATGTCATAAGCTGAAACGATCGCCCCTAAACGGTTGCATGTGGCTATAGCCTGAAGCCCCGCCACACCGGCGCCTATTACCAGCACCCTAGCAGGTGTGATCGTACCGGCAGCAGTCATCATCATGGGGAAGATTCTCGGCATTGAGTCAGCAGCCATAAGTGCTGCTTTATAGCCAGCGAGGTTTGCCTGTGAGGAGAGTACGTCCATACTCTGCGCACGTGTTATCCTGGGTACAAGCTCAAGCGCAAACGACTTAACATTGGCCGAGCCAAGCGCTTCAACCGCATTTTTATTGGTAAGCGCGTCTATTAGTCCGATTACGATTTGACCTTTCTTTAGCGCTTTAAGGTCCTCGGCGTCTGACTCATTCCCTGTGCCGATCGCCCTTACCTGAAGGATTACCTCTGCCTTGGAGAGCACTTCCGCACGGTCAGAGACTACAACGCCCTGATCTTCGTACATCTTGTCAGTAAACCCGGCTTCAAGTCCCGCACCTTGTTCCAGATGGACAACGAAACCCGCTTTTTGTAAAGAGGGCACCGTAGCGGGCACAATAGCTACCCTTCTCTCGCCGGGATATGTTTCTTTAGGAACGCCTATTATCATCTTGTATTTTCCAACCTACTAAATATTTAGACAATACAGGTAAAAATTTGAGTGCAATGTTATACCTGTAATTTTAAAACAACACAATACCCACAATTTTCAAATCCGGAAGTTTTTACATCGACAGTGTTAAAATCGAATAGTCCCGGAACTGGCAAGACCCCATAACCACTCGGATCCGGCTAAACGATATTAGTAAAGAATTAAAATTTAGTCAAGTCGGCCGTGAAATTGAAA
>DEIM01000128.1 GCA_002352485.1 Candidatus Dadabacteria bacterium UBA2774
GTAAATGAGGCTCTCCTCGATACCCCCGAAACTATTAACGAAGACCCTTACGGCGAGGGGTGGATGATCAAAGTAAAACCCTACGACCCGGGCGAGCTTAAGGGTTTGATGGAAAGCACAAGCTACACGGAACATGTGGAAAATGAAATGGAAGATTAGGTCCCAAAAAGATTAGACAAGTTAAAGATTAAAACAGGGAAGACCAAGCTGGTGTAGATCGGGTACAATATCTTAAACTTATTGTCGGTTTTAATATGTTCACATTCGGAATTCTTACCCTTCTGTAAAAATAGAAAATATTTCCTGCGCAGATATTAATGAAAACTAATCCCAACGGATTTAATTTATTTTCCAAGAGGCATCTTGGACCAAATGAATCGGAGACTGAGCCGATGCTTGAGACTCTAGGCGTCGATTCACTGGACGATCTCATTGACCAGACAGTCCCATCTTCCATAAGATTAAAAACGCCGCTTAACCTACCCGAGCCTTTAAGTGAATATAAGTTCTTAGAGGAGCTTAAGAAGACCGCAAAAAAAAACAAGGTATATAAATCCTACATCGGGCTTGGTTACTATGACTGCCTTACTCCGGGTGTAATACAGCGCAACATATTTGAAAACCCCGGTTGGTATACCCAGTACACTCCCTATCAGGCCGAGATATCCCAGGGCCGCCTCGAAGCGCTGATTAATTTTCAGACCCTTGTGATAGACCTTACCAAGATGGAAATTGCAAACGCTTCTCTATTGGACGAAGCAACCGCCGCGGCTGAGGCTATGACAATGCTGCACCGCGTTGGTGCAAGTCAGCGTAAAAAAGAAACCCGGCGAAAATTCTTCGTATCCGAGAAATGCTTCCCTCAGACAATTGATGTTTTAAAAACAAGGGCCGAGCCACTCGGGATTTCGCTCGTTGTCGGGGACCACAAAAAGTTTGATTTTAGTATCGATTATTTCGGAGCACTGCTTCAGTATCCTGACTCTGACGGTGAGATTAACGATTACTCAGGATTTGTGGATAGTGCGCATGAAAATGGGATTCTAGTAGCTGTGGCCGCCGATTTACTCAGCCTCACGCTTCTCACCCCGCCGGGAGAATTCGGGGCCGATGTAGTTCTCGGGTCTGCTCAAAGATTTGGTGTGTCCATGGGTTACGGGGGACCGCACGCGGCATATTTCGCTACGCACGAAAGCTACATGCGCCAAGTGCCTGGGCGAATTATCGGCGTCTCTATCGATTCAAACGGGGACCCGGCTTACAGGATGGCTCTACAGACCAGGGAGCAGCATATAAGGCGAGAAAAAGCCACATCAAACATTTGCACCGCGCAGGCGCTCCTGGCCATCATGTCCGGCATGTATGCTGTATATCACGGGGGGGACGGTCTGCGCTCTATTGCGGGAAGAATACACTCTACAGCCCGCTTCATAGAAAGAGAGCTAGGGGGCATGGGTTATAAGCAGGTGAATAGCGCCTACTTCGATACGCTCAAGATCAATATGGGGAAAGAGGCCAAAAAAGCGATTGAAAAAATAAGGCTTCTGTCGGAGTCAGAAGGCATTAATTTCAGATACATAGATAAAAAACATATAGGGATATCGATCGATGAAACGACCGAGGCAGATGATGTCAAAAAGCTCCTTCGTATATTTTCCGCACTAAATAACAGTCAATTCGATTTCACTAATTTCGAGAGCAGGGTTAAAGATTATACTGCTGATTTTCCAGAAGAGTACAGACGCTCAAGTTCCTTTTTAACCCACCCAGTTTTCGATAGATACCGCAGTGAAACAAAGATGCTCAGATATATCAGAAAGCTCGAGAGTAAGGATCTGTCACTTACCACTTCGATGATACCGCTCGGCTCGTGCACCATGAAGCTCAACGCCACAACTGAAATGTTGCCGGTCACCTGGTCAGAGTTCTCTAAAATACACCCCTTTGCCCCAAAAAAGCAGACGGCTGGGTACCTGAGGATATTCAAAGAGCTTGAGGGTTACCTGTCTGAAATTACGGGGCTGCACTCTGTTTCGCTTCAGCCTAACTCGGGAGCGCAGGGCGAGTACGCAGGGCTTTTGGTCATCAGGGACTATTATAAAGACAGAGGCGAAGAAGACAGAATCGTTACGCTCATTCCCTCATCTGCGCACGGAACAAACCCAGCTAGCGCCGCAATGGCCGGTATGCGCGTTGTAGTGGTGGGCTGCGACGAGCACGGCAACATCGACATCGATGACTTAAAGAAAAAAGCAGAGCTACATAGGGATTCACTAGCTGCTCTAATGATTACGTACCCCTCCACACACGGGGTATTTGAGGAAGGGGTCAGGGAGATGTGCTCAATTGTTCATGATAACGGTGCTCAGGTTTATATGGACGGTGCCAACATGAACGCCCAGGTTGGTATTACCAGCCCGGCCGAGATCGGAGCGGACGTATGTCATCTCAATCTCCATAAGACCTTCAGTATTCCCCACGGCGGCGGAGGCCCTGGGATGGGGCCGATCTGTGTCGCGGAGCATCTTGCCCCGTATCTGCCCGGGCACCCGGTTATAGACCCCGGAAATGCTAAGCAATCAGCATCGGTTTCGGCATCGCCCTGGGGGAGCGCGAGTATTTTACTCGTGTCCTACGCGTATATTAAGCTCCTTGGCAAAACCGGTGTTACGGAAGCTACCGAGTACGCGATACTGAACGCTAATTACCTTAAATCGAGGCTGGAGGAGTATTATGATGTGCTCTATTCGGGATCGAACGGTAGAGTAGCGCACGAATTTATACTGGACCTCCGCCGTTTTAAGCGAGATTGCGGCGTAGATGTGGAGGACGTTGCAAAGAGGCTCATGGACTACGGGTTCCATGCTCCCACAGTCTCCTGGCCTGTCGCGGGGACTATGATGATAGAGCCGACCGAGAGTGAAGCCAAGGACGAGCTCGACAGGTTCTGCGAGGCGCTTATTTCGATTTATAAAGAGATTCAGGAAATTGCCGAGGGCGCTTCAGACCCGGTGGATAATGTACTTAAAAACGCTCCCCATACTGCAAAGGAAGCCTTAATAGATGATTGGAAACACCCATATTCCAGGAAAAAAGCGCTTTACCCACTTCCATATGTGGAGGAACAGAAGTTCTGGCCGCCCGTAGGAAGGATAAATAACCCCTTTGGGGACAGAAACCTGGTGTGCTCTTGCCCTCCTATAGAGTCCTACGAGGACTGATCAGCCCCCAATATTCCAAATAAATAACTATCCGGATTAAAAACTCTAGAGAAAGCTAGAGCACAAAAACCCTAATTATCTGTTTTAAGAGACTCAACGTTAATCAGTGGAATAGCATCACCCCCGGTAAACTTGGGGAGGGTACCGTCCCATTTTTCAGCCAGACGAAGCTGGATCAATTGAGGGTTATCTTTTAGAGCTTTAGCCTCTCTGGCAATAGCGTCAGCTTTGGCTTTAGACGCAGCCTCGATCTCATAAGCTTCCCCATCTGCCGAGAGCTTTCTCTCCTGATAACCTGCTTCGGCCTGCGTAACTCGTCTAGTCTTTTCATTAAGAGCCTGAAGCGCTTCCTGCTCGGCCCTAACCTTAAGCTCAATAGCCTTGTTGAATTCTGCTGAGAATTCAAAATCGGTAATTGCGACGTTCGCGATTTTGAGCGCTGTTGGAACGCTTTTGTCTTTAAGCGTGACGCTTATGAAGTTCTCGATCGCTTTTTGTATCTGTTGCTTTACCTCTGCCCTCTTGGTCACAAGCTGCTCGGCCGTGTACTGTGCCGTGACGGCTTTTACGGACTCCTGAATAGCGGGCTCAATCACGGTCGCGGCGACAATGTCGCGCTTTCCTATCCTCTGGTATGTCAGTGGGGCAATCGGTCCCGAGAGTGAGTACTGCACTGTTACCTGAGTTGCCACGGTCTGAAGGTCTTTTGAGGCAGCCTGCGATTTTGACTTAGCCTTGGTAAGTCTTATGTCAATCTGCTCGACCTTGTCTAAAAACGGTTTTTTCAGGTGAAAGCCTTCGGGCAGTGGCTCGGGCTGTACCGCTCCGAGTGTTCTGACAACACCAACATGACCGCTGTCTACAATAACGAACGCGCTTGTAGCGAGTATTATTACCACGATTATTATTATCGGGTATAGAAAGTTAAGGTTTTCTAAATTGGGTTTTTTAGCCATTAATTTACCTCCGTATTTTTTTATCGATCTCATGTTACATAAATATAGCCTGACAGCTCGTAATTTTCTCTTCTATTAAGCTGTCAATCTATATCCCTTACTCTTAGTCTTAGTTCTTTTTTACCGTTCCAATTGTTGAATTCAGGAGTGAATACTATATCAATTCTATCTTGTTTCAAGAGACGGGGCTCTTTCATATTAAACCATATTGCACCAAAGGGCTTGCCGCCCTGTTTAACTTTAAGACTGAGATGCTTTTCTTTAAGGAGACGCTGAGACTGTACTTGTACCGCTTCGGCATACAATACAGGCTCGGGGTTTCCGATACCAAACGGCTCAAGCGTCTCAAACTCCGATATTAATTCCTCTGATAAATCAGAAAGCTCAACACGGCAGTCTATATTCAAGACTGATTCCGTCCGCGCCGCGCCGTTTCCAACCGCTAACTGAAACATCTCCCGGAATTTTTCAATATGTTCCTCTTTTATGGAAATGCCCGCCGCCTGCTCGTGTCCCCCGTACTGCAGCAATACCTCCTGGCATTCGCTTAGCGCCTGGTAGATATTTACTCCTTCTACGCTTCTGCCCGAGCCCTTGCCGGTTCCGTCATCTCCTATGGCTATGAGGATGGCTGGCTTATCGTATCTTTCTACAATTCTCGAAGCTACTATGCCGATTATCCCGGGATGCCAATTGCGGGAGGCGATCACAATTGAGTTTGTGCTCAAATGTACGGAGTCTGATTCTACCTGCTCAACGGCCTCTCTTATTATGTCGGCTTCAACGCTTCGTCTGTCCGAGTTTTCACGGCTGAGTTTCTTTGCAAGCTCGCGCGCCTCTTCTATGTCCTCTGAAATAAACAACTCGACTGCGCTTGCGGCGCTGCCCATTCTGCCGGACGCATTTACCCGGGGTCCGAGCTTAAATCCAAGGTCAAAGGAGGTTACCTCTCCTGTAATGCTACTCGCTTCCTTGAGCGCCTTAAGCCCGATGCGTTTGGGGCTTTGCATTCTCTTAATGCCTTCTTTGACCAATATTCTGTTTACTTCCTTAAGCGGAGCGCAGTCGGCTACAGTGCCAAGCGCTACGAGATCGAGAAAGTCTCCCAGGTTCGGCTCGTTGTTTTTAAAAAACCCTGTGTCTCTGAGCGCTCTTCTGAGTCCTATTGCCAGATTGAATATAACGCCTACACCCGCAATTTCCTTAGCCGGATATTTACACGAAGGCTGCTGTGGGTTGAGTATCGAAATCGCGTCCGGCAGCTCTGAAGGGGGCTGATGGTGGTCAGTAACGATAAAATCGATGCCCAGTTTTTTAGCTTCCTCAACTTCACTCACCGCTGTGATACCGCAGTCTCCTGAGATTATCAGAGTAACACCCTCTTTTGACAGCTTTCTCACAGAATCGATGTTTACGCCGTAGCCCTCTTTAATCCTGTCGGGATTATAGTAAGTTACGTTTGCTCCGAGGCTTTTGAGGAAAGTGTAAAAGAGCGCAGTCGATGTAACCCCGTCTACGTCGTAGTCCCCATAAATCGCAATAGTTTCATTCTCTTCAAGGGCCTTTTTTATTCTCTCGACGGCTTTTTCCATTCCCGCCATGAGATAAGGAGAAGGTAGATCAAAAAGGGTGCTGTTTAAAAAAACGTTAGCTTCCTCTTCGTTTGTGATACCTCGGTTTAGAAGGATTTGGGCCGTAATTGAAAAGACCCCGAGGCTTTGAGAGAGCTTATCTCTTTGCTTGGGGTTTTCTTTTTCTATGGTCCAGTTTTTCTTCATCGGTTACTTAACGATAGTACTGAAATGTAATATAAAGAGGTAAATATAGCCGTTAACTCGCTACTAACAAAAGATGGAATCTTTGTTGCGAAAGTTAGCTGTACGCAGGGTCAATCTGATAAGTGATTTACAAGTCCCCTCAGGCCAAGGAAATAGCTGTCTATTCCGAAACCCGATACGACACCCAGTGCAACTCCGGACACATAGGATTTATGCCTGAATTCCTCACGTTTATGCACATTTGAAATATGGACTTCAACTACTGTGAGCCCTGATGAAAGGATTGCGTCTCGTATGGCGATACTCGTGTGCGTGTATGCGCCCGGGTTCATTACTATGCCTTGATACTCAGAGGCTGCGTCCTGAATCTTCCCTACAATCTCGCCTTCTGAGTTTGACTGGAAAAACCCGACCTCAACTCCAAGTTCTCCGGCTAAGGCCTCTATCTGCGAGTTTACGTCATTAAGAGTCTCTGCCCCATAAATTTCAGGCTCGCGTTTTCCTAGCATATTCAAATTCGGTCCGTGAATTATTAGTATTTTCATTTTCTTTCAATCACTCCTGTTAACTTAAGCCTGCAAGTTTATTTATCACATTAATCCTGCATTCCTCAAGCTTTTTTCTGACCGAAGTGTTTTCCGGCTCGTTTTCTAGAATTTTTTGAAGTACTGATAATCCTTTATTATAGTCTCCCTGCTTTATGTATATATCGGCCATAGTTTCAGTAAGGAGCTCAGTATTTTTAGTATCTGCATCTGAGTCGGAAATTTCAATCTTTTTGCTCTCTGCCGGTGCTGAGAAATTCTCCCATGAGGCAGGCGGCTGAGCACCTAATTCCTCTATGATCTCGTCTATCTCAGAGCGTATTGAGGCTTCTGAGGGATGAAATTCATAAACGAACCTTAAAACTTCAAGCGCCTTTTCGTATTTCTCCTCGCTCCTATAAATCTGAACCAGCATTTTCCCCGCTGCCAGGTTATCGGGCGCGAGCCCGTATACTGTCTCAAGCTCTTTTTTCGCAGGCCCTATCATCCAGCGCTCGTAGTAGATCTTCCCGAGCAGAAACCTGCCTGTGATATTATTTTTATTATATCTGAGTCCCTTGATTAATACACCGATTGCCCGTTCAAGCTTATTTTGTTTATATAGTATCTGAGCAAGAAACACAAAAGTGGACGAGGCGGGGTCTTGCTCCAATATTTCTTCATATTTTTTTAAGGTACTAAGGGAGTCTGGATTCATTGAATTTGCATCTGAGCCGTATGCCTCGTTCATGATCTGATATTACTTTATAACCCGATAAAGAGTCAAGAATCCCCGTTTATCGGCTCACTATAGATAATATTGGCAATATGCTTCCTTGTATTAATAGACACAATGGCTGTGTGCTTTATTACACAGATTATCTCGATATACATTATTTCTCTAAACAAGTATTCGTCTATGTGTCTTAAATCACTTGTTTTTATATGCTCCGGTCATATGGCATCCAACTTGCTCATTAATAGACCTGACCGATGGAACACGTGTCCGATAACGAACGTTTACTGCTTCTCACCGCGGTCCGGGAAACCGCGGCTATAGTTATTAATCACGGGTTCTAAAG
>DEIM01000018.1 GCA_002352485.1 Candidatus Dadabacteria bacterium UBA2774
CTATGGTTGTAGGCTCGGGTTCCGCTCCGTTTAATTTTGCTGACTTTATTTCCTCAAGCTTTAATTGTGCGGCTTCATTGTCGGGCTCGATGTCGAGCGCGAACTCAAGGTTTTTTTCCGCATAATCATGTCCTACGAATATGCTCGTTTCATCAGGAAGGGTTCTGAGCTTTTTGTCTATGCTGTTGAAAAGGTCTTTTGTGACACCTCTGAATTTTGTGTTGCCGCAGCCGGACAGAAACAGCGTGTCTCCGACAAATGCGTAATTCCCGGCTAAAAGAGTTACGTGCTCCGGACAGTGGCCCGGCGTGTAAATTACTTTTATCTCCTGATTGCCTACTTTTATTATCTCCCCATCGTCAATGCTCGAGCATCTGGGTGAGACGCGCTCGAGCCCTTCGGGATGTACCAGTATTTTTGATATGTTCGTTAGGGCTACTTTTATAATAGCGTCGTTTCCGGATATGTGGTCAGGGTGGCAGTGCGTGTTTATAACATATTTAACCATGAGGTCGTTGTCTCTTATGAAGTTCAGCAGCACAATCGGGTCTATGGGGTCGATCACAGCGCACTCCCTGGTCTCTTCACACCAGGCTAAGTAGTTATAGTTTGAGTCGCTATCCTGAATCCTGATTCTTGCTATGCCGAGTCCTTCTGCTTCAAATGTTTCCATTATTAATCGCCGCCTTTATTTAGTATATGTATCCGGTTCTGTTGTGATTTGAAAAATTAAGACAGATATTATGCCATAAAAAATTAAGCATATTCAGTCTTAGCATGTAAAATATACCAGTATGCAGAAAAATATCATACGAGACGGTTGTTATTTAAGAGTTAGAGAGGCGAGTTGGATTTTATTTAAAGCGTATTTACTCCCTTCCCTTCTTTTGATTTTGCTAATTGCTGCGGGGTGCAATAAAGAGCCCGAATACATCCCGGGTCTGACGGTTCAGGGGATAAGGGCGCCTATATCGAAAGTGCTGTTCTCCCCCATAGCTTTTGACGGCGCGGTGCTTAAAATAGAGGGCCATATAACAGACCTTATTGTGGAGGGTCAGATCGAGGACAGCGATGCACCATCAGAGGTTCCGGAAATAGAGGAGACCGATCCTGAGGAGCTGACGACGTTATTTAAGCTAATGGACACAAAAGGGAATTATATAAATATTATTCTTCCAGGTACCTGGGAGCTTGCTGACGACGACTACATAATCGTAGGCGGCACATACAGGAAAAACGGTAATGAGCTCGAGGCGCGTCAGATTGAAGTGGTAGAATTCGAAGAAGATGACAAAGAAGAGGAAATACAGAGAAGAGACGAGTGGTAGGTGCTCAAATTCGGGGTTCCGGACTTTTTGACAACCCCGGTGTTTGAGGGTAACTTGTTAGATTTATTCAATAATTGAAGAGGAACTATATGAGTTTTGTGAAAGCGCTTAAATGTAAAGAATGCGGCGAAGAATACCCGAAAGAACCACTTCACGTGTGTGATATTTGTTTCGGACCGCTTGAGGCAGACTACAATTACGACGCGATAAAAGAGGCTCTGACAAGAGACGTCATAGAGGGAAGAGATAGAAATATCTGGAGATATAAAGAGCTTCTACCTGTGGATAAAGAGCCTACGGTCGGTCTTGAAGTTGGCTACACCCCACTTATAAGGGCAGAGAACCTGGGCAAGGCTCTAGGGGTCTCGGAAATATATATAAAAAACGACGCTGTGTGCTATCCGACCCTTTCGTTTAAAGACAGGGTTGTATCTGTCGCGCTAAGTAAAGCAAAGGAATTTGGGTTCGATACCGCCGCCTGCGCATCAACAGGAAACCTTGCAAATGCGGTAGCATCACTCACCACATCGGGAAATCTTAAAAGCTTTATATTTATCCCCTATGACCTGGAGCAGGCAAAGATTGTCGCAACTACTGTGTATGGATCGAATTTAATTGGGATTAAAGGGGCTTATGACGATGTGAACAGGCTCTGCAGCGAAATAGCGGGTAAATTCGGCTGGGCTTTTGTGAATATAAATATGAGGCCTTATTATGCGGAAGGCTCTAAGTCCTTTGCGTATGAGATGATGGAGCAGTTAGGGTGGCGCGCGCCAAAACATATTGTCGTACCCATGGCGAGCGGCTCTCTTCTGACTAAAGTCTGGAAAGCCATTAAGGAGTTCCAGATGCTCGGACTCATAGAAAACAGCGATACATGTATATACGGAGCTCAGGCTAGTGGGTGCTCGCCCATTACAACGGCGCTTAAGAACAACTGGGAAATATTTAAGCCCGTAAAGCCAAAGACAATAGCCAAATCACTTGCGATAGGCACGCCTGCGGACGGTTTTTACGCTATGGGAGTTATGAACAATAGCGGTGGCGCGGGAGAAGATGTGAGTGACCCTGAGATAGTGGACGGTATTAAGCTTCTGGCAGAGACAGAGGGGATATTTACAGAGACTGCCGGAGGTGTAACTGTAGCCGTAACCAAAAAACTCATAGAGCAGGGATTAATTCCTAAAGACGAGTCTATTGTAGTATCTATAACGGGGAACGGTCTTAAGACTCAGGAAGCAATTGTAGGAGACGTTGCTCAGCCCCGTATTATAGAGGCGAGGCTCGAAGAATTTGAGGAGCTGTACGGAAGTATTAACAATAACGAACAAGGAGGTATTAAAGATGCCGTCAGTACGCATTCCAACACCGCTTAGGAAATTAACCGCCGATCAGGATGAGGTTAACATCAGCGCCTCAAACGTTTCGGATTTAATAGAGACTATGGAGAGTCAGTACCCGGGGATAAAAGACAGGCTGTGCGATGAATCGGGTAATGTGAGAAGATTTATCAATCTCTACGTGAATAACGAAGATATTAGATTCTTGGACGGAAAAGAGACTCAGTTAAACGAGGGAGATGTAGTATCTATCATCCCTGCTATCGCAGGCGGTCTCTAAGTTTTAATTCGGATTGTTTGGGCTGTTATCTGTATTGTGAATTAAGCGCGTTCAGTTAAATAAGCCCTGAAGTTTATCCAGAAACCTCTTTACAGCAGGCTGGTTCTTTTCTTCGGATGCTTTAGCGAATTCCTCGAGAATGAGCTTTTGTTTTTTGCTGAGCTTTACCGGTACCCTGACTTCAACCTGAATGTATAGATCGCCCATGCCCCTACCTTCGAGCTTGGGCGCCCCCTTGCCTTTCAACCTGAAATTCTGCCCGGACTGAGTGCCGGGAGGTATTTTTATTGTGCTCAGTCCTTTGGGTGTGAGTATCTCAACTTCATCACCTAGAGCCGCCTGTACGAAGCCGATCGGGACATTTAAGTATAAGTCGTGTCCTTCTCTTCTGAACAACGGGTGTTCCTTAACCCGTATCTCGATATATAAGTCTCCATTAAGACCTCCCATAAACCCGCTGTCACCCTCACCCCTTACCCTAAGGCGTGCGCCGTTTGTTATGCCTGGCGGGACTTTTACTCTTACGGTATGCTCAGAAACAGTGAATTTATTGCCCGAGCAAAAACCACAAGCTTCTGTAATAATTTTTCCGCTTCCACGGCAGGTGCTGCACTGACGTTTAATAGCTATGAACCCCTGGGTGTAACGGAGCTCTCCCCTACCCCTGCAGGTGTGACAAACGGCCTCGCCGCCTTCTGCGGCACCACTTCCCTCACATACGTCGCAGAGCGTGCGCCTGGGGATACTTATTTCCCTTTGTGCGCCTTCTAATGACTCCTCAAAGCTAAGCTCGAGTGAGTACTTCAGGTCACTTCCACGCTCGGCCCTTTGCCTTTGTCCCGCGTTAAACACTTCTTCGAATAAATTGCCGAATATATCGCTGAAACCCGCTTCAAAGTCCTGCTCTGAAAACATGTTTTCTGAAGAAATATGACCGAAGCTGTCATATCTGGCCCGTTTATCCGGGTTACTCAGGGTCTGATACGCTTCGTTGATAACTTTGAACTTTTCCTCAGCGTTTGAATTGCCAGGGTTGCGGTCGGGATGGTACTCAAAAGCTAGTCTTTTATAGGAGCTTTTGATGTCATCGTTACTTGCGCTCTTGTGGATCTCAAGTATTTCGTAGTAGTCTATTTCGGTCATTTATTATTGCTCTGTGCGTGAGAATCAGTCCTTTTCAGGGTCTGTTGTTTCATCGACCTGTTGTTCGGATGCTCCTTTTTGTTTCGAGTAGATTACTTCTGCAAATCTGTAAGACGCATTCTTAAGCCCGTCAAGAGATTCCTTGAGCTCGTTGAAATCTTCATCCTCAAGAGCTTTCTTTGTAATTTCGACTGCCTGCTCGATATCATTTCTAAGCTCGGTTTTTATCTGCTCGCCGTAAGAGTCAAGAGTTTTCCTAACAGAGTATAAAAGCCCCTCGGCTTCGTTCTTAAGGAGTGCAAGGTCCTTGCGTGTTTGGTCTGCCTGAGCGCTTTTGCTGCTTTCTTCGATTATTTCATTTATCTGTGTGTCCGAGAGCCCGCCCGAAGTCTCAACCTGGATTTCCTGTTTCTTCCCTGTACCGAGGTCTTTTGCAGATACGTGTAATATGCCGTCAGCGTCAACTTCAAACGATACTTCGATCTGCGGCATGCCTCTTGGGGCCGGGGGTATGCCAATTAGGTTAAAGTTCGCAAGCGATATATTGTCATATCCCATTTCGCGCTCTCCCTGCAGCACGTGAATGCCTACAAACTCCTGGTTATCAAAAGCCGTTGTAAAAGTTCTGCTCCTCTTTGTGGGAATAGTCGTATTTCTCTCTATAATCTTTGTAAACAGCCCTCCCCTGGTCTCGACTCCGAGGGAAAGCGGAACAACATCAAGGAGCACTACTTCCTGAACCTTACCTTCAAGCACTCCTCCCTGAATGGATGCGCCTATGGCCACAACCTCTTCGGGATTGATTTTGGTTTGCGGCTCTTTTTTAAATATGCTCCTTACCTTTTCTTTAATCTTGGGCATTCTGGTCATGCCGCCTACGAGTACTACCTCGTCGATTTCACTTGCTTTGAGCTTTGCGTCCTGTATGGCTTGCTTGCAGGGGATTTCGAGTCTGTCTATCAAATCTGACACCAGGTCTTCAAATTTTTCCCGCGTTATACTGTAATTTAAGTGTTTAGGACCCGATGCGTCAACAGCTATGAAAGGTAAGTTAATTACTGTATCAGATAAGGAAGAAAGCTCGTGCTTGGCTTTCTCACATGCTTCCCTGATCCTTTGAAGCGCCATCTTGTCCTCACGGAGGTCTATCTCGTAGCGATCTTTAAAATCATCTAGAACAAGCTCAATGAGCTTTTGATCGAAATCGTCTCCACCAAGGAAAGTATCGCCGCTAGTGGCTTTCACTTCAAATACACCGTTTGCGATCTCAAGCACGGTTATGTCGAATGTGCCGCCTCCAAGATCGAATACCGCAATTTTTTTGTTCTCGGTTTTATCAAAACCGTAAGCAAGCGCCGCTGCCGTGGGCTCGTTTATGATCCGTTTTACGTTAAATCCCGCAATTTTGCCTGCGTCTTTTGTTGCCTGACGCTGTAAATCGTTGAAATGCGCCGGCACAGTGATGACAGCTTCTAATGTTTCGTAACCTAGGTATTCTTCGGCTACCTGCTTCATTTTTGAGAGTACTATTGAAGATATTTCCTGGGGGCTAAGATGCTTGGAGTTAATTTCAATCCATGCGTCTCCCGATTCATTCTTCACTATTTCATATGGGGCCAGACCGAGAGCTTTCTGAACCTCGGGCGTATCGTAATGTCTGCCTATTAGTCTCTTTACACCATATACTGTGCTCGAAGGGTTGATCACAGCCTGACGCTTAGCTATTGCTCCTGCAAACCTGCTATTATCTTCTGTGAACGCAACGACAGACGGGGTGACTCTGCTACCCTCTTCGTTTGGAATTACAACGGGGCTGCCTCCCTCTATAAGAGCGACGCAAGAGTTTGTCGTGCCAAGGTCTATACCTACTATAGCCATGAATTATCCCCTTATATTATTCATCAGAGTTCTAGTTAATCAGGAATTATCAGCACTCGTAAAGCCTGGTACACTGCCGTTTCCTTCCGTATCGTCTATACCTTTTGACACTACTACAAGAGCTGGTCTTAAGAGTCTGTCCTTGAGCATATATCCGGGCAGCATTTGAGAAAGTATAAGGCCCGAGCTAAGCTCACTTGATTCAACTCTTTCTATAGCCTGATGAAATCTGGGATCAAACTCAGTGCCTGTAGTGGCGTCTACTTTTGTTACGCTGAATTTTTCAAGGCAGCTCACAAACTGCTTATGCACAAGCTTAACTCCTTCCAGTAGCGCGGGATTGTCATCTCCGGACTCTAGTGCTCTTTCGAGGTTGTCCAGCACATTTATAAGGGCTTTAATCAGCTCTTCGTTGCCGTAAGCGACTACGTCTGCTTTTTCCTTTGCAAGTCTTTTTTTATAGTTCTCAAAGTCCGCCGCCAGTCTTAGATACTTTTGCTGAAGATCCTCTTGTTCCTTGTCTCCTTCGATTTCCTGCTCAACTTCGGAGGGTTCCTCAGATCCAGGAGCAAGATCAAGCTCTCCGTTATCATCGCCTTCAAGTATTTCCATTTCGCCTTTTTCTCCTTCTCTTTCTTTGGGATTCATAACTGTCTCCTTCCAATTCAAAGACTTTGCATACTAAGCCGGCCTCTGTTTGTTAATTTGCCTCTGAGGCATCGTCATATAACAATGACTTTTTTCTAGAAATAAATTGTTACCCTGAAAATTTACAGTAATCAGGTTTAAACTTGTGCCTTTTATATTAATTATATATCGCCTTTTGCAGGTTGTGTGATTTTAGGCAGTTATTAATGAAAATATAATAATCACGGTATGATTTGTCAACGGGAAAAGTCTATATGTCCAAACGGCATTGGTTATGAGGTGCTTTGGTCTTTTGCTTATATAAGACTATAGAGCACACCCTCCAAAAGCCCGCCATCACTTACAATCAACGTGTTTTTTGAAAATTTACTCATTGTGCGCAGTGTCGTGAGCGCGCCTGAAACTATCAGGTCTTCTCTCCCTTTCTCTAGACCGGGCAGAGATAGTCTTTGCAGGGCCGTCATGGAGTTTAACTTGCAAAGGATATTTTCAATCATCTCACGGGAAAGTAGAAATCCATTTACTTTAGAAGGGTCGTATGGGTCGAGCTTTTGCTCAATCGCGGCCAATGTCGTCGGCGTGCCCGCCGTACCTATAAGGGATAAGCTGTTTGTATCGGGTATCTCGAATTCTCTAAGCCCTGATTCTAGAATGTTGTCTATATGTTGTGATAAATGTAGTAGTTCAGTGTCAGAGTTAATGTTATATGTTAAGTATTGCTCAGTCAGATGAACTACACCGAGCGGTATGCTTTTAAGAGAAATGATAGTATTTTCTCTCACGTGAATATATTCGGTGCTGCCTCCGCCAATATCGAAGATCAGAGCGTCCTCTGTATTAAGGGCTACTGAGCCGAGTACCCCGTTAACTGTAAGCCTGGCCTCTTCTTCACCTGAAATTATCTCAATATCAAGGCCGGTCTCTGTATTGGCCCGCTCTTTAAACTCTACTCCGTTTGAGCTCTCTCTAACGACACTGGTGGCGACTGCTCTAGTGTGCTCTACACCGTAATCAGAAAGCACCTCTTTGAATTCTGACAGCACTCGAATAGTTCTTTGTGCCGCCTGCTCGGTTATGACTCCGTTATTTTGCGAAAACCCCTCACCAAGCCTTGTTATTACACGCTGTATGTCGAGCTTTTCGAGAGTTCCTGCTTCGGAAAGTTCTCCAATTAGCAGCCTTACGGTGTTTGTACCTATGTCTATAGAGGCAATTCGCATTTAGGGTGGAATTATACTATGAGGATGGAAATGTTCTATAAGCTCTGTTAAAAATTCGCCTTACTAAATATTTACCCTTGGTCTCCCTGTACTATTCTTCTGTTTCTTGGTCTTTTGAGTTCTCGTCTATAATTTTCTGCGCCAAATGGTCAGGTACCTCTTCGTAGTGCGAGAAATCCATGGTAAAAGAGCCCCTTCCACTTGTGATAGATCTAAGCTCAGGTGCGTAATGCAGGATTTCGGACATAGGTATGAGAGCGTTAATTTGGTGTGATCCGGCAAGCGAGTCAACTCCGGATACCTTGCCGCGCCTTGCGTTTACGTCCCCTATAACGTCCCCCATGGAGTCCTCTGGTATAGTGATCTCCATCTTCATAATGGGTTCTAGTATCTGTGGTCTAGCCTCAGCCATGGCCTGTTTAAATCCCATACTCCCGGCGATTTGAAAAGCCATATCAGAGGAGTCTACCGGGTGGTACTTACCGTCAAAGACCGTTACCTTAACATCCACAACCGGGAATCCGGCTACAATGCCCCTCTTCATCGCGTCTACTACTCCTTTTTCTACCGAAGGAATAAAGTTTTTGGGTATTGCTCCTCCTACAACCTTGTTTATGAATTCGAAAACCTGTCCTCTTTTTAACGGCTCAACTTCGAGCCAGGCGTCAGCGTACTGGCCCTTGCCTCCGGTTTGTTTAATGTACTTTCCCTCGCTCCTGACCTTTGAGCGGATGGTCTCTTTATACGGGACCCTAGGGGTCTTAAGATCGACGTTTACGCCGTAAGTGTCTCTGAGTTTGTTAACAATGACCTCAACATGGGACTGACCTGTACCCGAGAGAAGAAATTCATGGGTTTCTTCTTCTAAATGGTACTGAATTGTAGGGTCTTCCTCTTGAATCCTCGCAAGTGAGGGGTTGAGCTTGTCTTCATCGTTTCTGCTGTGCGGTTCAATGGCGTAAGAGAGTACAGCAGAAGGTAGTGTTGTCTTAGGGATGATAAGCGGGCTCGATTCATCTGAGAACGAGTCACCTGTGCTCGTATCCTTTAGCTTATTTACGGCCACTATATCCCCGCAGCCTGCAGGGCTTAGAGGAACCTGTTTCTTGCCAACCATCCTGTGAAGGTGGCTTAGTTTTTCACGGGTATCTTTTGATGCATTGTAAACAGTGGCATCCCCGTTAATTCCGCCTGAGAATATTCTGAATATGCTGATTTTCCCGGTGTAAGGATCGGAGATAGTTTTAAAGACGAAAGCCGAAAGCGGGCCGTCCTCTTTGGGCTCAGAGCTTACGTCTTCTCCGTCTCCGTTCTTAGCGGTAATAGCCAATCTTTCAAGTGGTGAGGGCATGTAGCGGGATATTGCACGGGTTAATATATCAAGCCCTATGAGCTTTGTGGAAGAGCCTGCGAATACAGGAAAAATCTTTCCTTCCTTGATTCCATCATGGAGCATCTTGATCATTGTCTCCTCTTCAATTATCTCACCTTCGAGGTATTTCTCAATCAGTTCGTCATCAAGCTCGGCTACCGATTCTACTATCTTTTCACGCGCCGCTGCTGCTATAGCTTCGAGCTCCTGGGGTATGGGCCCTATTTCGGCCTTACCCGAGTTGTCGTAGATATGGACAGTCATCTCCATAAGGTCAATTACACCATTTAGGTTTTCTGCCTGTCCTAAGGGTAGTGTGATCGGAATAACGGATATACCAAGCTCGTTGGTAATGCTGTTAACAGTGTCCTGGAAACTTGTATTTTCTCTGTCGAGCTTGTTGATAAAAATCATCTTCGGCACATGGGATGCCATGTGCCAGTACTTACTCACCTGTACGCCCGAGTCGCCGCTGATGGCGCCGATTACTATAATCGCTCCGTCTACAACTTTTAAGGCGCTTTCAGTCTCATACAGAAAATTCAGGAACCCCGGGGTGTCTATAAGGTTTACAAGGTTGTTTTTGGTTTCATAAAAAGCTATATGGGAATTGATCGACATGTTGCGGTGCTTTTCCTCGTTCTCGTAATCGAGCACTGAGGAGCCGTCGTCGACCTTGCCGAGCTTGTCGGTCGTACCGTTTAAAAAGAGGATACCTTCAGCCAGAGAAGTTTTACCCGTGCCGTGAGGCGCTACAAGGGCGATATTCCTAATACTATCTCTACTAAGATCAGGCATAACGAATTACCTCCGCATATTTGGAATAATTTATCCTCAAAAACGGTGTTAACTATTTATATGTTAGGTGGTAACCCCGAATAAATAGCGATAAATCCGTTAAATCTTTTATGTAATAACTCTAATTCTTACTATATTTTCTCCTAAATCTTTCGACCCTACCCTTAGCTTCCGCTGCCCTTTCTTTACCCGTATAGAACGGGTGGCAGTTGGAACAGACCTCAACCGTGAAATCGCCAATACGTGTTGATCTGGTTTTGTATGATGCTCCGCAAGAACAGCTTACGGTTACTTCTTTGTACTCAGGATGTATTTCAGCTTTCATTCTGTAATTGCCTCCGGTGTTTATCTTTCTCATTTATGAGATTGTTTTTGCTCTTTCACAAAATGCTTTTTTCAAAGCATCCCTGTTAGCCTTACTAATAAATTAACATTAATCTGGGCAGTGGGCAATACTATTTTGATGTGGCAGTTTAAAATATAAAGGCGACCCGGAGGCCGCCTCTATAAATTTCTAATACAATTCTTTTTAAGTTTCTACCGGAATATTTTCCGTAGATGTTTATTTCTCAGTAAACTCGGCGTCTATTACGTCATCACCGTCTTTATTCTCAGAGCCTTCTTCGCCTGGTGCTTCTTCCGTCTCTGGAGCTTCAGCACCGTCACCGGTTTCCTCTGGAGCCCCTTCTGCTTCGCCTTCTGGCTGCTGTTTGTACATAAGCTCGGCCAATTTATGTGAGGCCTGAGTAATCTTCTCTGTAGCGTCGTTTATCTCTTCAGGGTTGTCGCCCTTAAGTGCCTGCCTGCCGGCTTCTACGGCCTCTTCAAGCTCTTTTTTCTCATCGTCTGAGAGTTTACCCTCAAATTCCTTAAAGCTCTTGTCGGTTCTGTAAATGAGCTCATCGAGCTTATTTCTGGCCTCGACTGTCTGCTGACGTTTCTGGTCATCGTCCGATTTATCTTCGGCGTCTTTTACCATGCCGTCGATCTCTTCTTTGCTCAATCCACTTGAGGCCTCAACTCTGACCTTCTGCTCCTTGGATGTAGCAAGGTCTTTGGCTGATACGTGAAGTATGCCGTCTGCGTCAATGTCAAAAGCTACCTCTACCTGAGGTACCCCTCTTGAAGAGGGAGGTATGCCGTCAAGTATAAACCTGGCAAGGGTTCTGTTGTCAGTTGCCATCTGGCGCTCGCCCTGGAGCACGTGAATCTCAACAGAGGTCTGGTTGTCCTCAGCCGTGGTAAACACCTGGCTCTTTTTTGTAGGTATTGTGGTGTTCCTTTCAATGATTTTAGTCATTACGCCACCCAGGGTTTCAATGCCCAGTGATAGCGGGCAAACGTCTAAGAGCAGAACATCCCTTACCTCGCCGCCAAGTACAGCGCCCTGAATTGCAGCGCCCATGGATACCACTTCGTCAGGGTTAATTCCTTTATGCGGCTCTCTTCCGAAGAAGTCCGTCACGACTTTTTGTACCATCGGGATCCTTATGGATCCGCCAACGAGAATGACCTCGTTTATGTCGCTTGCCTTAAAGCCAGCGTCTTTAAGAGCCTGACGGCAGGGCTCGAGTGTGCCCTTGACCTTGTCTTCAATCAGCTGCTCAAATTTAGAGCGGGAGAGCTTCATCACGAGGTGCTTGGGCCCTGAAGAATCGGCCGTGATAAACGGCAGATTAATTTCAGTCTCTAAAGTGTTAGAGAGCTCAATCTTGGCCTTCTCAGCCTCTTGTCTCAGCCTCTGTAGAGCCATCTTGTCGTTTCCGAGGTCAATGCCGGATTCCTTCTTAAATTCCTCTATGATGTATTCCATTATAAGCTGGTCGAAGTCGTCTCCGCCCAAGTGTGTGTCGCCGTTTGTCGACTTTACTTCAATAACGTTGTCGCCGACCTCGAGTATGGAGATATCAAACGTACCGCCTCCAAGGTCATACACTGCTATAATCCCCTCTCCCTTCTTATCAAACCCGTAAGAAAGCGCGGCAGCCGTAGGCTCGTTTATGATCCTTTTTACTTCAAGCCCGGCGATCTTGCCCGCGTCTTTTGTGGCCTGACGCTGGGAGTCGTTAAAATACGCGGGAACTGTGATTACGGCCTCAGTGACCTCGCCGCCTGCATAGTCCTCTGCCGCCTTTTTCAGTTTCATTAGCACGTTTGAAGATATCTGGGGCGGTGAGTATTCCTTGCCATCAACCTCAACCCACGCGTCGTCGTTTTTTGATTTTACAACTTTATAGGGCAGACGTTTGGCTTCTTCAGCCACTTCTTCATAACGGCTTCCCATTAGTCTTTTAATTGAGAAAATTGTGTTTTCAGGGTTTACGACAGCCTGACGCTTTGCAGGGCCGCCTACGAGTATCTCGCCCTCTTTTGTAAATGCGACAATTGAAGGTGTAACCCTCGCTCCCTCTTCATTGATGATAACCTTCGGCTCCCCACCTTCTACTACCGCAACAACAGAGTTTGTGGTCCCGAGGTCGATTCCGATAATTTTTCCGCTTTTCGCCATAATATGTAGCCTCCAAATCTTTTATATTCTTTTTTATTTTCGTAGAGCGGCAGCGTCTTTTGTCACAACCGCTTCTACTGTACCTTTTAATTTTTTAAGAGCGCCCACTTCAATCTGCCTTACTCTTTCCTTGGATATCCCAAGCTCGTCTCCGAGCTCCCTGAGCTTGGCAGGCGGGTTCTTTAAATATCTGCTCTCCACTATAAGCTGCTCACGAGGGTTGAGTTTTTCAAGACCCTGGGTTAAACCAGTGTGCATAAGCTCACTATTTTCCACATTTCCGACAATCTCTTCCTGGTTTTCGTGTTTGTCGGGAAGTGAGTCCATGTAGGTCATAGAACCCTCATCTGTGGTTGTTGCATCCAGTGAATAATCTCTACTTGCCATTCTGAGCTCCATATCCATTACGTCTTGAGCTTTTACACCGAACACTTCTGCTACCCTCTTTGCCTCATTTGGGCTAAGTTCGCTGCTCTCTATATTTAGCTCTTTTTTCGCTTTACCTATCTTGTGGAACAGTTTTCTCTGAGCTTGCGTGGTTCCGATCTTCACGTGGCTCCAGAACTTCATAATGTGGTTCTGTATCTTGGCTCTGATCCACCATACGGCGTAGGAGATAAGCCTGTATCCCTTGTAGGGGTTGAATTTCTTAACGGCTTTCATAAGCCCGATCGTTCCTTCCTGTATCAGGTCCATAAGCGCAAAACCATAGGTTATGTATTCCGCTGCAATTTTCATAACAAATCTCAGATTGGATACAACGAGGGTGTTAGCCGCCTCAAGGTCCTTTTGCTCATAGTACCTTACGGCGAGCTTGTACTCCTCATCCTTGGTGAGCACAGGATACTTTTCAATTTCCTTAAGAAATATGTTTATAGGCTCTCTTACTGCGAGCGTTTTCATAGTATTGTGAAACCTCCTTTACCATATGTAATCATCATCTCGTATATGTCAAGGGGGTTAAATGGGTTAGAATAATTTAATAAACCATGAGATTTAAGGTAGTTATGCACGTCTAATTGCTTGATTTCAGATACTTTAGCAACAGTATTAGATACTAACTTACTGTTATGGGGTGCAGGTGTAAATTACTTTATCGCTTCTACGGCTTTACCGGCTGCTTCACGCATGTCTTTTCCGGTTATGATGTTAAGTCCCGACTGAGAGAGCATTTCCCTGCCTAGCTCAACATTTGTGCCTTCGAGTCTGACTATTAGAGGAACCTCGATGCCCACTTCTTTTGAAGCAGCGATGATGCCCTCTGCAATGGTGTCGCACTTCATTATGCCGCCGAAGATGTTTACGAAAATAGCCTTAACGTTCGAATCGCTAAGTATCATCTTAAACGCCTGGGTTACCTGCTCAGTAGTCGCGCCGCCTCCAACGTCCAGGAAGTTTGCGGGCTCTCCGCCGTGGTGCTTGACGATATCCATCGTAGACATTGCCAGCCCGGCCCCGTTTACGAGGCATCCTATATTGCCGTCAAGCTTTATGTAGCTGATACCCCACTCTTTCGCGGCAAGCTCAGTAGGGTCTTCCTCGGTAGGGTCGTGGAGCTTCTGAATATCGGGGTGACGAAATAGCGCGTTATCGTCAAAGTTCATTTTAGCGTCAAGCGCGGTTACCTGGTTGTCCTTGGTTAGGATAAGTGGGTTGATCTCCGCAAGTGAGCAGTCATTATCTACAAAAGCGTCATATAGTCCCATGATTAGCTTTACGGCCTGGTTAACTGTCTTACCTTGAAGGCCTATAAAGTAGGCAATCTCCCTGCACTGAAAAGGAAGCAGTCCAACAGTTGGGTCGACGATCTCTTTAATAATCTTCTCTGGGCTGTGTTTCGCTACTTCTTCGATCTCGACGCCGCCTTCAGGGCTTGCCATGACCACGATCTTCTCTGTGGCCCTATCGATTACCATGCCGAGATAGAACTCTTTTTCTATCTGCGAAGCTTCTTCTACGAGCACCTTGCCAACGAGCTTTCCCTCGGGGCCTGTCTGGTGGGTAACGAGGTTCATGCCCAGAATTTCTTCAGCGAGCTGTTTTACCTCTTCAAGTACATTTGCAATCTTTACTCCGCCGCCTTTTCCTCTTCCGCCGGCGTGTATCTGCGCTTTAACTACATATTTTTCGGTGTTTAAGTCTGAAGCAATTTGATGCGCCTCTTCATGGTCAAAAGCAACCTTGCCCATTGGGACTGAAACGCCGTAATTGGATAGAAGTTCTTTTGCCTGGTACTCGTGTATATTCAAGTTTGTGTCTCCGGTTTTGTGATTTTAGCCTTTTTTTGATTTGCCGAATAACCATGAAAGCGGATCGAAGTATGTATCGGCGACCCTTTCCTTTAGAGGTATAATTGCGTTGTCTGTTATGTGTATATCCTCTGGGCAAACGTCTGTGCAGCACTTGGTGATATTGCAATACCCAAGGCCGGCTTCTGCTCTTAACTGAGGTTTTCTGTCGACTGTATCAAGCGGGTGCATCTCGAGCTCGGCCATTTTGATCATTACGCGGGGGCCGAAAAACGCGTCTTTCTTATTGTGGTTTCTGAGAATGTGGCAGACGTTTTGGCAGAGGAAGCACTCGATGCATTTTCTGAACTCCTGGCTCCTTTCCACGTCTTCCTGGTACATAATCCAGTCCGTGTCAGGGGCCGGGGTGAAAGGCTGTACTTTCTTTCTGGCTTCGTAGTTCCATGAAACGTCCGTTACAAGATCTTTGATTATCGGGAATGTCTTTATCGGATATACCGTAATCGGCTGATCAAGAGGCAGAGTGTCCAGGCGGGTCTTACAGGTTAGAGCGGGCATCCCGTTGATCTCGGCGCTGCATGAGCCGCATTTAGCTGCTTTGCAGTTCCATCTGACAGCAAGATCCCCGTCGTAATTGGCCTGAATGAAATGAAGGGCATCAAGTACTACCATACCCTCTTCAAGAGGTACCTCGTATTCCATTTCCCTGCCGCCCTCTTTGTCCCCTCTGTATACTCTCATTTTGGCTACCGACATTTATTTATATCCTCCGTCAACAATTCTCTGAAGCTCTTCAGGCATCTCAGGAAGTGGTGATGTGTCTATCTTCATGTTCCCGTTGTCTTTTGATATTACGGAATTTACTTTACCCCATTTCTCGTCATACTCAGGGAAATCGACCCTACTGTGAGCCCCTCTGCTTTCCTCTCTCTGAAGGGCGCAGCGCGCAATGGCCTCAGACACTATAAGCATGGACTTAAGGTCTTTACATAGGTGCCATCCCGGGTTGTACATCCTTGAGCCTTCGATTTTTAGAGTCACTGCCCTTTCCTTTAATATTTCAAGCTCTTCTACACCCTCGCTAATTTTTTCATGAGTACGGAAAACACCCACATATTCTCCCATGGCTTCCTGCAGTGCCTGGTGAATCGAGTATGGGTTTTCCCCCTCGGGGTTTTCAAAGGGCTCTAGCATTTCCTTAACCGCTTTCTCCAGTTCAGAGTCATTGATGCTGAGGTTGTTGTCTTTGATCTTGTTTGCGTACTCGGCTGCTCCCGTGCCGGCTCTTCGTCCGAAAACGAGGAGGTCAGAGAGGGAGTTTCCGCCAAGTCTGTTGGCGCCGTGCATACCGCCCGCTACTTCTCCTGCCGCGAACAGGCCAGGAACCGTGCTGCTGGCAGTTTCCGCGTCCACCCTAACTCCGCCCATTACATAGTGGGTTGTAGGGAAGACTTCCATAGGCTCT
>DEIM01000122.1 GCA_002352485.1 Candidatus Dadabacteria bacterium UBA2774
CAAGTTGAAAAGCTGGCAGCGCACCTAAAGGATCTCGGACTTACAAAGGGAGACCACATTGCGGTACTCGGAGAAAACAAACCCGAATGGGGTATTTCGTTCTTCGCCGTATCATGGATCGGCGCTGTCGCGGTACCTCTTGATGCAAGATCCAATATACATAGCCACAAATTTATTCTGTCCTTCTCTTCCACAAAAGCAATACTTGCCTCAGATAATTTCATAGAATCAATTGATTCGGTAGCCCGAGACCTAAATGAGCTAAAGCACATAATTCCCATGGATGATATTAAAGGAATATGCTCAAATTATGACTCAGGTGTCCAAAGAGAAAATATCGACCCTCACGACATTTTGGAAATAATCTTCACTTCCGGATCTACAGGAGACCCAAAAGGAGTCACTCTAAGCCACAGTAACGTCATGTCTAACGTCTCGGACATATATTCGATCATGGACTACTCTGAAAAAGACAGGGCTTTTTCTATTCTCCCGATCCACCACTCATATGAATGTATCGGAGGGTTGATTTCCCCGTTTTCGTTCGGCACTAGCGTGTTCTATGCTAGGAGCTTAAAACCAAGAGAATTGCTCGAAGACCTGAAAATCGCAAAGCCCACTATATGGCTTAACGCCCCGACTATACTCGAAAGACTCCATACCAGGATTGAAAAAGAGCTGTCGGACCAAAAAGGTCTGAAAAGACTCATGACAAAAGCTCTTCCAAAAAAACTATTGGGCAAAATGATCAAGCGGAATCTCGGTCTCGAACACACTAAGCTTATCACCTCCTCAGGAGCGCCCCTGTCAGAGCGGGTATCGTCGGGATTAAGACGCTACGGGTTTAACATAATAGAAGCATACGGGCTTACCGAAGCTTCACCCCTAATAACCGTGAACCCAGTTTCAAAACCCAAGCCCAGGAGTATCGGGATGGTCATTCCGAGCGTTGAAGTGGAAATACGCGACACCGACAGCGAGGGTAACGGCGAGATATGCGCTCTTGGGCCAAACATAATGAAAGGCTATTACAAGAACGAGTTAACGACCCGTGAGACTGTAACACAAGACGGATGGCTCCTTACTGGTGATATCGGGTATTTTGACGAAGAAGGCTACCTATATATTACCGGTAGAAAAAAGTTTGTTATCGTGACAAAGGGCGGAAAGAACATACACCCTGAAGAGCTTGAAGAAAAATTAACGGCTTCTGCACTCATAGCGGAAGCCCTCGTATTCAGCCCCGATGATTCGGCTATACAGGCGCTCCTATATCCTGATGAAGATCAGGTTAACAAACTACTTGGGGGTAAAGAATTAGGGCATGCAACCGAAGAAGTATGGAAAATTTTAAACAAAGAAGTAAGAGAGATAAACCTGACGCTTGAAACCTATAAGAGAATTAGACACTTCGCACTAAGGCTCGAGGAGTTCCCCAAAACCACTACGAATAAAGTAAAACGTTTAGAATTTAAGGACCTGAACCTCACCACAGAGACTAAAGTTTTATAGAAATATCGAGAGACCTAAATTGAAGCCCCTTTATCAAATTAATATAGCCTTTATCATTAATAGGTATTATAATTTCTGCTAAGGTGGCCGAGCTACTGCAAATTTTTTCATTTTCATTTATACTAACTTGGTTGCTGAGTAATTAGAGAGAGAGAAAATGGGTCCTGTAGTAGAGTTAACTCTCTAAGCTTGGGTCCTGAGAAAAAGAAGACAAATGAATATACAGCTCATGTTTTTACGGACTATATCAACATTTGCGCTTGTAGCGATTTTTGCTGCGACACTTGGCTGCGTTACGAACCAAGCAGAAGTAATACCCGATCCGGCTAAAACCTCGGAAGCCCCTAAAACTGTAAACTCGCCTACAGAGATAAGCCGTAGTATCAGCCAAAAAATTCAGAGCTCTCAATACTCTTCCAATTTACAGGTGTCTGGAGAGAGCATAAAAGCAAGCAAATCTCTTCCCGCTCTATACCAGAGCAGGAACTACAGCCCCATATGGACCGGAGATGATGATCCTCTTCCACAGGCTTATGAAATGATAGAGGTTATTAGAGAGAGCCCGGCTGAAGCGTTAGACCCAAGCGACTATAACTTAAGCCAGATAGAACAGGTATTAAGCAGAGGCTCAAGCCCTGAAACTATGGCCGAGCTTGATCTCCTTCTTACAAACGCATACTTAAATTACGGCCACGATATGCTATACGGTCGGGTAAGTCCCGAGCAGATTAACCTCGAACTCATGTTCGGCGAGACCCCTGTTTCGCTAAACGAGCTGCTAATTACATCTGTAGCAGAAAATAATATACGCGAGTCATTGATCGATCTTGCACCTGCATATCCCGTATATGCCCAGCTCAGGGACGCGCTTTCTGGTTACAGGGAAATAGCCTCAAACGGAGGCTGGCCTACAGTACCCGGAACTGCCAAGTTCCAAAGAGGCGCGCGGGGCCCGAGGGTTTCAGCGCTAAGAGAGCGCTTAAAGGTCACAGGAGAGCTTAGTCCTTCTTCAGCAGATAGTGAGGTATTTGACGAAGAGCTACACCAGGCGGTTTTAAGGTTCCAGGAAAGAAACGGGCTCTATGTAGACGGTGTGGTAGGCAAATCGACAATCGAATACTTAAACGTCCCTGCAAGTACGCGTGTAAGACAAATAGAGCTTACTATGGAGCGATTTCGTATACTGCCGAGGAACATGGGCAGCCGCTTCATACTCGTAAACATAGCCAATTATCATCTATACGGCGTATCCAACAACCGCGACAATACAACCATGCGGATCGTCGTTGGAAAACCCGAATGGAATACCCCTATATTCAGCGAGCAGATGACACACATGGTGATAAACCCTTACTGGAATATCCCACCCAGCATTTTTAAAGACGATATAGCCCCCAGAGTAAGAACTGACCCCAACTATATGTCCGACAGAAACATCCAGGCAGTAGGGCTTGAGATGCCCGCTATTGAAGAAGTGAGCGCTCCTGAAGAAGACGCGACAGAGATAACCGAAGCTTCCGAAGGAGAAGAAGTTACAGAGACCGAGCAGGCTGAGCCCGCCGAGCACCCGGCTCATGCAGAGTACCGCTCCAAGGTGCTAAGCGGAAAATACAGGCTCCGCCAGAAACCGGGTCCCAGAAACCCACTTGGAAGGGTTAAATTCCTCTTCCCCAATAAACACTCTGTTTATCTCCATGACACACCAAACAGGGGTTACTTCAAAAGAGCTCAGAGAAATTTCTCTCATGGCTGCATTCGAGTTGAGAATCCAATAGGGCTTGCTGAATTTGTTTTATATTCCGACCCCGATTGGAGCGGCCAGAGAGTTCAATCCACAATTTACAGCGGCACTACGAGAACAGTTCATCTTGCAGAGCCCCTTCCGGTATATGTTCTCTATTTCACAGCTTGGGCAAATACCGATGGCTCAGTAAGCTTCCACAAAGACGTATACGGTCTTGACTCGGTGCTCGCAAATGCATTAAACTCAAAAACCCCGTACACAGAACAGGCCACCAATATTCATTAATTGGGTGCGTTAGCACTTACGTAAGATTTAGACTCTGAAAATCCGCTCCGGTAGGGTTCTGAAATACTCTTAGCTCAAACTCAGGTATGACAGCCATAATATGATCGAATATATCGGCCTGAATCGCTTCGTAGTTAGCCCACACCTGATCGTTAGAAAATACATATATCTCCATTGGCATTCCGTTGGGCCCTGGCTCTAGCTGGCGGATTAGGAAAGTGAGGTTTTTATTTATTTTGGGGTGGTCTCTCAAATATGAAGTGAGGTAAGCCCTGAAGGTCCCGATGTTCGTAAGCCTGCGCCCGTTTACAAGCTCTGAGTCATCGATATTTTTATCCATATTGTAATCGGAGAGCTCCTTTCTTTTTTCCTCGATATACCCGCTTAAGTACTGGAACTTTTTGAACCTCTCGAGCATCTCTCCGGTACAGAATTTGACGCTCGACATGTCTATGTTTATCGAGCGCTTAATTCTCCGGCCCCCTGACTCGGACATCCCGCGCCAGTTCTTTACCCCGTCGCTTACCAGAGCGAAAGTCGGAATGGTGCTGATAGTCTTATCCCAGTTCTGCACCTTAACCGTAGTAAGCGATATATCCACTACGTCGCCGTCCGCCCCATATTTTGGCATTTCTATCCAGTCCCCAATACGCACCATGTTATTAGCAGAGAGTTGTATTCCGGCCGCAAACCCGAGTATAGGGTCTTTGAAGATGAGCATCAGCACAGCTGTCATGGCCCCGATACCCCCTATGAAGAAAGCAGGTGATCTTCCTATGATAATTGAGAGGATCACTACCCCGATCACTAAGTAAATAAATATCTTCACGACCTGGATCATGCTCTTTATAGGCATCTTCTGCGATACCGAGTAGCTCCGGTAGATATCGATTATGGCAGAGAGAAAAGCGTCAACCGTAAAGGCCGATACAAGTAGCATATAAATCTGCGCTATCTTCTTTGTTACTAAAACGGCGGTCTCGTTGTTAAATACAATAGGGGCCATTATGTAAATCACTATTGCAGGCGTAAAATGAGAGAGTCTCCTGAATACACCCCTTTCAACAAGTAAGTCATCCCAATGAGTACTGGTTCTAGAAGCAAAATGATGGACTGATCTTAAAATTACTTTCTTGGCGATAAAATTCGCTAAATAGGCAAGCACAACTAGCCCAATGAGAGAGAAGATGTCGAACAGCACCGGGTACTCCATGTTATAAGCACCAAGCTCGTTAAAGAAGTTTGTTATTTGTTCCATGCAATTACCTATAACCGTATGAACATAATTCTGTGGGAGTATAGACTAGACTAAATTTACTCCTTGTCTTTAATAACCTCGGTATGGTTTTTTATCAGGACACCGTGAATCTGGGCTTCCCTGCCGTCTTCAAACTTTACTAAATATGCTTTGCCGACCATCTTTTCGACGCTTCCGGCAATCTCTCCCATGAGCCCGGGCTCAAATACCTGATCTCCCAGGTTAATCCTGATCCCGACCTTTATCTTAGTACCCTGTATATACATTTCTCTCTTAAAGTATCCAAAAACCTTGTTATAAAGTACTGGAAAATGAATGATTCATCTAAGGTAGATATAAATTGATACGGAGATCTTAAACTATAACCAGATCTACCAAGAAACGCTCCCAATAAAACGCACTCAGGCAGTTTACGATAACCTCTTAGAAATAACCCCTATATCTTTACAGCAGGCTTGGCAATTGCTTCCTGCACCCTTTCGCACTCGCCATAGAGGTCCCTGGCAACCTGGAGCATCTCTGCTGCAAGCTCTTCCTCAGGCTCCTGATCGACCATATCCTTAAGCACTGCAGATATGTCAACCCACTTCTCATCCACATCACCTGTCCTGACCAGAAGATTCTCAAACTCCCACATAGTCTGCTCCGTAGTAAACGGGTCAACAAGCTTTGTGTATAGCGGCACATGAGCGCTCGCAGCGCATGAATGATATGCCTCCATTATAGAGCTCTCATACTCACCGTGCTTAAGAAGAGCCTCAGCCTGCTCAAGACGCTTTCTTGCGTCTTCAAATGTAGGCACTTTCTCCTCTACAGTTGCGCCTGCGCACTCGCCTTTCATACCCTTTTTGAGCTCAAACTTCTCTTCTTCGTGCCCCCAGTCCTCATAGAATGAAGGGTCTTCCTCAAAAGTGGGGATATCGGTGAAACCGGTTATCTCCTCTTTAATCCTATCTCGCCCAAGTCTCTCCATAACCGTATTAAAGTGCTCGCCCCCTTCCCTTTCGTCGCGGTAAAGCTCAAGGAGTCTCTGTACAACTTTAGGAGCATTTCTTGTTGGAACTTTTATGATTGATGTTGCAAGCTTCGTATCGTCGCCGTACAGGCCACCGCCCACAAATACCTGCTCTGAAGGCACATTCCGCCCGCCTTTTGCAAGCGATGCCCCCTGAAAGCCTATGCTCGCAGATACATGCTGCGCGCAAGCGTTGGGGCAACCTGAAATCTTGATATTAAGCCCTTCAGAGAGCTCTTTGAACTCTCCCAGACCGTTTTTCATACTTTCCGTCAAATGAGAGGCAAGCCCTTTTGCCGAAGTGATGCCGAGCCGGCACGTATCAGCGCCCGGGCAAGCGGTTATGTCTTCAAATGTTTCAGGACCCGGTGTAACAAGGTCAATTTCTTTTAATGCCGAATAAAGAGATGGAAGCGAGCTTACCCTGACCCAGCGCAGTATTAGGTTCTGGCTAATGCTGATTCTTATATCCCCTGCGGAATAAATGTCCGATATATCGGCGAGTGTTCTGGCTACGTCCGAGTCCACATCCCCGTTATGCACCTTTATATTTACCATGCACAGGCCCTCAAGCTCGTGCGGCAGCACGCAGGACTCTTTCCATATCTGATAGTTAGGATCAGACTCTATACTCTCAACAGCTTTGGGGAAATCTTCATTCAAGGCCGGGGGTATTTCAGCAGCACGTATATCTTTTAGATAGTCATTCCACGTAGGGTCAACTTTAAGAGCTGCCCTTTCCTCTTCTACAAGCCTCCTGAACTCATCGATCCCGAGCTTTCTGACAAGGAATTTCATACGCGCTTTCATCCTGACTTTGCGCTCTCCGAAGCGGTCGAATATACGCACTACAGAAGCCGAGAAAGGAATCATCTCCTCAACCGGCAGAAACTCGGTCCAGAGCACACCTAGTGATGGAGAAGCCCCCAGGCCTCCTCCGACGTGTACCTGAAATCCCCGCTTAAGCTCTCCGTCTACTTCTTTCACACGAGCCCTGAACCCTAGGTCATGAATTCTTACGCCCGCGTGGTCTTTATCCTGGCATCCTTCGAAGCAGACTTTAAATTTTCTACCCATGTTCTGGCATATGGGGTTACGGAGCATAAAATCCTTAAAAGCGTCCGCATAAGGGGTTACGTCAAAAGTTTGCGTGGGGGAAACTCCCGCCTGGTGGCATGCTGTAACATTCCTTACGGTGTTTCCGCAAGCCTCGCGTGTGGTGATGCCCGCGTCTGCAAGCTCGCGCATCATATCCGCCACCGTATCTATAGTTATGTAATAGAGCTGAACGTCCTGTCTTGTGGTCAGGTGAAGGAAATTGCTAGCGTATTTATCCGATACATCGGCCAGGCGCCTGAGCTGCGCCGAGTTAAGACCGCCAAAGGGAATCTTAATGCGCTGCATCTGAACGCCCTCTTGCCTCTGTGCATAGGTACCCAGCTGAAGGCGAATTTTTTGGAATTTAATCTCGCCTGTTTTACCCGCAAGGTAGTCATTTATCTGCTGCTCAAAGAGATCGAGCTCGTCCCTCACTTCCCCAGGCAGTCCGGCTATTAATTCGTCCATCGATTGTTCTTTTCTCTTTACTTCCATAATTCACCCTCTTATTAGTCTGAAATCTGAATTTAACTGACACATATTACTTACGGATATTTTATATATAATCCTGTGCTTGCGCAAATTATGACCCTGTATGTAAAATCAAAAAAAGCTGTCTTTATACCTAGATTATATTGATTTTCTAATCCCTAACGGCAACAAGCCGCATACTATCTCTTTTTTAGAGAGCAAGAACCGGGTTGTGGATTCAATCACTATGTTTAATCTATAATATCAAGTAAACGGAGGGCGTTATAAGCGACTACCGCTGTGGGGCCGAGAGAAAGAGGGCCATACTGGACCGGAAATCCGTGAGAGCTAATAATATTTGATTTGATAGACGCTTTTATAACTCAGAGCCGCAAAACTTACAGTGCTTTGCGTCGTCATCATGCCCTTCCGCACTGCACTGCCGGCAAGAGAGTGTGGGGAAGCCCTGCTTTAATGCCTGTGACAACTCTACAGTTACGATACCCGTAGGAACAGCGATTATGCTGTATCCCATTACCATCACCACAACTGAAAGCGCCTGACCCAAAGGCGTGTGGGGCGATATGTCACCGTAACCAACTGTCGTAAGTGTTACAATGGCCCAGTATATGCTGATAGGTATGCTCGTATATCCGTTTTTCGGCCCCTCGATGATATACATCATCGAGCCCAGCACGGTAACGATGGTTACGACAGCGAAAAGAAAGATCGTAATCTTCCTCGAGCTCGCCGAAATAGCCTTAATGAGCAGATTCGCCTCACCCACATACTTGGCAAGCTTAAGTACGCGGAATATCCTGAGCACCCTTAATATCCTTATTACAAGTAAAAACCTAGTACCTGGAAGCAGGAGGTCGAGATAAGTAGGTATTACAGTCAAAAGGTCGACAACCCCGAAGAAACTGGTTGCGTACTTAAGAGAGCGCCCGACACATATTAGCCTTAGCACATATTCAATGCTGAACAGAATTGTAAATACCCACTCAAGCACATAAAAAAGATGGCTGTACTTCTCATTGAGCGAGTCTACGCTATCAAGCATAACAACGAGAACGCTTCCAATAATACAAACTATCAGGACTTCATCGAATAGCTTCCCCGCCGGCGTGTCGGCCTCAAAAATTATTTCATGTATCTTCTCCCTCCAGTTCTTTGAATCATGATAGTGAGCCATATTCTGTCCTCCGGCAATGCTTATTTTGCTTTGTGTCTATTTTATTTCTGATCGCATACTAAGTACAGTATCTTTGTATTTTTTGCTAATGAGTCAAATAGAAAACAATTCCCCGCGGGCTAATACAGGCGTAAGTACGTTCTCAGCGCTTTCTATAGGTATTGGCGGCATGGTCGGAGGAGGCATATTCGCAGTCACGGGACTCACCGTCGACCTAACCCGGGGAGCCGCTCCTGTAGCGTTTGTCATAGCAGGCATAGTAGCGCTCCTAACCAGTTATTCTTACCTAAAGCTCACACTCCGCTACCCGAGTCAGGGCGGCACGGTGGAGTTTTTAAACAGAGGGTTCGGCAAAGGCATATTCACAGGGTCCTCGAATATTCTCCTTTGTTTGAGCTACATCATCCTCCTTGCCATTTACGCCTACGCATTCGGAAGCTATGGGGCAAGCCTCTTCCCCAAAGCCGATTATGAATTCTGGAAACATGCCTTAATTACCGGAATCATCATTTTTCTCGCTATAGTCAACTTCTTCGGCTCAGGGCTTGCTATCCGCTCAGAGAACCTGTTTAACTCCGTAAAAATGATTTTACTCGCTGTATTTGTAATAGCCGGACTAATTGCACCGATTGAGTGGTCAAGGTTATCGTTTGAGTACTATGTGCCGCCTGTGGCAATATTCTCAGGAGCAATGATCATATTCTTAAACTATGAAGGCTTTGAGCTCATTGCAAACGCCGGCAAAGACATAATTAATCCAAAGAGAGCGCTCCCGATAGCATATATAGGGGGTGTTTTAATCGTCATAGTCCTCTATGTCCTTATCACTATGGTAGTAGTGGGTCATATGGACTTCGCTACAATTCATAACGCGAGCAACTATGCGCTTTCTCAGGCGGCGGGCACATTCATGGGAAGATTTGGATTCATCATGCTTGTAGTGGCCGCGCTTCTGGCCACAAGCTCTGCAATTAATGCAACATTCTACGGCTCGGGAAGGTTAACCTACATTATAGCCAAGTACGGTGAGCTGCCACAAGAGCTAGAGCGTGACATAAGGAGCCAGCCACTTGAGGGCATGATAATATTCGCCCTCCTAACTCTGTTTATCGCAAATTTTATCCCCTTAGACGCTATAGCCACAATGGGGAGCGCGGGGTTCCTGCTTATATTCTTGGCCGTTAATATAGCGAACTTCAAGCTCGCAAAAGAGACTCAGAGTAAGGGATGGATATCAATTTTAGCGGCAGTTTTTTGCTTTCTAGCTCTTTTAGCTCTATGCTGGCAGACCTGGAGGGTGCCAGAGACTAGAAGCCAGATATGGATACTTGTCGCAATGATAGTATCTTCGGTACTCATCGAAGTGATATACAGGGTTATAACAAAAAGGGAAATACATATGGGTCACGACAATTAACCATTAAACAGGATTAAACTGTAGAGGGAAATTTTAAATCTGGTGTTTACTGCGAAAGCTTTCTATCTCTTCTAATACTTTCTCTGTAACCTGCTCTTTTGTAACGCGGGAAAATATTTTCTGCAGCACTCGCCGCTCGTCTTCATCAATCACGTTGTCTTCGAGCGCTATCCGCTCTAGCATTTTGAGCTCCTTTTCATCGATTGTATCGTCATTCGCAAAAACGACTAGAAAGGAATATCCTATCAACTGCTTAGCGTGTGATTTCGGGTCCATTACACTCTCCTCGTTAGAATTTTACCGAGCTAGCATTCTAATACAAGAATGTGAGGTTTATATTAAGATTGTACAGTAGAGTTCATCAGATAGAAGGAAATAATTAATAGCTGTATATAGAAATTTCTTGACTTTACAGTAATAATTCTCATCCGGAACCTATCTGGACAACTCAATTATGCAACAAAAAATACCAATTTCGATCGTAATGCCTGTTTATAATGAAGAGGAAGTTCTCGAAAGAACGGTTCGTGAGCATTACAGTGAAATAATTGAAGCTATACCTGGGTCAGAATTCATCATTGTAGACGACTGCTCCACGGACAATAGCCCTTTGATATTAGAGAGGCTTGAAAAAGAGCTCCCGGGTATAAAAGTACTAAGACCCGAGCAAAACGGCGGTCACGGCAAAGCACTCAGGCTGGCATTTGAAAACGCATCTAAAGAGCTGATCTTCCATACTGATAGTGACTATCAGAACAACCCCAAAGACTTTTGGAAGCTTTATGACCAGCTTGATAATGCTGACCTCATAATCGGCTACAGATCATCGAGGCACGACCCTTTTCACAGGCTGGTTATCACACGGATCGTAAGACTGGTAAACCTTGTATCGTTCGGCTGTTATCTAAAGGACGCAAACTCGCCTTTCAAATTGATAAGAAGGGATTGTCTAACAAAGTGTCTTGAGTCTATCAGTCCTGAAGCTTTCGCCCCTTCGATACTCCTTGCCCTCACAGCAAAGTGGAAAGGCTATAGAGTTATGGAAATTCCTGTAGAGCACTTTGAGCGAAAGACCGGAAAGGTCTCAATCGCCAATTGGAGAATAGTCAGAGCCTGTTTGATTTCTTTTTCCGACACTATTAAATTAAGACGAACCTTAGGTAATTCAAAGCCAATGAAGTAGTTAGTAATTGCTTTAACGGGAGTAAAGAAAAATATATTCAAAGCTCGCCCTCTACATTGACCGTCTCTTTTACGTACTAATAATTTCGCTTGTGATTTTCGGCGTTGTTGGCTATATAAGCTGTCTAGTAATTGAGAATCCAAGCATAAAGGTATGGGTTATAATACTAGTAGCGGCTTTAATATGTGCGTTCTTATCTCTTCAATATTTTCAGCTTCGCTCGGATGTAGACGGGCAATTTTCAGTTAAAAATTTCGCCTTCGGATTTCTCCCTTATCTTGTTCTCTTGCCGGGCGTGGTTTTGCTCTTTTCAAGCATTCGAATTCAACTCTCGTACCACGGTCCGTTCCATATGGGTTATATATTCCAAATTATTCACGGTTTTTCTCCACCCGAAAATGTGGTGTTACCGGGATACGCAGCAAATGTTTACTGGATTTACCACGCGCTCCTCGCCGTACTGGTTGATATTTTTAACACCACACCCCTGAAAATGTCCGTTTTTATAAATATTTCAGCACTGATAGCTGCCTTATACTGGATTAGAAAGTCCTTAGGTCTCTTAACCTTAGGGAGCATTGGCCCATTTTTCAAGAGTTCTTATAACTTGATGATACTACTAGGTATAAATCTATTCTATTCAGTTCACATAACTTCAAAATTTGTGCTGAGTGACAATTTGTCGCTTCAGGACTTAGCCAGAGATATATTGCATACACAGTTAATTGGGGGGGGGAGATAACAGATTATTAGGGCTTATACAAAAGTTCTTTAACTTCAACGGTACACCTTTAGGAGTTTTGTTTTTTTGCTTCGCTATATATATATGCCTACTTATTCTAAAGAAAGGGTTAAGCACACAGAAGTCAGTCCTTCTCGTAGTTGCAATAACGGGAGGACTCATTTTCCATACTACTTCAGGACTATTTATGTTACTGATAATCCCATTATCTCTTATTATTACTCTTGTAAATATCCGCAGGAAAGAACTTAAAAAATATCTTTATGGCACTAAGATCTCTGAATGGACTATATTGAGTCTATCCTGCCTTGTTTTACTGGTGCCTGTTTCTCACTATGTTTATTCAGCAGCGGCGGCTCTTCCCGCAGAAACTCATTTCGGATCATCTATCCACTACATTACTACATCTATCATCTCATCGATATACCCATTAATCCCGCTCTCGGTTTTAGGAATTTACATGGCCCGTAATGAAAAAAGAGACATACTCACACTATTTGGCACAATTAGCATTCTCGGCTATTTATTGTCAATATTAGTTGTGTTACCGGGGAATAATCAATATAAATTTGTCTACCTATCTACTATCGCTTTTTCATTTCTTAGCATTATAGGGCTTTACTACGCTTATTTTAAGACAAAGGGAGTCTTGAGAGTTCTGGGAAAGGTATTGTCATACACAGTGTTTATAATATTTTTCTTAAGTATTATCGCTATAGAATTTAGATACTATAAAATGTGGGGTGTAGACAAAACAAATTTTTATACAGAAAACAAGAAAATATATGTGACTAAAGAGAACGAGTATATTGATATTTATGAGTGGATAAGAGAAAACACTACAGAAGATGCTATTGTAATTATGCCTCTTGTATCTAAAGACTCGGATATCAGGCCCGGTACTATAAACAGTTACATTTTCTTTATCGGCGAAAGGCTGCCGTACGTTGCATATGGTGATATCTATACTGAGGGTATTAATGAATACAAATCTAGGGTCATAAACGTCAATCTGTTCTATTCAGAAAACACTCAAATCGAGGAGAAACTTAAAATCTTAGGAGAATTTGAGAAGTTCAGCAAAGAAAGAACTTCTATACTTCTAATACCTAAAGAGAACCTCGAACCTATTTCCCCGTATTTAAATAATCTTGAATTGATTTACAGCGGGAAAGACGCCAATCTTTATTCATTCGAAGACAACTAAGTCTCTGTAGTTAAATACTCTAAAGCCATAGAGTAAAAATTAAAATGATTGCAAACAGGAAT
>DEIM01000131.1:0-5988 GCA_002352485.1 Candidatus Dadabacteria bacterium UBA2774
AGCCCGAACCCGAGCGCTATGGCCATCGGAGCCAGGAACGCGGCCTCCCCCCTGAATTTAATCATTAATGAAGCAAGCCCGCCGAACGTGGTCACAGTGGTTAGGACGATGGGTCTGAAGCGGTGCTTGGCAGAGAAAGCGACCGCAACTACTCTGCCCATTTTACTAAACCTCGAGTTTATAAACGTCATTAAGATAAGGCTGTCGTTTACCACAATTCCAAGGAGCGCAACGGTCCCGATCAGCGCTGGCAGTGTGAGAGGCTCGCCCCGAAGGAGTATTCCTATCATCACGCCAACGAGCGCAAAGGGGAGCACTGCCATAATAATGAAAGGCTGCGTGTAGGATCTCAGCATACTCGCAAGGATTATGTAGATAAGAAGGATCGCAATTATGGCCGCCCTCTGTATGCTCTCAAGCGATTCTCTTGTCTGTTCCTCCTCCCCGCCGAACACGTATGAGTAACCTGGGAAATTCTTTAAGGTATCGTCAATATAGGCTGAAAGGGAGGCATTGACTTCAGTCGGTGTAGTAATCTTCTCGTCAACTTCAGCCGTTACCCTGACAGCGCGCTCGTTATCATAGCGGGATATAGTGAGCATGCTAGGCTCGACACTCATGCTGACAACGCTGCTTATGGGCACCCAGCCGCCACCGGGCGATTTTATCTGATATGACTCCAGTAGTGAGAGCAGGTTCCCTGAGGGGAGCTCGTATTTAACTATTATGTCGGCTTCTTCAGTGCCGAGGCGGGTTTGTGCTACTGTCAGCCCTTCTGCCGCGGCCCTTATGGCCCTTGCAATGGTGCGCGTGTCGAGTCCGTACACCGCAGCTCTCTGCTCGTCCACGTTGATTCTGATCTCTGGTTTGCCCCAGATCAGATCGTCACTTACGCTGTTTACACCGGGGACAGTTTCAAGATTTTCAGAAGCTATCCCGGCGAGCTCTTTTAAGGACTCAAAGTTCTCTCCCATAATCCTGAGGTCAACGGCCTTTCCTGTCGGCGGACCCCCTGATTCGACAAAATCCACTCTTACGGGTCCTACTACTTCACTCTCAACTCTTTTTCTTATTTCCTTGGCAAGCTCTTTCGCGTTTTCTTCTCGTACATCGAAATCTTCAAACTCCACAATTACAGTTGCAAGGTGGTCGCCCAGATCGGATTCCTGACCTGTAAGGTCTATTCCTATCATCGATATTGTGTTTTTAAGCACATGATCGGGTACGATTTCTTTAACCGCATCTTCAATTTTAGCAACAGATTTTACAGTAGAGTCGATATTGGACCAGGAGGGATTCTCGACCCTGATATAGATTTCCGCAACATCCTGAGAATAGAAAAGAACCCTCGGTACCTTCATGAAAATGCCGAGTGTAAGAATAAGAACCAGTACGAAAGTCGTGACTGTTATATATCTATGCCTAAGTGAGAATGTAAGCGCTTTCATATAGTAGAACCGGATCTTGTAGACCCAGCTCCTGTTTTGTCTGTTTGCGCGCCCGGGTTTTAAGTAATCCGCACAATGGGACGGCAGGATGATAAGAGCTTCTATCAGCGAAACAAGTAGTGCGAATATCGCGACCTTTGGAATTATAGACATAAATTTACCTATCAGGCCCGTCGCAATCAAAAGGGGTATGAACGAGGCAATATTAGTGAGAATTGTGGCCACGACAGGCATGGCAACTTCTTTTGTTCCCTTAATCGCCGCATCTTTTGCAGAGTATCCGAGCTGTAAGTAACGCTGTATGTTCTCGGCTACGATAATGGCGTCATCGACAATTATCCCAAGGACCAATATGAGGCCGAACATGGAGAGCACGTTTAGCGTGATCCCCGAGAACTGCATTAGTATAAAAGCTCCGAAGAAAGCCACAGGAAGTCCGACTGCGGCTACGATAGCCGCCCTTAAATCCAGGAACAGGGCGAGAATTATGAGCACGACAACAAGACCTATTAGACCGCTGTTAACCATCGTCTCGAATCTCTTTTCGACCCAGTAAGAGGTGTCGTTTGTAGTATATAGCTGTATTTCCTCGGGCACTCTTCCCCTGAATTCTTCGACTTTATCTTCTATTGTCGTAACGGTTTTTATCGAGTCTGTGTTCTTTTGCTTATTGATCCAGAAGTTGATGGACGGGAGACCGTTTACGCGGGCCTTGGTTCTGGTCTTCTGCTCGCCCTGTTCTATTCTCGCTATATCCCTAAGTAATATGTGTCTACCCTGGTCGCTTCGTCTTACAGGGATATTGAGTAGGTCTTCTACTTTCTGAACGCGTCCCGTGACTCTTACAAGTATCTCCGAGTCTCCCTGTTCTACAGCTCCGCCAGGCAGGTCGAGGTTCTTCTGGTCGATTACTGTTGCCACTTCTTCCAGGCTTACTCCGTACTGGCGGAGTTTGTCGGGATCCACGTAAACCCAAAATGCGGGGTCGCCGAGCCCGGAGGTGATTATGCTGTCTACTCCGCTGATGAGCTTGAGCTCATTTTCAAGTGATAGGGCGTAGCTCCTGAGAGTTTCCTGTGGGAGGTCGCCTGCTATGGCGACGCTTATGAGAGGAAAATTGGCGTCGAATTCCTCTACAATCGGGTCTTCCGCATCATCCGGGAGTTTGTCCTCGATCCTTGATATTTCGGATCGAATTTCCTGCGCCAGCTTTTGAATGTCTTCCCCGGTGTAAAGCTCTGCCACAACGGAGGAGAGTCCTTCCGATGAAGTGGAGCGCAGCACTTTTATGCCGCTTATATCGTTAATTTCGTCTTCTATGGGAATGGTGACAAGTTTTTCAACGTCTTCAGCCGAAGCTCCGGGAAAAACCGTGCTCACTGTCACAAGCTCGAGCTTTATAGAGGGAAACAGCTCAAGCGGAAGTCTCGTTGCGGAAAGTATTCCAACAACGAGTATTGAGAGCATAAGGAGGTTTACTAGTACGGGGTTTTTAACTGAGAATTCGGCAATGTGCATTAGAGGCTCTTCGGGGTTACGGCATCAAGCGGACGAGTTGTCCACCGGCAAGTCCAACGTGGCCTTCTACGATGACCTTGCTGTTTTCCGGTATCATGTGTGAAGGTATGCTGCCCTCGTTTTCATTTATCCAAACAACCGAAACCGGGATCTTTTGAGCTTTTCCATCTTGGTAAACGAAGATGAAAAGATCGCGGTTGTCAGACAGTACTGCTGTCCTCGGTACTATGATCACATCTTTTAGTAATTCAACGGGCACCTGCATGTTAACGATCTCTCCAGGCCACCAATTGTACTTGTTGTCTATTATTTCAGCCTCTACTTCATAGGTTCCCGAAAGAGAGTCCATGCCGGGGCTTACACCAATTACACGCGCCTGTGTTTGTTCAAAAGTCCCGTTTAGAGTTGTGTTGAGATTCACTGTCATGCCGGGTTTGATCGCCCTAGCCCATCTGGGCTCGACCCCTGCCACTACGCGCTCGTTTGAAGTACTTACCATTCCAGCAACCACTTCGCCTGAAGTTACTTCCTGACCAATATCCGGAATTATCTCTGACACGTTGCCTGAGATTGGCGCCCTCACGTTTAAGTGCTCTACATCCCATTTCATTAAGTTGTAAGAGGCTTCAAGACCGTCCACGCTCGAAGCTTCAGAGGATACCTGGTTTGAGAGAGAATCTAGTGTGTCGCGCGCTACAATGCCCTTTTCAACAAGTGTAACGGTTTGATCGTATTTACGCTTGAGCTCATTCAGGTTGGCTTTGGCAGCCTTGAGCCGCGCTTCGGATTCTTTGAGTCTGAAAACCTTGCGGTCGTCCTGAAGCACAATAAGAAGCCGGTCTTTTTCAATATGCTCGCCCAATACGGCTTTTTTCTCAACAACCCATCCGCTGACGTCCGCTTTAATGCTTACCGTTTGTCCGCCCTCGAGCCGCGCCAGAAAGCTTGTGGTTCTCCATACTTCCGTAACCGATGAGTCTTGTACTCTTACGGGCGTAAGCTTTTTTTCGGTTTCCCCTTCAAACGCTGATGTACGCACAGAGATCATGCGAACGTAGAGTCCGATGCTAAGCACTAGGAATGCCAGAAGGAAGCCAAAGAACCATACCCATTGTTTTCTTTTATTAGTCCTCATGTTTTTATCTTAGATATTAAATAGATCTCTCGGAATAAGACTACACAATAATTTCCAGATTGTTATATTAATTATACAAAGGTTCGGTAGGAATCAAAACCTTTCGTGCAATCTTTAAAAACATGTAATGCCTCCGGCTACTTGTGGCAACGATTTTAAAGTCTTCTTTATTTTTTTCTCAGAACATATTGATTTTTCAGGCATTTTTCTGTAATATGACAAATTAAGACTAAATCCAAAGGAGAGGGATGTAGCAGGGTATATGCCTATGACAAAATCACAATTATCTGCCCACATAGCCGAGAAGGCTGGGATCACCAAAAAAACAGCAGCTGAGATTATCGACGAGCTAGCTGTTGTCGCTTATAGCGAAGCCAGGAAGAACAAACAATTTACTCTTCCCGGAATAGGTAAATTGGTTCTTAATGACCGGAAAGCGCGGAAAGGAAGAAACCCCGCAACCGGTCAGGAAATCGATATACCGGCCAAGACTGTAGTTAAGTTCAGGGTAGCCAAAGCGTGTAAAGACGCTGTATTGGGCTAATAGCCAAGACCTGAAAAGAGCTACTTTTTAAGTTACATACTGATTTGTAATTAAGCGTCCTGGATTTGTTCAGAAGGGATTGCTGCATTCTTATGTGCATTTGATGCTCATTCTAGTATTTGTGGGAATGAAATTTTATTTTATATAGTAATGCGGTTCAGTTAGGGGGTTTAGAAATTTACTTCCTAGCTCTTGATGGAGGAAATTCTATCGAGAACCTTCTGAGCAATATCCGATTTTGACATGAGCGGGAGCTCTTCGGTATTACCCCCGTATAGTAGATGTACTCTATTGGTATCTTTTTCAAACCCGGCTCCGGGCTCAAGAATATTGTTGGCTACTATCATATCGGCTTTTTTGCTTTTGAGCTTTTCCTTTGCGTTTTTAATAAGATTCTCGCTCTCTGCCGCAAAACCGATGACAATTCGGCCGTTCTTTTTGCCTCCTACTTCTTTTAATATGTCCCTGGTCTGTTTTAGCTCGATAGTTTTCTTGCCGCTTTCTTTTTTAATCTTACCGTTTTGTTTGATTTGCGGTGTGTAATCTCCGACTGCCGCAGCTTTGATTACGATGGTAGACCATTTTAGGTGCTTGATTACAGCATCATACATATCTGAAGCGCTCTCAGTATGAATGAGCTCCACTCCATATGGCGGCGTCAAATCTGTCTTTCCCGATATCAGTTTTACCTGAGCCCCTCTCTTGCGCGCTTCATTTGCCAGAGCGTATCCCATCTTACCGCTTGAGGGGTTTGAAATAAACCTTACGGGATCGATGTGTTCACGTGTTGCTCCGGCTGTTACGAGCACTTTCTCTCCGTTTAAATCTTTGGGAGTTAGTGCCGCTTCAATTTCATACACTATATCGTCTATCTCGGGTAGTCTTCCCTTGCCCTCCCAGCCGCATGCAAGCTCGCCCTCACCGGGCTCTATAATAATCAGTCCGCGCTGCCTGAGTTTAGTGAGATTTTCCTGAACGGCAGGGTTTGAGTACATATTCACATTCATGGCCGGGCAAAGTATGATCGGGCACTTCGCTGCGAGGATAACTGTAGCAAGGAGGCTATCTGCGATACCCGAGGTGATTTTCCCGATAAAGCTTGCCGATGCGGGGGCTATAACGATTACGTCTGAGTTATCCGCGAGGCTTATGTGTCCTATCTCCGCCTCCCAGGCAAGATCGAAAGTCTTTAAAGCAACACGGTTTCCGGAGAGTGTCTGCATAGTAAGAGGCGTGACAAACTCGGTTGCGTTCTGTGTCATAACTACCTGTACAGATGCATTTCCCTTAACGAGCTGACGGACAAGGTCGCAGGACTTGTAGGCCGCAATGCCGCCAGTGAC
>DEIM01000131.1:6017-19879 GCA_002352485.1 Candidatus Dadabacteria bacterium UBA2774
ATTATAGGAAAAAAGGCTTGATAGGGCAAACATTTACTCCTCCGATTGGTAGTCTGGGCAATAAAATCATTAGGAATGAAAAAAACTTCTTGACAAGATCATAATAGGTGTATATACTCCTATTATGATGAAAAAGAATGTTAATGTGAGCGAATTAAGCAGGCACGAAGTTTCTAGATGCACGGAATGCACAGCCTTTAATTTAAAGAAAGCGACAAGGATTGTGCAAAATCTTTTTGACGAAGCTTTTAAACCTATGGGACTCGAAGGCACTCAGTATACGGTTTTAGGTCACATTTTTGTGCATGGGCCGATTTCTTTGACAAAGCTTGCAGATTTGATGCATGTGGACAGAACTACACTTGCTCGTAACCTAGCACCTCTGGAGAAAAAAGAGTTTATTGAAATAAAACAGGGCAGTGACCGGAGGGCAAAAATTATCAATATTACAAGCGGTGGTAAGGAAGTATTATCCGATGCCCTGCCGTTATGGAAGAAAACACAGGAAGAAATAAAAACCGCGCTGGGCCTTGAGAACTGGAGCTCAATGATCTCGAACCTGACAGGTCTGACAGAAAAGCTGAATCAAAAGTAAAAAATTTAGATCTATATGTGTATATACACCTATAAGGAGGTATTGCAATGAGTAAACCAAGAATTCTTGTTACATCGGCTGGGGGGCATACGGGATCGATATTGGCTGCACAATTATTGAAGATGGGCTTTCCGGTTCGTGCTTTCGTCAGGCGACAGGACGCGCGCTCGGAGCGCTTAAGAAAAGCCGGTGCTGAAATCTTTGTCGGGGACCTCTACGATATGAGGGATATCAGAAAGGCGCTCATGAATGTGCAGCGCGCTTATTATTGCCCGCCATTTGCTGAAAACGCTTTACACGGCTCTATGCTTTTTGCCTTGGCCGCAGAGGAAGCAAAGCTAGAGACAGTAGCTCTCTTAACTGCCTGGAACCCTCACCCCTTGCATCCGTCGATTCATCAACGTGAGCACTGGATATCCAACAATATATTTCAGTGGATGCCGAGTGTGGATGTTGTCTATGTTAACCCCGGCCTGTTTGCATTCACATATTTCTTCGGCTTACCTGCTGTCGCCCACTTTGGTAAGCTTATGCTCCCCTACGGAGAAGGGCTTAACGCACCGCCCTCAAACGAGGATATTGCCTCTGTCGCGGCTTTCGTCCTGGCGGAGCCCGAAGCTCATATCGGTAAGAGTTATCGCCCTACCGGGCCGAAGCTTATTTCCGGACACGACGCTGCAAACATATTCGGCAAAATTCTTGATCGAAGTGTCGCTTATGAAGATATCCCTATATCTATGTTCACAAAAGCCTCTAAGGTTATGGGGTTCTCAAATTTCGAGATAGCCCAGATCCGTCGTTATGCCGAGGAGTTAAGGGGCGGGACCTATGCAGTCGGCGCTCCGACTGATCATGTCGAGCTTGTAACCGGAAGGGCTCCTGAGGATTTCGAGGTTACGGCCCGCCGTTACATAGAACATCCAGAGCTTGTGTTTCCGGGATTAAAAATCGGCGGTAAGCTAAGCGCGTTCTGGCAACTTCTGAGAATAATGGTTACACGCACACCTCGGCTTGACCGCTGGGAGTCTGAGCGCGGTTACCCGTTAATTAAAGAGCCTTTACTTGCACACGATAGTGAAGAGTGGCTTGTTACCGCAAAGCAGAAGGGGCTTGCTCTTCTTAAGCCGAATAGCGACAAAGGTGCTCCAAGTGTAGAGAAATTGGCAGTATGAGAATAATAATAATTCAAAAAACTCTAAAAATAAGGAGGTATTAACCATGAGTAACAAATCAAGATTTAAGGATAAGGTAGTTGTAATAACAGGTGCTTCAAGCGGTATTGGCAGAGAGACGGCGATTGAGTTCGCCCGGGAAGGCGCAAAAACAGTATTAGTCTCCCGCTCCAGGGAAAAGCTTGATAAGGTGGCTGAGGAAATCAGAGCCCTGAATCCCAATGTTTTAGTTGTGCCTACAGACATATCGTCACCAGAGCAAGTGAGCAACATGGTCAGTGATGTTGTCTCTCATTACGGCTCTATCGACGTTCTATTTAATAACGCCGGAAGCTCATATGTCGGCAGGGTAGAAGACGATAATTTTGCCGAAAATGCTAAGAAGATGATGGACGCTGATTACTTCGGAACGGTTAATGTTACGACTGAGGTTCTCCCCATCATGAAGAGGCAGGGCTCGGGGTATATTATGAATATGTCTTCTGTTGTGGGTAAAAAGGCTTTTCCCCATTTCGGAGGGTACTCAGCAGCGATGCATGCAATTTCAGGGTTCAACGATGCCCTCAGGCAGGAGATGAGAGGCTCAGGGATCAATGTCTCTATTATCCACCCGGCTCTAACGCAAACACCGCTCTTGGATAACGTAAAACCCGAGGACATGCCGCCGCCGTTCAGGAGACTTACTCCGATATCAGTAGAGACTGTGGCAAAAGCGGTGCTGGATGGTGTGGAGCATAATAGGGCTAGGATTATTCTTCCGTTCCAGCCGAGGCTGCTCTTTTTATCGGATTTAATCTCTGCTCGATTAGGGGATTTAACGGTAAGGCTTCTTCAGAATAAAGTTTTTTCGACTCTACTCGGGACCTACAGAGGCAGCTTATACCACCACGGCGTTTCGCAATAGGATAGAGTTAGCAGGGATAACAAAGACCCGTTTCCCGATGATTTTAATAACCCGTGAAGATGATTGTGTTGGTGCACCTTTTTAATTAGATATTGCTCTAAAGGAAACATGAACATCGGATACGACCCTCTCACTTTATATATGATGAGCAAGCGGGGCTAATATAGGTTATGTTTAATGGGCTCTAAGTTTAGTTTCGGTTGACAATGCCGCCGCTATTAAGAAACTTAGTGGGTCTTAATATGCCTGAAGTAATTAAAAAAGCGCCTGAGCAAAGCGCACCAGAAGAAGTGTCCGGCGTAAACTTTGTAAATAAGCGCACCGGTAGATGGATTTTGGTGGTCGCCATCATAGGGTCTGGCATGGCCTTCATAGACAGTACCGCAATGAATGTTGTGGTGCCTGTGCTTCAGCAAGAGCTTAACGCGACTATACCCCAAGTACAGTGGGTGATGGAGGCGTATGCGCTCTTTATGTCTTCACTAATGCTCCTGGGTGGGGCGCTCGGAGACAGGTTTGGCAGAAAACGTATATTTGCCTTAGGCGTGGTGGTATTCACAGTGGCTTCGATGTGGTGCGGCCTTTCTCCAAGCACGAGTCAGTTGATTGTTGCAAGGGCGTTTCAGGGCGTTGGCGGGGCGCTTCTCGTACCGGGGAGTTTGGCTATTATTACTGTTTCGTTCAGTGAAGAACACCGTGGGCGAGCCATAGGTACGTGGTCGGCGTTTACGGCGGTAACTACGGCTCTGGGCCCGATACTGGGCGGCTGGCTTGCACAGAATATATCCTGGCGGCTGGTGTTTTTCATTAATCTGCCGCTGGCTCTGATCGTTTTAGGAGTTCTGTTTTGGCGCATACCGGAGAGTAAAAAGGAAAACGGAACCGGGGGGCTTGATATCTGGGGGTCGTTATTCGCGACACTGGCACTTGGATGTATAGTCTTCGCTCTTGTAGATTCCGGAAATATAGGTTTTGGACATCCCAAAGTTATTGTTCCGCTTGTAGCAGGGGGGATTTTCTTTATCTCCTTCATTATATATGAGTGGCGGGCGTCTTCGCCGATGATGCCGCTTAGCCTATTCAGATCAAGGACTTTCAGCGGGGCGAACCTGATATCGTTTCTTTACTGGGCCGCGTGGAGCAGCGCAATATTTTTTATCCCCTTTAACCTTATACAATTGCAAGGGTATTCGGCTGCCGGAGTAGGACTCGCTTTCGTTCCCCTTGTGATAGCACTAGTTCTTTTCTCAAGATGGGCCGGGGGTACGGTGGCCAGGTATGGAGCGAAACCGGCAATTATAGCCGGAACAATACTAGCATCTATCGGTTTTTATCTCTTTACGCTTCCTGATATCGGAGGGAGTTACTGGACTACGATATTCCCCGCGATTACTATGCTCGGCATCGGCATGGCAATCGTTATCTCTCCTCTCACAACAGCCGTGATGAGTTCGGTCGGGCTCGAAGAATCGGGCGTGGCGTCCGGAGTGAATAACACCGTTGGCAGGATCGCCGGGCTTCTCGCAATTGCCGTTATGGGTGTGTTTGCTCTTAGCACATTTAACAGAAATCTCGACAGAGATCTCGATCAGCTGGAGTTACCTCAAGAGACAAGGCAGTACATAGATTCGCAGCGCATTAAGTTTCTGCTTATAGAAATACCGGATAATGTAGAGCCAAAGACCCGGGAAATTATAAGATCTTCCATAGACACTTCATTCTTAGCGAGCTATCGACTGATGATGATGATATCGGCCGGGCTTGTGCTTTTAAGCACTCTGGTAGCATGGCTCACTATTGAGAAACGAAAGCCCGGATAATCCTAGAAGGAATTAATTCCCGGTTTGCAACCTTTTCGCCTGAACTGGTATCCTATATGACATATTCTGATAGGGAGACAGGCATGGCAAATAAAGTAAAAAAAACGGACGATGAATGGCGGAGCGCCCTTACCGAAGAGCAGTACCATGTGACGAGGGAAAAGGGTACCGAGAGGCCTTTTACCGGTAAATACCACGAACATAAAGGAAAGGGTCTGTACGTATGCATAAGCTGCGGCGAGAAGCTCTTTGGCTCGGATACCAAGTTTGACTCGGGCTCTGGGTGGCCGAGCTTTTATAGGCCTCACGGGGATGGTAAGGTGGCCGAGGAAGTCGATCAGAGCCACGGTATGGTGAGGACCGAGGTACTATGCAGTAACTGTGACGCTCACCTGGGGCACGTTTTCCCTGACGGCCCGAAAGAGACGGGGCTTAGGTATTGCATCAATTCCTGCGCTCTTGAATTCCAAGGGGACGAAGAAGAGGAGAGCTGAGTCGCACCCCTCTTCCATGATTATTTGGTGTTCTCCGAATTATGCGTTCACTTCAGCTTTTTTCTCAAGCCAGCTGTATATTGCCGGAAGCACCAGCAGAGTCAGCAGAGTAGAAGTAACAAGCCCTCCGATAACAACTGTTGCAAGAGGTCTTTGTACCTCCGCGCCGGCGCTCGTAGAGAGCGCCATAGGAATAAAGCCAAAACTCGCCACTAGTGCCGTCATGAGCACCGGACGGAGACGTATTTCCGCTCCTTCTCGGGCAGCCTCGGTCGGGTCTTTTCCTTCCTTCCTCCTCTGAATTATATAAGACATGAGAACAACGCCGTTTAATACAGCAATACCGAAAAGAGCTATAAAACCTATCCCCGCCGAAATACTAAAGGGCATTCCACGCAGAAATAGAGCAATGATTCCACCCGTAGCGGCCAAAGGGATGTTCAGATAAATCATAAGTGCCGGACGCACAGAGCCAAAAGTCATATAAAGAAGAATAAAAATCAAAAGGAGCGCAGCCGGTACTACAATTGCCAGGGTCGAGCTTGCACGCTCAAGGTTCTCAAATTGCCCTCCCCACTCAATCCAGTAACCCGGAGGCAGCTCCATCTGGTCCCGGACGGCTTTTTGCGCGTCTCCCACAAAGCTTGCGAGGTCACGGCCCCTGACATTTGTCTCCACAGAAAGTTTCCTGTGAATATTCTCCCTGCTTATTTGTGCAGGTCCCTCCTCCGTGCGAATATCAGCCAGCTGGTTCAAGGGAATTAACCTTCCGTTTTGATCAGACACCCGGATGTTCTTTATGTTGTCAAAACTCGCTCTGTCCTCAGGTGAAAACCGCACCTGCATGGAAAAACGCTTCTGTCCTTCAAGCACCTGCCCTACTTGCCTCCCCCCTATCGCCTCTACAGTGTCTAACACCTGGCTTGCATTTATTCCGTAACGGGCAATCGCGTCTCTGTCTATCACTACCCGGAGGTATGGCAGCCCCGCCACCTGCTCGGCTTTCGTATCCGCGGCTCCGGGAACTTTAGAAATAACCCTTACGACTTTTCCGCCGAGCTCCTCGAGGGTTTCGAGATCGTCCCCGTAAATACTGATTGCCACGTCCGAGCGAACTCCCGCAATCAATTCCTGCACGCGAAGCTCTATAGGCTGGGAATAACTGAACATCGTTCCGGGTAGCGCTTTAGTCAGTGCTTCGTTCATTTTTTCGACAAGCCCATGCTTCGTTTCAGCCGATTTCCATTCGGAAGGAGGTTTTAGAATTACGTATATATCGCTTATCTCAACCCCCATCGGGTCTGTTGCGATTTCAGCCCTTCCGGTTCGCGAGACTACTGTTATCACCTCCGGAAATTTCTTAAGGATTCTTTCTACCATGGTGGTGTTCCGGACAGACTCTTCTAGCGACACGCTCGGGAGCCTCCATGCCTGTAGCGCAATCGCCCCTTCGTCCAGCTTCGGGATAAATTCAGCGCCCATAAAGGGAACAAATATGAGGCTCAGAAAAAATATTGTGCCTGCTACGGCAGCAGTTATTTTGGGGCGTGAAATAGTTTTTCGTACCAGGGGCAGATAATACTGTTTTACCTTTCTGATGATAAAAGTTTCCTTATCGTGAGCGCCCTTTTTAAGAAAATACGATGCAAGAACAGGCATGAGCGTAAAAGACAGAACGAGTGAGCCGATCAGCGCAAAGATGACAGTAAGCGCCATTGGTTTGAACATCTTCCCTTCAACGCCCTGAAGAGTCAGGATCGGGATATATACAATTATTATTATGCCGACCGCAAAGACTATGGGACGTAGCACTTCGCGTCCCGCTTTTAAGATCACTTCTATAATATTAGTTCTATTTCCCGACGCATTTTCTTTTGTAGTGACTTCATTTGCAGACCCCATTTGGGGTTTAAGCGATAAATGGCGCACTATGTTTTCGATCATTACCACAGACCCGTCCACAATGAGACCGAAATCAATCGCTCCGAGACTCATTAGATTTCCCGAGATACGGAAATAGTTCATCCCAGTAAATGCTACGAGCATCGAGAGCGGGATAGCTGCAGCTACAATGAGACCAGCCCTGAAATTTCCGAGGATGAGAAAAAGAATGACTATTACCAGGAGCGCCCCTTCTCCCAGGTTTTTAGTTACCGTTTTTATGGTATTGCGTACAAGCTCGGTCCGGTCATAGTAAGTGTCGATAGCAACACCCGGAGGGAGTGATTCCTTAATCTCTTCTACCTTTTCCTTGACTCTGTTGACTACGGTTCGGGAGTTCTCCCCGATGAGCATCATTACGACCCCAGTCACAGCTTCACCCTCTCCGTCTCTGGTTACTGCGCCCTGCCTTACCATTGGTGCGAAAGCAACCTCTGCTATATCTCTTATAAATATAGGCGTGCCTTCATTTCGCGTTGCGACAACTATGTTGCCGATATCTTTTAATCCTCTGACGAGACCCTCGCCGCGAATAAGGTACTGCTCCTGGTTATGTTCAATGTATGCCCCACCCGAGTTGGTGTTGTTATTCTCGAGCGCCTGAAACACCCCGTCGATAGACAGATCGAACGAGACGAGCTTATCGGCGCTGAGCTGGATTTCATAGGTTTTAAGCTCTCCTCCGTAAGTGTTAACTTCCACAACCCCGGGTACGGATTTTAATTTAAACGCTATGTCCCATTCGAGAATGGAGCGAAGCTCCATCAGTGAGTATCCCTCGCCCTTCACCTCGAACTGGTATATCTCTCCGAGTCCGGTGGATATAGGGCCCATCTCGGGTGTGCCGAACCCTTCAGGAATCATTTCCCGGGCCTGTGGAAGCCGCTCCATTACCAAGCGGCGCGCAAAGTAGATATCCACGTCCTCTTTAAAAGTCACTGTAACTGCAGAGAGCCCAAAGCGTGAGACCGAGCGTATACCCTCTATACCCGGCAGCCCCGACATAGCGGTCTCCACGGGGAAAGTAATGAAGCGCTCCACCTCGACGGGTCCGAGCCCCGGAGAGTTTGTAAGTATTTGTACTTGATTTGGTGTAACGTCGGGCACAGCGTCTATAGGGAGCTTCAGCATTGAGCGCAGGCCTATGCCGACTACGACAAGCGCAAGTATTATGATAAGAAAACGGTTAGCAAGTGAAAATTCCAATATTCGGTTTAGCATTTAAAATTACTCCCCTTTTTAGTGTGCATGCCCTTCGCCAAGCTCTTCTTTTAGAAGAATTGATTTAAGATAGAATCCGCCTTCAGTTACAACCTTGCTACCCGGGTCCAGTCCCGAAATCACCTCTACGTATTCACCTGAATTCTGACCGAGGGTGACTCCGATCATCTCAAAACTGTTTTCACCTTCCTGTACAAACACCGCACTCTTGCCCTCGATTTGCTGGAGGGCGGAACCAGGGATAACGATCACTTCTTCGCTGCCTGATGATGGTACAGATATAGCGGCGGTCGCAAACATTCCGGGCTTTAACTTGCCATCCGGGTTCAGGATCTCGACCCTAGCTTTGGCAGTCCGGGTAGACGCGTCCAGAATATCACTTATATAAGTCACTGTTCCTTCAAAACGCTCCCCCGGATACGAGTTCACGTTAATATCTACAGTTTTCCCGTCCTCAACCCACCTTAAGTCCTGCTCGTATATATCCAGCTGAATCCAGAGGTGAGAGAGGTCGGCAATTGTATAGGGTTTGTCTTCAGGTTTTATGAATTCCCCGAGCACGATATGCTGCTCCACCACTGTACCGGTGAATGGGGCGATTAAAGGGAAGATAGAGGCCGGTTGATTACTCCCTCCCCATTTAAGAGACTTTATGTCCTCCTCGTTCAGGCCAAGCAACCTGAGCGTCTCTCTTGCTTCATTAAGCGCTGCTTCCGAGCGAATGAACTCCGCCTTTGCATAGAGGTATTCTTTTTCGGACGAAATCTGCTTCTTAAACAGCCGGTCTTCTCTTGAGTAGTTTGCGCGCGCCACTTCAAGGTTTGCTTTTGACTTCAGGTACTCGGCTTTAGTCTGTCCAAGATCTATACTGTCGAGCTCAGCCAGAACCTGCCCCTTTTTTACGCTGTCTCCGAGAAAGGCTATGACATCAACCACCCTCCCGGATATGCGGGGGCTCACATGCGCTATCCTGGTCCTGTTAGGTTCTATTACCGCTGTGGTTTTAATCTCGCTGCTCATAGGTCTTTGTTCTGCAACAGCAGTTTTTATGTTTATTGTAGAAAGGGCTTCCTCTGAAAGCTGAATGTGACCTTTTTCATCCGAATGTTCGCCCGCATGATCTTCATGCGCTTCTTCACCTCCCCCGGTTTTGTCAGTCTCAGCGCCGCCGCAGCCTAAGAGAGCGGCAAATAAAGACACTATCGTTATAAAGCTAAACATAAGTACCCGTTTTTTACTCATTTATATTCTCCCTTTTATCCTCGTCTTTCTTACTTCCTGTTTTATCTTCAGCAGCGGGAATTTCATCTCCCCGATACTTTTGTATCTCTTCTAGAGGGGTCGCGGTAAGCCGTTCCACATTTGCCACCGAGCTGTGATATAAAAGAAGCGCCTCGATATATTGAAGCTTTGCATTGAAAATAGCTTTTTGAGCGACCAGAACATTTAGCAGTGGAAATTCGCCTTCCCGGTAGCCCTCAAAAATGAGCTCATAAGCGCTCTCGGCCTCGGGCAACACAGTGTCCTTTAATATCATCGCCTCATCGTATGAAGCGGAAAGGTTCTCATAAGCCTCGGCAAGCGCTCTGTTTGCAAGAGTCTCTGCGCTTTGCTGCTGCTCAACCGCCTTGTTTAATCTCCGCCTGGCTTCGGCAATTGCACCCTGGTTACGGTTTAACACTGGTATCGGGATCGAGAGTCCTACGACAAAAGCGTTGTCATTTCTTTCGCTAATGTGGCGGTAGCCCCCGCTGATAAACGGGTCCGGGATAGCGTTTGCTTTCTCAAGCTTTATGGTCGCCCGTCTTTGCTCAATTTCACTGGACCATCTGGCGATTTCAGGATTGTCCGAAAGTAAAGCGCTTAAACTTTCATATGTGGGAATGGGAGAAATAGAATACAGGTTGCCTTCTGCCACATTAAATTTTGGTTCTGTACCGTTCCACATTGAGGTGAGGATTCTCTTGGAGGCTTCGAGCTCGCGCCTACTCTGCTCTAATTTTATTTTAGTGCCGGACAGCGCTACCTGAGACATCTTTTCCTGGATGGGGGATATCTCTCCGGCACGAGCTCGCTCTGAAACCACCGAGTGGACTTTCTGAGCTAATTCCACCAATTTGAGCTCAAGCTTATACTCTTCCTGAGCGGCCAGCACTTTAATATATGAAAGGGTGGTTTGAGTCAGAACATTAATTCTCTGGGACTCGTAATCCCAAATGGCTAAGTTTGTGTTAAGTGATGAAACTTTTTTTCTCTTAGAGAGCTTTCCGCCGAGCGGGATAAGCTGGCTCAGGAGAATAGTGGTTTCGGTCCCGTCAAACCCTTCCACCGAGCCTGTGCCTCCGAAGTCCTCTACCTCAAAACTTATCTCGGGATTAGGGGGTAGCCCCGCCTGAAGGGCTTGGGCCTCACGGGCCCTGACTTCCCATGAAAATGCTCTAAGCCCGGGATTGTTATAGAGCGCAAGAGAAAGGGCATGGCGGAGCGTGATTGCACCGGTAGGCTCAACGAATTCTTCGGAGAGTGAAAATTCCTCATCCTCACCAGGGGATTGATATACCTTAATATCATCACCCAGGACCCTTGGTTTTATCTTTTCACTATCCTCTGCAAAACTGCTGATACTTATTATTAGTACTAAACAAAATATTCCCAAAAATCTCACATACATAGGAGTTCTCCTTTGTAAGTTCAAATAAAATAAACGGAGTTACCCGATAGAAATACACAATTATCCCAGTGCTCAATTACTGAGCCGGGTATGTACTAAGAAGATTTGGGAATGATTAGCAGGTAATTACAGTTGTGTGGAGTGAGTCCAGAAAACTCTTATAATTGAGAATTTCCTGAACCAGTAAAACTTGGCCTGGTGTACCAAGAGGCACCTCAGGTGTAAGCTCGTATACTAGAAAGGCATGTATATCAATCTCAGGTGTCAGGTCGTTTGAAGATACGGCTTTATACTCTGAGTTCTTATCTGTAGTTGGGATGTCAATACAACTGCCACAGTGCTCACTGCTTATACCTTCGGACAAATGAATAACAGCCGGAGTGCCAGAGCTCTTTTCATAGCAAGTACCATTAGCGTAAGTCTCAAGCTCTACATTACCGTCTTGCTCCAAGCAAAGAGCGACTCCAGGCAGAGATAATTGAAGCAGCAATATTAAAGGAAGCATAAAGCTGCAGAATGTCCCGAAGCGGGATGTGTCAAATTTCTTTAAATTCACACTCATATCCAGACCGGTTAATTGCATTGTATGACTGAAATTATAATTTAGGATCGAGGAAATGCAAAAAGAAATTGTAGAGGTGGAAAGGAAAATTGTTACTGAGGGGTTAATAGATATTTACTCAATCTTCTTGGTTATTGGTGGCGACGGGTGGATTTGAACCACCGACACAGGCCTTATGAGAGCCCCGCTCTACCCCTGAGCTACGCCGCCGTTTGTTGATTTTGGTTTAAAAGATTATCCGGTTTAATGATTACTTCTCAACTATAGTGTATGTATTTCCCATTTGGCTAAAGGGCAAAATATATCATGGCTGATACAAGTTTCAAGATATAGCGAAGCTGCATCGTACTTTTGGATAATTGCTGTTTTTTGTAAGGGCATACAATTTTTGGTATTTGGACAAGTTTATTTGTGATTTCGAGCAGAATAATTATGTATAATATAGGCAAGTTACAACAATATTAGATTAATATTAAAAATCCCCTTGACAGTTTAAGTAAAATACTTTATTTTTATTGTGAATCTTAACAGTAAAGCTTAACAATTCATCCTCCATCCTCCTTTAAAAGAGGGAATGCCTTAGAGACAATCTGGACATTCCCTCTTGTTGTATCTAAAGAGTTTCCCGGCAAGCTATTTATCCAATATCTTATATCAATATCTATCCAGAGTTGAAATAGAGGGTAATATATTATTCTCTGAAAGGGATAATATTTAAGGGAGTAATAGCTCTTTATGAATAGAAAAAAGATATATTACGCACTAGTAACCGTACTGGTACTGATCGCAATCGGCTGGGGGATAATTCTCTTTGTGCTTTTTATGGAAAAGAGTAGGGCCGATTTCTATGGGAATCTTTATGATAAAGGCAGGGCCCCCGAGTTTTCACTGACCGACCATAACGGGAACAGAGTGAAGATGTCGGATTTCAAAGGGAAAGCGGTGCTCCTTTTCTTTGGATATACAAAGTGTCCGGATATATGCCCTGTTACTATGGGAACTCTGAAAACTGTTACAGATTCTTTGGGTGAAGACAGTGCTAATGTTCAGGTGCTGTTCATCACCATTGATCCTGAGAGGGACAATCAGGAGAAATTGAAGAGCTATGTTCCTTATTTTAGCGAGAGCTTCATAGGGCTCACGGGAACCCCTGAGGAAATTGATAAGGTGGCGGATGACTACAACGCGTTTTATATGAAAGAGGAAGTGGTGGAATCCGAGTCCGGCTATCTGATGGGCCACACATCCTCTGTTTATCTGGTCAATCCAAAAGGCAAGTTCGTATTAAGATACCCGCAGAACAGGATGGATCCCCTACGTATTGCAGAAGATATAAGGAATATCTTGTAGGTCCGGTTAAGTAAATTCTATCAAGAGAGGTTTTCAAAAATGATGATAAAGATTCTTGCAGCAATAGTATTGAGTCTAGGTTTTATAAATTTTTCTTACGCACAAGCTCAGATTGAAATTACTGAGGGCTGGGTTAGAGGGACTCCACCGGGGACTACGATTACCGCCATGTATATGAACGTTGAAAATACAGGTGATCAAGACGATACACTGAAGAGTGTGTCTTCAGATATTTCAAAAAGTGCCGAGATTCACCAAACTTCAGTAGATGACAAAGGGGTTGCAAAAATGGAGATGCTGGAGAGCGTTTTGGTGCCGGCTGAGGGGAGTGTTAACTTTAAACCCGGCGGCATGCACATAATGCTGATAGATTTGGAGGAGTCTTTAAAGAGCGGGGATAAGGTTGAGATTAAACTGGTGTTTGAGAAAGCAGGACAGGTTAAAGTGCAGGCCGAAGTTTTAGGTGTAGGAGATAAACCGGAATAGCATCACCACTTACTACATCTTAAGAAGTCTCGTCAACGTCAATAGTGCTTGAAGGGAGCTCCTTTGTCGGAGCATTGGATTCAAACAGTACGTTTTCCTGTGAATCAGTCATCTCACATCTTCCGTTGAAGATTGCCCCGGGTTCAACAGTGAGTTTCTCTATGAATACATCACCCATTACTGCGCCCGAGCTTTTAATGTCGAGTTTGCCGGACTCGATAACACCTTCGACCCTGCCGTATACAATGGTTTCGGCTGCCTTTATCTCGCCCTCGACTACTCCGTTTTCACCGACTACAAGACTGTATTCTCCGGCAATTTTTCCTTTAAGTTGACCGTCGATCCTGGTTGAAGATGTTGTCGTAACATTACCCTCGAATACACAGGACTCTCCGATTAGTGTTGTAATTTGGTTTGCGTCTGATTTACTCACAGTCACAGGCCTCTCTTCCTTCTTTTTATTTCCGAACATTCCCATAATTTATTTTAAGGTCAGATAATTAGACGGGTCTATTCTCTTTCCGTTTTTTACTACTTCGTAATGGAGATGTGTCCCGGTCGATCTCCCGGTAGAACCCGCTTTCCCTATAACCTCCCCTACAGTGACTTTTTGGCCTTCCTTAACAGTGACAGCGGAGAGATGTCC
>DEIM01000037.1 GCA_002352485.1 Candidatus Dadabacteria bacterium UBA2774
TCTCCATTCTCTTCTTCCCGTCGCTTCTCTTCTTTAGCTTTTTCCTTTTCCATTCCCGATTTCACAGGCTTTATTAAGGTTACGGGAATGTTTAATGTCTCTTTTATTATCGTAAGGAGCCCCGACTTAATCGTATGAGGGGACAGCTGCGACACCTCTGGATCAGACCAGCTCCCGGTGATCTTCACGGGTATTGAAGAGCTCTTCTTCCCGAACAACTGACTAACTAGAGGTATCTTATCGATAACGGAATCTATGGCCAATATTGGTATTACCACAAGCTCCAGATCAAGGCTTTTCTCAACAAGGTCTACAGAGCCTGTACAAGCGATTTTAAGGGATGGGCCGTCCATTGCAGCTCGGGTAATATGCATTTTACCGTCTTTTATCTCGGTACTTGCGGTTAGTAAGTTATAGGGGAAACCTTCCTCTCCGAAATGAGTTCCCTTACCCCTGAATATCTCTCCAAAATTAAGTACGGTTAATAATTTCGCGAGCCCTCCGTATTTCTGAACGTGCCCGTCTATAGACGTCAGCTTGAGCTCGCCCTCAATAGATTTCACAACATTTCCGTTACTTCCGTTTGAATATATATTTCCGTCGAAATCATATTCTCCCGTAATAATTCCCGCCTTCTCAAATAAGCAAACCAGAGTCTTTTCGAAGTCTTCGTTTATGGATTTAGGCTTAAAGTCCAATTTCAGACCGGGCTCAGATACTTCGAAAAAACCCGGTGTGGATATACCGCAGAGTGACGCCTCTTGTATATTTATATCTATCTTATGTCCTGAAAACTCCACATCCCCGTCCACTGTGTCCCAATTAAAGCCCTTATATATAAATTCCTCGGAATTGAAATTCAGGTTTCCGTAAATAGGAGAGCGCGGTTTATCGGGTTCATTTGATGCAACTGTTTCAGGCTCTGTCTTCTCGACTTCTGGCTCGGCCCATTCAAATGAATCCGCGTTTACGTTTATATCGAGTCTATATTCTTTGCTCGGAGCCTGTGTATCTGTAGCATGTGCGGCGGTATCATCCGCACTACTGTTTTTACCCGACTCTATGGTAACGCTTGAGTCAGAAATCGAGACATCTCCCAACACGCTTATCTGTTTTGGTACTTTTACCATCTGAGATACTACATTTGAAGTATCCGCATCAACGTTCCCGCTGAAATTTAGCTCAAGTCCGAAATCACGGGTTAAGTAGTCCCACATATTTAAATCGATGTTAACTGAAGAGCTTTGTGTGTTAAGCTTTGTCTCGGAAAAAGAAATCTTATCCGGCGTAACCTTAAAACTTGAGTTCTCTGTCGTAACAGTCTCGTCCAGCCCCTTCAGATTTACACCTAAATTTTTCATCTCCCCGGACGATTCTATCTTCCACTCCTGGGGCTCCAGGACAGGACCCGAGAAGCTAAACGGCGACATATGAAGCGAGCCGCTTAAGGACTCGATATGCCCCAGGTGCTTTCCCATCTGTTCATGTGATGACAACCACGGATAAAACTCCTTCAGATCAACGCTCATCGCCTCTGAATTTAATGTCAACAAGCGTATATCCTGCCATTTGAAAGAGCCAGAAACAGCGTTTGATGAGAAAGTGCCGACCGATACATTCATATCGCCGACTTCTATAGATTTATCAGTGTAGTCAAACTTTCCTCCGTCTACTTTTACCGCGTACGGCACCCTGCCGTAATCAGCCGTCAAATCATAGGAGGTAGCTGAGAAACTAACCTTAGGGGATTTTTTCTCATCCCCAACTACCATCTTTCCCTGGGCTCTGCCATTAATATTTGTAATTATGGAAAGCTCTTTCTGAAAACCTTCATCGTTGACAAACCTTTTTAGTAAAGGCGTTATGTCGTTTAAATCCGCATCTGCATTTATGTCTAGGTTCAAAGGTCCGACCGGCCCTTCAGTACCAACTACCAGTGATCCTCCGGTGCCGCTTGAGTTTCCCATCTTTGCATTTAAGTTTGTCCCTTTGAGAAGACCCTCGGATATAAGCGCATCACCGCTCACGTCTGTGAGGTCAAGCTCTGCCCCCGGTATAAAGATTTTTCCGTCCTCCAATTTACCCTTTACGACATAATTACCTTTATGGAATAAGTCTTTAATGGAGCTGCCCTTCGCCGAGAGCGTAATCTCGGGTACTGTCCCACCTTTCACTATTTTAAATATGGTATCGACAATATGGTTATCTCCTGCAGTAAGAAGTACGCCCTTTCTGGATGGCTCCACTACGACATCTTTACCCTCAATATTTAATGTCATTTCGCCTTTCGTTTTGTCACTGCTAAAACTGCCCTTTGCCTTCAGCCCCGGATTTAGCAGATTAGCTTTATTCAAGCTAACACGAGTAGTCGTTTGATCTGCATATATATCCACTTCAAGGTCCTTACCGGATATCTTTAGCTCTTCCCCTCCCTTGGCAAGTGTCAGCATATGAGTCGGGCTTTTAAGTTTCAGATCAAATACCTGAAGCTCTTTAATATCAAACCCCAGAGTTAAATCGACCTTTGAATCCTTAAATAAGTTTTCATCAGGCTTTAGCAAGCTAATGAGCTTATGGGGATAGAACTTTATAAGCCTTATCGAGCCCTGTGTATCATAGTTAGCAGTATTAATCCAGCCGTTAAAAACTATACGTTCGGATAAACTGGAGTTGCCTGAAATGTAAAGATTTAACTTGTCGTTTGGGTAATCAATGTTGGCGTTAAGTCCGCTCAAGTATAGGTAATCATCGTCATTCTTTACAAGCTTAAGCTCACCATTTTTAATTTCAAACTTGCTGCCCTTCTCGTGTTTATCAAGATAATTGAGCACCTGTATAATCTTAGCTTTAGTGTCGCCCACATTCATAGGCTCTGAATCAGGATTATCAAGCTCTTCGGGGTTTTCTTGTAAAATGTATTTGATAGATGGATTTACAATCTCAACGTACGAAGGGTCCACATCAGCGTTTAGTAAAGGAAAGATTTTCGGATATACAATCAGGGTTTCAAAACTTGCTTCCAGCTTATCAGGTATAGACAACTTCCCGCCGGTTATGACAACATGCGGATGGATTAAAAACTTTAGGCTAATATCTTCGATTTCACCTATTCCGCCGGTTCTTTCAGATAAGGCAGCTAAAATCTTACTTTTGATAAGCTCGGGGTTTACATACTGTGTAAAAAGATATAGACACACAGCACCGATAATGATAATAATCGTAAGTGCAGCGCCTAACCATATTGCAATTTTTCTTAATTTCTTATTAGAATTCATGAATATAACATCTGGTATAAATTAAAACCGGCCGAACAAACTAATGAGTGAGATTAAAATAAACCTACCTTTAATATATTAACCTATACTCCTATTCTCTACAATCAGTTTTTCTTCCTGATTCACATTTATAAGGTTAACAGTAACCTTAGCAAGCTTCTGATATAATTGGATATTTATTTTATCGCTAGACGGATTGAGACTTTTTAGAACTAACGAACAATATCGCTAATACCGCTCCTCCAAAAGCAAGTATGGCGGCAAAGAAGAGACCCGTTTTAAGACCGGTTACGTAGGCGTGGTGTATATGCGGCAGAAGCTCTCCGAATTGCACCTGTCCGAAATCGCTAATCAATTTTTCTTTACCGGAGCTTCCGAGCACAAATCCAAGGATATCGGATTTGTTGCCTTCGGAGATACTCATCCCTACCGTCTGTAAGCTCAAGGTAATATCTTTTCTTGCCACATCGGTAAAAATAGTAGTTATGACAGCAAGCCCCAAGGCCCCTCCGACAAGCTGAAACATGTACACGATACCTCCGGCCAAGCTGGTCCTCGATTCCCTCACAGCACCTACGGCTGCCGTGGTTATAGAGGGTACGGCAAACCCAAGACCTATTCCTGCTATCACTAGAGCAGGTACTGAATAGACGTAACTGTCACCAAATCCGATCAGAGCCATCCAGATTGTGCCAACAACAGTAAGTATCATTCCTATTGCTATTGACAGCTTGGCTCCAATTCTGTTAAAAATTATGCCCGATATAGGTGCAAATATTGCGAACATCAAGAGCATCGGCACAAGCGCCGCACCTGCACCAAGCGGGGAGTAGCCCTTGAATTTCTCAAGATACTGGGGGATATAGAGAAGCATCCCGAAGAACGCAGGGATAACCGTGAACATAATCGTTGCGTTTATCATAAACGGAAAATTCTGCATTACGTCTTTTGGTATTAAAGCCTCATTTTTCCTCCGCTCAATCGGAATAAATATTAGTAAGAACACTATGAAGACTATAAGGAGTGAAATAGTTTTATAAGACCCCCAGCCCCAAGCAGGAGACTGATTTAAAGCGTACATGAGGGCGACTAAGGATATCGATATTGTGAAGATACCCAAATAATCGACCTTCTTTTCTCCCTTTTCCGGAAGCTGCTCATCGACATTAAAATATGTAAGCACGCCTGCTGTCAGAGCAAGCGGTACATTTACAAAGAGTACCCAGCGCCAGGATAGAAGCTCTGTTATACCGCCCCCTATCAACGGTCCCGCGGCGTTACCCACACCTGCCGCGCCCAAAATTAACCCTACAGCAAACCCCTTTTGCTCGTCATTCACGGAGGAGTATACGATCCCAAGGATAGCGGGCCAGAGAAGCGCAGCACCAACTCCTTGAACAACTCTTGCTCCTATCAATATCTCAGGGCTCCATGCCAATCCCCCTATAAGAGATGCAAGCCCAAACACAACGACTCCCATATAGAAGATCTTCCGCCGACCGAACGTATCGGCCAGTCTCCCGCACGTCACCATCAGAACGCCGAAAGATAGCGCGTAGCCGTTGACAACCCACTCCACGACGCCGATTGTGGTTAAAAAGTCTTTTTCCACAGCGGGAAGGGCAACATTAATTGATGCAATATCAACGGCTATAACACCAACCCCGATACCCATTGCGATGAATGTGAGTATTTGTTTCCTGCTCATTCCCGAATCCAAGTTGTAATTTTTATCATCTAAAATCTTAAATGTGTTATGCTTTAATAGTTCTTGGCGGACCATATACAGATTAAGTACAAATTCACCTTAAACGTAATACACACAAAATACCATATATAGAGGAGAGATATATGAGAGTTTTAAGTTTATTTCTATTAGCTGCGTTCATGTTCGTTTCAACAAGCGCATTCGCAGAGGTCGTAGGTAAGGATGTCGAGTATAAATCAAACGGCACCACGCTTAAGGGTTATCTCGCATACGACAATAGCATTGAAGGTAAAAGACCCGGCATTCTCGTAGTGCACGAATGGTGGGGTCATAATGACTATGCAAGATCAAGGGCCGACAAACTGGCAGCGCTAGGTTACACTGCGCTTGCAGTGGATATGTACGGAGACGGCACAAAAGCCGATCATCCCGATAAAGCGGGCGAGCTCGCAACAGGAGTGCTTTCGAACTTGGATGAAGCCGAGAAGAGGTTCCAAGCGGCGCTAACGCTCCTTAAGGAACAGAGCTCAGTAAATCCCGAGCACGTAGCCGCAATAGGATACTGCTTCGGTGGAGCTGTAGTGCTCAATATGGCTCTTAGAGGCGTGGATCTTGACGGTGTGGCCAGCTTTCATGGACTTTTGCCGGCTTCAGGACCTGAAAATACGGATGTTAAAGCTAAGGTCGTAGTATTTCACGGAGGCGCCGACCCATTTGTCCCCGATGAGCAGCTTCAAGCTTTTAAAAAGGCCATGGAGAATGCAAATGCTGACTACGACATAGTGATTTACCCCGAAGTGCAGCATAGCTTTACCAGCCCCGGAGCGGACGAGTTAGGCAAAAAGTTCGAGTTGCCTCTGGTCTATAACGAGCAGGCGGACAAGGATTCATGGGAGAAATTCCAGGCTTTCCTTAAAACGATCTTCCAGCCAGAAAATAATTAAATCAACTAAGAAATTCCGGCGGAGGAGCACACTGTGTTTCTCCGCCCC
>DEIM01000136.1:0-5049 GCA_002352485.1 Candidatus Dadabacteria bacterium UBA2774
GTCGGTCCCGATGTCCCTTCCATAGCTTGTCATATCCTGGGCAATCAGGTTTATCTCCCTAACTCCCTGCCCGGCAAGGCTATCGATCTCGCCCGCAATGGAGTCGATTGTCCTGCTTTTCATCATCCCCCTCATCTTCGGGATAATACAAAAACTGCATGTTCTGGAGCAGCCTTCTGAGACCTTTACAAACGCTGTGTGCCCGGCGGTAAGCATAACCCGAGGGCTGTCGGGGTCATAGATTGTTCCAGGGGGCGGTGTTATTTTAGGTCTGTCTTTTTTCTCTCGATTACCGTTATCTTGCAATACTTCGTTTATCTTCAGCAGGTTCCCAGTGCCCCAAAATGCGTCCACTTCAGGTATCTCTGTTTCCAGCTCATTTCTGTAGCGCTCTACCATACACCCGGTGACGATCAGCTTCTTGCAAGAGCCTGTTTTCTTGAGCTCAGACATCTCCAGGATTGTATCGAGCGACTCTTTCTTGGCGTCCCCGATAAAACCGCAGGTGTTCACAATAATCACTTCCGCGTCCTGCTCGGGCGCGATTTCGTGACCTGATTTAGTTAATGTTCCAAGGATAAGCTCGCTGTCCACGAGGTTTTTAGAGCAGCCGAGGCTAACTATAGATATCTTCATGCGCGTCTTTTTACCGTATGGTAGACCTTTCCGGAATCGACCGTTAGGACTATCTCTCCTTGGTCTTCTTTTCCGAAAGTTTCAAATGCGACAGCCTCCAGCTGTTTTGATATTATCACGTCGAGCCCTCTCGCCCCTGTCTGTCTCCTAAGGGCCTCATCTATTATATAGTCTACTACCACAGGCTCAAGGTGAAGCTTAAATCCCTCTTCCTCAAATTCGGTTTTATAGTGATGGATCTTAATACGGATAATTTCCTCGAGCGTCGATTTGTGAAGCGGGCTGAATGGGATAATTCTGTTGAATCTCGATATTAGCTCGGGGAGGAACCCGAACAGATGGAACCTCGTTATATCGTCCGCCTCTTCTTCGCTCATATTATAAGCTATGGACTCTGTTTCGTCCCTGTTGTTCTCAAGCTTCTGTAAAAAGCCTACGCCCTTATTGTCGATCATGTTCCTTATTCCCGAAAACGCGCCTACTGAGAAGAATGTAACGTCCCTCGTTGATATCATCGCCCGCGGACCACGGCTCGAAAAACCGAAATCAAGCGGTATCTGCACGTCAGTGCCTTCAAGGATTTTTAAAAGCTCCCTCTGCACTCCGTAACCCGAAACGTCTTTTGTCGTGCCCTGTCCGGCAAACCTGGCGTTTGAATAAGCTCCCGCGATCTTGTCGAACTCGTCAAGCACAATCACCCCGCACTCTGCTATGTCTATACTCTCGTTTGCGGCGTATACGAGTTGTACGAGAATGTTCACCACATCGTCGCCCACATAACCTGACTCTGTGAATTTCGTCATATCTATTATTACGAACGGCAGCTTGAATATCTCGCCGAACAAAAGCTCTATCAGATAAGTCTTGCCGCAGCCCGTAGGGCCCATGAGTATCGAATTTGGTCTTGGCGGAAGCTTGGTTCTGGGGGCGTTCTTAGAGTGCAGCAGCTTAAGCCTCTTTACGTGCCTGTATGCCGCTAAGGACACCGCCTTTCTCGCATCATCCTGGCCCCTGTAGCCGAGCTTCTCAAGCTCGTGGAATATATTCTTAGGAGAGGGGAGGGGGACTGACTGTATAAAGTCTTTTACGTAATATACTTTTTCTCCTCTTCGCATGCTCATTCTGCCTCCATATTACACGCCTCATAGGATTATAATACTATAATTGTAAGACCCTTTCATATTATAGCATTTCTTCAGTACGCAAGCTCGTAAATTTTAAGGTTTATTAAAGCCAATACGGCAGATCAATAAATGTATTGACTCAACTTGCTTTCATCACTATAATTTATTCATATAAGTTAAGAAATTACTTTAATGGGGAGATGGAAAATGAAATATATAGCCACAATTGTTCTGGGTACAATGATGTTTGGCTCCGCAGCTTTCGGAGACACACCCGAGATTACAGAGTACAATTACAATCCGAGCGACGCGCTGCACCCGTTCAAGCTGATAAGCCTTGCGGGAAGACCGCCAATTGCCATAGCGAATGTGTTCGTAAAGGGTACTTACTGGGTTCTGGACGTTGATCCGATCCGTAGAGCGTTTAACATCGAGCACAGCCCTAGTCTGAACATGGACGACGATTATTAATCCAGACAAGGTATCGAATTGAATTTACATTACGAGGATATGATGGGCTTGGGGACTAGGTCCGCATAAACATTTCTAGTATAGCTTTGCCCGCGTGGAGCTTGTTTTCAGCCTGCTCAAACACTATGGAGCTTGGTCCTTCGAGTGCTTCCTGCGTAATCTCCTCTCCCCTATGCGCCGGGAGACAGTGCATAACGTAAGCGCCATTATTAGCTGCTTCGAGAAGTTCGCTGTTTATTTGATAAGGTTTAAAAAGCTCGTTCCGTTTTGAAGACTCTTCTTCCTGGCCCATACTGACCCAAACGTCCGTGTATAGAACATCAGAGCCCGAAGCCGCCTGAAAAGGGTCGTTAACTATCTCTATCTCTCCGCCCAGATCGATAGCCCTTTTTATTATCCCCTGGTCCGGCTCGTAACCCTCGGGAACGGCTGCTGATAAATTGAAGCCCAGTACCCCTGCCGCTCCTATGAGCGAGTTGACTATGTTGTTGCCGTCTCCTATATAAGCGAGCTTGAAGTTCTGTACGTCTATTCCCTTTTCTGCGACAGTGAACAGGTCTGAAACTATTTGCGTCGGGTGCTCGAGGTCGGTCAACGCGTTTATAACAGGCACCGATGCGTGAGCGGCGAATATGTCTATCCTCTCCTGCTCAAACGTTCTTATTATCACACCGTCAAGATATGACGACAGTATCTTTGCTGTGTCCTCTATGGTCTCTCCCCGGCCGAGCTGCATGTCGCTCGTATTCATATAAAGCGCGTCCCCGCCCAGATCGTTAACACCCACTTCGAACGAGACCCTTGTTCTGGTCGAGAGCTTTTCGAACAGCAGGGCGATCGATTTTCCCGCAAGCGTCCTGTGCTCTTTGCCCGATTTTTTTGCGGACTTAAGCTCTGACGCTCTATTTAGTAGCGCGGTGAATTCTTCCCGGCTTAAGTCGAATATGCTGAGGAAATGTCTAGACATCAGCTGCCTCTTTAAGCGATTCATTTATAATCTTAAGCGCGTCGTCGATCTCTTTTTTCTGTACGTTAAGCGGCGGCAGTATCCTCATCACCTTCTGCTCCGTAAGTATGGACAGGAGGCCCTTATCGATAGCAGTTTCTACGATCTTTTTGGCCAGGTCTTTATTCATGAATTCAATGCCCAATATAAGCCCCTTACCCCTTACGTCTCTGATAAGCCCAGGGTATTCGCCTTTAAGCGCACCAAGGCATTTTAAGAAGTAATCGCCCATTTTAACTGTGTGGGCGAGCAGTTTGTCTCGCTTTATTGTTTTAAGCACGGTAAGACCGGCGCTCATTGAAAGCGGGTTTCCACCAAGAGTGGTTCCATGTACCCCGGGGGTGAAATACTTTGCCACCTTATCGGTTGCAAGGAGCGCCCCGCACGGCAGTCCTCCGCCTAGCGCTTTTGCAAGCGTCATAATATCGGGCTTTATTCCGCTGTGCTCATAGCAGAACATTGTCCCGGTTCTTCCAATCCCCACCTGCACTTCGTCAAGTATTAGTAGCACCTTTTTCTTTGTGCACAGGCTTCTTACTTTCTTTAGATATTTTGGGTCAGGGAATATTACTCCGTTTTCCCCCTGTATCGGCTCTAGTAAGACCGCGCATACTTTCTCGTCCACAAGCGCTTTCTCAAGTCGCGGGATGTCGTTATATGCTATGGATTTAAACCCAGGTACAAGCGGTTTATAGTCCGCCTGGTATTTACTAGTAGTTGCGCTGAGAGCGCCCATTGTCCTTCCGTGGAAGGAATCGCGCGCGTGCACTATCTTGTATTTACCTCCGTTTTTAGAGCCCCATTTCCGTGCAAGCTTAATCGCTCCTTCGTTTGCTTCGGCCCCGGAGTTACAGAAGAACACTTTGTCAGCAAAAGAGCTCTCAACGAGCATTTTAGCAAGTTCAACCTGCTTTTCTATGTGAAAAAGGTTGCAAGGCTGCATCAGTTCCTTTGACTGCTCTTTAATTGCGTTTACCACTTCAGGGTGACAGTGACCGAGGTTGTTTACGGCAATCCCCGTAACGAAATCAAGGTACTTCTTGCCTTCCGTATCCCACACGAAAGAGCCTTTCCCCCGCTTCATCGCGATAGGGTAGCGGCCGTACGTGTGCATAAGATATTTATTAGTGCCGGAAATTATTGTCTTTGTGCTCAAAGGAGTATCTCCGTTCCTATTCCGGTGTCGGTAAAGATTTCCAGAATCAATGCGTGATCTACTGTGCCGTCGATTATATGTACCTTGTCGACCCCTTCATTTAGCGCGTCGATCGCGCAGTTTACTTTGGGGATCATCCCGCTTGATATCACTTCACCCTTTATAAGCTCCTTAGCTCGGGCCTCGGTTAGGCTCGATACCAGGTTTTTTTCACCATCCAGTATTCCGGGTACGTTCGTTAGGAGTATGAGTTTTTTCGCGTCTAGGGCGCCTGCTATTTTCCCCGCCACGTGGTCTGCGTTAATATTAAAAGTCCTTCCCTCGTCATCAAACCCTATAGGAGCTATGATCGGTATGAATCCCGAGTTCTCAAGCACTTTAATAAGCTCCGGGTTCACGCTCTCCACTTCGCCTACCATTCCAAGGTCCGCATCCTTTGGTATCTTGACCCCGTTTTCCACCGCATGCTTATGAACATCGAGTTTCTTGGCGAGGATCATCTTGCCCTCTTTACCCGAGGTGCCGACAGCCTTTCCGCCCATAGAGTGAATTGCCTCGATGATCTTCTGGTTTATTTTTCCTACCAGCACCATCTCGGCAACTTCCATGGTCTTTTCGTCAGTCACACGGAGCCCGGCTATGAACTCGGTCTCGAT
>DEIM01000136.1:5120-11327 GCA_002352485.1 Candidatus Dadabacteria bacterium UBA2774
ACGTACTTCATCAGCACTATGTCGCGCGCGAAGTTGTGTAGGTCGTCATCGCCCACGCTCCCCCCGTACTTCACCACCACGGTCTCCCCATAAAACTCCTTAATATACGGGAGCGCCTCTACGAGTGTCTCTGCTTTTTGTATTAGTCTCTTCATATGCTCATACCTTTTGTAAAATAAGCTCAGTAGTATATAAGAAATAACGTTCAATGCCAACAACTTATATTATAAAGTCCCATACTGCATGCCGCCTCGCCCCCCATGGAATCGCAAAGCACGAGATCCCCTGTTATAATTTCCCCCCGAGGTGACACACTAAATGGCAGCTGATAATGATAATCAGGAATTAGACCTAAGAGAAAAAGGACGCGCGACAGACGGCACACAGATTTTTTCAGACAGACAGCTTCTCTTGCAGTTTTTGGCATTCGGAGACTGCGGGGACACGGAGGAGCTTAAAGGCGCTCTTGCTGAAGCCCCCTTTGCCTCTGTCCTGTACGCGGACGTTAACGACCCTTACGGGGTAGGGCTCCTAACGCTGAGCGAAGACCCCGGGTTTTTCGTTTCCGAGCTTCGTGATTTTCTAAACCAGCCGCCTTTTAAAGAGCTTTCTCTTAAGCCCGAATTTACCATGCTGGGCAGAACCTACTCGCTAGGGTACGAGCCAGACCTCGAAAGGACTCTTATACACGCCCCCCGTGAGAAAGTGCTCGACCCGGAACTCGGCTGGTCGATCTGGTATCCGCTAAGGCGCGCTAAATCCTTTGAGACGCTCACTCATGACGAGCAGCGGGCAGTGCTGGGCGAGCACGGCAAGCTGGGGTTCAAGTTCGGCCAAGCGGGCTATGCTAAGGACATTCGCCTTGCGAGCCACGGGCTCGACAAGAACGACAACGATTTTGTAATCGGCATCCTGGGTAATGACATTTACCCCATGTCTAAATTGATTCAGGCTATGCGCAAGACTAAACAGACCTCTATGCACCTTGAAAGCCTGGGCCCGTTCTTTATAGGTAAGGTAATTTATCAAAGCAGCATAACTTAGTTCATCTCAAGCACAGCATGGAAACACCCCGAATGTTTACCCGAGTAGCTGCAGGAGAATAAATTGGGCTATTTCGATGATAAGAAGAACGTCGAAGAATACGTAAAAATGGCCAGCGGATACGACGGGCAGGCTTTAATTGACATTCTTTCAAAGTATTTGCCTAAAGGCAGGACGGTCTTGGAGTTAGGAATGGGTCCCGGAGTAGATTTACTTATGCTTAGTCAGCTTTACCAGGCGACCGGCTCTGATAGCTCGGAAGTTTTTATAGAGCGCTTTAGAAATGAGCATCCCACAGCAGATTTAGTCAGGTTAGACGCTGTAGAGATGGATATCGACAGAACGTTTGATTGCATCTACTCAAACAAGGTGCTGCATCACCTTAGTACCCAAGAGCTTAAGTCTTCCCTGCAACAACAGACGCGTGTCCTTAATAGTAAAGGGATTACCTTACACTCTTTTTGGCACGGAGATAAAGAGGAAACTCACCATGGACTCAGGTTTGTTTATTATACCGAAGAGTTGCTTAGAGAATTAGTCGGACCAGAATATGAGATTGTAGATATTCAAACTTATCAGGAGATGAGCGCGGACGACTCGCTCTACCTCCTACTCAGAAAGAAAACCTAAATTATCCAATATTATAATTCCTTAAAGTATATATCGGCTCAAGTCTCGGTCTTTTACGATCTCCGCGATTTTATCCTTTACGTACTTGGCGTCGATTACGATCTTTTCCTCGTTCATGTCCGGAGCGTTAAATGAAATCTCATCGAGCATCTTCTCAAGCACAGTGTGGAGTCTTCTGGCCCCGATGTTCTCAGTCGATTCGTTTACGTGCTGCGCGGTCTCGGCTATTTCCTGAATAGCGTCCTCAGCAAAAACGAGCTCGATGTTCTCTGTATTCATAAGCTCCATGTACTGTTTAATAAGAGCGTTCTTGGGCTGTGTCAGTATGTTCACAAAGTCATCCGTCGTAAGGGGCTCGAGCTCTACCCTTATCGGGAATCTCCCTTGCAGCTCCGGTATGAGGTCTGAGGGTTTTGACACATGGAAAGCTCCTGCGCCGACAAAGAGAATATGGTCGGTGCGCACCATCCCGTGTTTTGTATTCACGCTGCACCCTTCTATGATCGGCAAGAGGTCTCGCTGCACACCCTCTCTTGAAACGTCAGGCCCCGCAGTGCTCTCCCGCCCCGCGACCTTGTCTATCTCATCGATAAAAATTATTCCGGATTGCTCTACTCTGTCGATTGCGAGCTTTATTACGTTGTCCATATCTATAAGCTTCTGGGCTTCTTCCTGACTCAGGATCTCTAAAGCTTCAGGGACTTTCACTTTTCGTTTCTTGCTTTTTTTAGGGAATAGGTTCCCGAGCATATCGGAGATATTAACGTCCATCTCCTCAAGCCCGCCGGGCGAGAAAACCTGTATGGGGAAGTTTTTAGAAGATACCTCTATGTCAACAAAGCGCTCATCGAGCTTCCCTTCTCTAAGGAGCTTCCTGAGTTTCTCCCTTGTCTCACTCTGGTCTGTTTCCGGCTGCTGAGGAGTCTCTGTCTCTGCATCCGTAGCAGGGGCAACAGGCGAAGGCTTTGGAAATAGTAAATCAAGCATGCGCTCTTCTGCAAGCTCTTCCGCTTTAGTCCTGACCGTAACTTTCTCCTCATCCGTTACCATCTTTATGGCAATATCGGTGAGGTCACGTATCATGGACTCAACGTCTCTTCCGACGTACCCGACCTCGGTGAATTTCGATGCCTCGACCTTCAAGAAGGGCGCCTGCGCCAGTTTTGCAAGCCTCCTGGCAATCTCGGTCTTTCCAACCCCGGTAGGCCCAATCATCAGTATGTTCTTAGGAGCAATCTCGTCCTTAAGCTCGGGGTTTACGCGCTGACGTCTCCAGCGGTTCCTGAGTGCTATCGAAACGGCCCTCTTTGCGCTGTTCTGTCCGATAATATAGCGGTCAAGCTCAGAGACTATTTCTCTGGGTGTAAAAAAGGTTTCGTTACTCATCTAATACCTCAACTGTAATATTATTGTTTGTATATATGCATATTTCTGAAGCTATCAGGAGCGATTCCTTTACAATTTCCTGAGCGCTCAGGTCAGAGTATTTGGAGAGCGCTTTGGCCGCGGCCTGGGCGTATGAGCCCCCTGAGCCTATGGCTATAACATTATCATCGGGCTCTAGTACGTCTCCGGAGCCTGAAATAAGAAACATGCTCTCGTTATCAGCTACTGCAAGTAGGGCTTCGAGCCTTCTGAGCACCCTGTCTGTTCTCCAGTCTTTGGCCAGCTCCACTGCGGCCCGCTTGAGGTTGCCCCTGTACTCTTCTAGTTTTGCCTCGAATTTATCAAACAGCGTCATTGCGTCCGCTGTGGCGCCTGAGAAACCGACTACAACTTTGCCGTTGAATATTTTGCGCACCTTTGTAGCCGAATGCTTTATCGCGGTGTGACCCAAAGTCACCTGACCGTCGCCGGCCATCGCTACTCTTTTGTTTTTCTTAACGCATGCTATTGTGGTTCCGTGAAAGTTTTCCATTTTTTTATGCCCTTGTTAATTTATGCCCTTGGGTGTGTTTTATCGTAAATCTCCATTAGTTTTTCAATCGACGTATGCGTGTACCTCTGTGTGGTCGAGAGGCTCTTGTGCCCCAGCATCTCCTGGATTGCCCTTAAGTCAGCCCCTCCTCCAAGGAGGTGAGTCGCAAACGTATGTCTTAATACGTGCGGGCTTATGTTTTTGGGTATTCCCGCGCGCGCCGCATATTTTTTAATTATCCTGTCTACGCTCCTTGTGGTCAGCCTGCCGCCCCTTGAGTTTAAAAAAAGAAAGTCTCCCCGGGGTTTGAGCTCAAGCCTTCCATGAAGATACTTAGTAAGCGCGTCCACAGCCTTTGAGCCTATAGGCGCCATTCTTTCTTTACTCCCTTTACCGAGCACCTTTACACTCATGGCTTTTAGGTCCAGGTCCTGCAAATTTATTCCCGTAAGCTCGCTCACCCTGAGCCCGCTTGAATACAGAAGCTCGAGTATAGCACCGTCCCGGGCCTGAAGCGGTGTGTCCGTGCCAGGGGTTTCGAGCAGTTTAACCACCTCGTCCACAGTAAGGAACACGGGGAGCCTCTTTTCCCCTTGCGGAGTGGGTATGTGCTTTGCCATATTTTTTTTAATAACGCCGTTTCTCAAGAGGTACTCAAAAAACGTTCTGACCGAGGCAACTTTTCTTGAAATCGATACCTTGGAATTTCTCGTGTAGAGCCAGCTTATATATGACCTTACAGGTGTTTCGTCAAGCTCAGATATATCTTCTTGCCCTTCAGGCAATAGGTTCTTATCCCGAATGACTTTGCAGAACTCTTTAATATCCGCCATATAGGCTTTTACGGTGTGTGTGGAATAGTTCCTTTCGGAGCTAAGGTAGTTTTTGAAACCCTCGATATGCTGATCCATGGTCAATTCCTATTAATATAAACACCGACGCTCATCTTTCAATGATGCTTTGTATTCGAGTTAATTATTCTCAGTATTGTAATCCTCGTGAGGATTGAGGATGTAGTAGTAAAACGTGTATAGACGGTTATTTGAATATTTATGATGTCACGGGGCAAGCAAATCGACTATATCGGTCTTAAAACTCTTTTGAGTACTCGTCGTAGAAAAGGCCTGAAACCTGTATTCTCTTTGCTCCGATATAGCGGTTACGGTAATAGCGCTTGTTCAGGTTGTCGATAGATACCTTTTTACGTGCCGATGAAGCGTGTATAAACTGGTCGCCCCCTAGGTATATGCCTACGTGTGAAGGGAACTTCGCATAGGTTTGAAAGAACACCAGGTCCCCCGTGTCGAGCTGGCTCTTGGCGACCTTGTGGCCCGATCTGTAGTATATGTCTCTTGCGGTCCTCGGAAGATTAACGTTAAAGCTGCTGAATACCTTTTTTACATACCCCGAGCAGTCTATGCCCGTCTTATAGGAATTACCCCCGAATTTATAAGGAGCGCCCAGGTATTTTTTTGCGACTCTTATAATCTTTTGCTTTGGAGATATTTCTCCTTCCGAATGATAACCGTTTTGGCTGTGTCCATTGTTATTAGCATGGCCGTTTGAATTGTAATTATTATTGGATTTTGCGCTATAGCTGTGCATGTACTTTGCGGTACCGGGAATCTTAAGTGACTGTCCCACTCTGATATTGCTGCTCGTGAGCTTGTTAGTTTGCTTAAGCTCTTTAACCGTGACGCCGTGACGCTTAGCTATTACTCCCAGCGTGTCGCCTCTTTTAACCCTGTAGTCTTTTCTCAGATTGTTAGTGGCTTGAGTTGTGGTCTGTGTTTTTAATTGGCTGCCCTTTCCCGGAACCTCGAGTTTCATGCCGACCCAGAGCTCGTTATTAGTTAACCCGTTTGCCGCTTTCAGCTCGCTCACCGTAACACCGTACTTGCTTGCAATACCTCCCAGCGTGTCGCCCGTCACTACAGTATAATTTGGGGCTCCGGCTGCATGCTTAGGTGTGGCTACATAATCGTGGGGTACTGGGATAAGGAGCACGTCACCCTTATTTATCCTGTTGTTTTTAAGGGCGCTTGCTTTCTTGAGATCTACAACGCTTACATCGAAATTATCCGCTATACCGCTCAGTGTGTCACCGGCTCTTACTACATATCTTTTCTTTACATATGCCGCTTGTTTCTTCTCGGGTTCTTTCTTTGTGACTGCTGTATTTTCAGTTTCGGTGCTCTTAGCTTGGACAATTTCTTGCCCTGGCACCTTCAGTACTTGACCGATTCTCAGAGTATTGCTCCTGAGCCCGTTTTCACTCTTTAGCTCTTTTTGGGATATCCCGAATTTAAGTGCTATCTGGCTTACAGTGTCCCCTTTCCCTACAGTGTACTTCCCGGTCTGTTTCTGTTTCCTTAGGGTCTGTGCCTCATCTTCTTTGTCAGCTTTAGCTCTTGTCTCAGCTTCAGCTGGTTTTTTAGATCCCAGAGTGAGCTTCTGTCCGACCTTCAAATTGTTCCCTTTGAGGTTATTACTCTTTTTAATGTTGTTTATGGAAATATCGTATCTTTTGGAAATTACGTAGAGGCTGTCCCCCTTTTTCACTATGTACTGATTAGGCGCTTGAGGACTTGAATCAGCTTTGGCCTCTTTGGTTA
>DEIM01000136.1:11366-17070 GCA_002352485.1 Candidatus Dadabacteria bacterium UBA2774
GGCACCTTGAGCTTTTGCCCTATCTGGAGGCTCTTGCTGCTGAGGTTATTAATACTTATTAAATCTTTAGTGCTTACGCCGAGCTTCCCTGCAATCTCCCCCGGAGTATCACCTTTTTTGACAATGTATGTGTTCTGAGTGATATCTTGCGTTGATGCGGTAGTTTTTACATCAGTCTTCTTTGAGGCGAGCTTTTTGGGTTCATTTTTTTTGGTTTCTTTTGCTATCTCGTTTGGAGCTTCTCCGCCGGGCACTCTGAGTACCTGGCCGATTTGAATGCTATTACTTTTTAAGTTGTTAAGCTCGATGAGCTCTTTTGTGCTGACTCCGAGCCCTTCGGCGATCTTGCCCGGAATGTCTCCTTTCTTGACAGTATAAGTTGCGGGAAGCGGTTTTGTTTCGCTTACTTTTTTTGGCTCGGCAATGGCAACACTCTTAGAGCCGGAAGGCACTTTTAAGGATTGACCGACGCTTATGTTATCGTTTTTAAGAGCGTTAAGCTCTTTAATAGATTTTGATGTAACACCGTAGCGGTCGGCTATGTGGCCAAGTGTGTCACCACTTTTTACCGTGTATTCTCCTGACGGCTCGTCTTTTGGTCTTACAGTGATTTCGTTGTTTATTTGAGGCGCAGCTTTCTCAGGGCTTGAAGTAGTTTTTTGATGCGGGTCATTCTTATCTGTATTTTTTGAAGTATTCTGTGACTGCTTGGTGGAAGGTGTTCTGAGTTTTTGACCAATCTGTAAATTTGCGTTTTTTAAGCCGTTTTCATCTTTTAAGTCCTTGGTAGAGACTCCAAGACGCCCGGCGATTTCGCCTAGAGTATCCCCTGATTTTACTACATAAATATTATTGTTTTTATCTCCAGCTTGGGTGTTTTCTTTCTTAGAATTAGGGATTAACAGCTTGTTGCCAATGATTAAATTATTATTGCTAAGGTTGTTTTCTTCTTTTAGTTTATCAACTGATACGTCGAACTTCCTTGAAAGATCATAAAGATTATCCCCTTTCTTTACTATGTATTCCTGGGATGAATATGATATCAGAGGAAGAAGGAGCGCGATACAGAAAAGCAGTAAAAACCTATAAACCATACCTAATACCTCCTACGTGCAATTTAAGGACTCAGTGAACACTAGTCTCTCTTTTCGCTCCTGTGCACCCCAAGGCACCCCGCATTCACATCCGTCCGAACCGGTACTTATTTAAAGCTCCTATAGCCGTAAGACCAAACTCATCTTACCAAACCTCTATCTGCTTATATAGATTTGAAACAGTATTTAATTTTCAAAGAGCTAATACAGACTCAATCAGACCAAATTTCCACTGATTATACACTATCAGAAAGAATTTTGTAAGGGTATTTAAGTATTTTCCTTAATTCCGGTATGAAAAACCGAAAATATGAATCAACTTTCATGTTTTTCAGGTACGAGAGCATGTCACTATTGTTTGAGCAAGGGAGTATTATTCACAAGCCACTCTTCCAGAGGTAAACCTAAACAGTGAATAATATTTACTTTACCGTGCTCATCTTTTTCTCTTATTAATATTTCACGTAAGAGCGTCTGTGCAATTTGCTCGATATCGCCCCGGCTCATTCCGCTTGTGTCTATGAACTCGGAGAACCTGAGTGTCATTATACCCCTGTTGGGACTCTGAAAGTCTGAATCTTCCGAGTGCTCGATATTAAATGTAATGTCGGACTCAGAAGGTGATTCGACTTGAGTTCCATCTATACCTACAATCCTTATGTAATCGAGCGCAGGGATTTGCATTCACCTTCTAAAGAATTTCATGCTCTAACTTCGGTCTTGTCTAATAAGCTAAATTTACTATTTGATTCTGTTAGTGCATATGTAAAAGAATTCATCCCCAAGCTCCCAGTTCACAGTCGCTATCTGTAGCTCCCCCCTGTCGCGCAGTTGATTCAGAGTTTCAACAACTTGTATCTTTGTCTGTATGTATTCGCGCTCAGGGTTAGCTTCTATTAGTTTATTGGTTATTGTATCCGTATTGCTGTTGCCCTGATCCCACCCTTTACAAAGAAGCGTAAGTATTTCCGATTGCAAGTCATTCATATTCCTCTCCGTCAGTTGTCCTTTCTATCTTGTCATGAAATCTTAAACGAAATATAGTGTATTATAGAATAAAGTTCAATAAGCGCAGAGCGCGGAGCCTTTAGGCTCGGTTATTTATTCTTGATATGACCTTATGAAAGTTCTTCTGTATACACATGAATTTCCCCCATTCCTGGGAGGTCTTGCGACAACAAGCTACAAGCTCGCTAAAGGGTTTTCGGAATCAGGGCTCGATGCCCCGGTGCTTGCCCCGGGTTACGGCGCAGGCGATCGGGACATAGACTCTACTCTCTCAAGCTCGGTCTACAGAATTCCTTCCCTCGGCAGAAAATGGATAAAATTAGTCCCGTTTCTGGGGACATTACTTGGGTTAATTTACTTAACTATGACTGTTGTTAGAGAGAAGCCGGACGCCGTTCTATTTATTACTGAAGAGGCGGAGACGGTGGGCGGGCTTATGCCGTGGTTTTCCTTCAAGCCCGTTGTGCGTGTCGCGGGCTCGGGGATCACTACGGCGTTCTATGGCTCTAAGACAGGAAAGAAGCTCATGCGCTATCCTATGAAAAGACTCTACACACGCTCGAGCCTCATTATAGCCGTAAGCCGGAACACAAAAGAGCTCATAGAAAGCATAGGCGTTAGCTCGGTTAAAGTGAAAGTAATATATAACGGCGTAGAGGAAAGTATGTTATCACAGGCTCCTGATGAAGACCGGATAACCTGCCTAAGAGAGCGACTTGGGATAGCAGTCAGTGAAAAAGTGCTGATCACCGTGGCAAGGGTCTTGCCCAGAAAGGGACAGGATACTGTAATAAAAGCTCTCCCCGAGGTAGTTGCCGAATTTCCCGATCTTAAATATCTTGTTGTAGGCGAGGGCAGGTATCTGGATAAATTTAAGGAGCTTGCCAGTGAGCAGGGCGTTGGGGCGCACGTCGTATTCACAGGTGGAGTGAGGCACGAGGACACCTTGGACTATTATGACCTTGCAGATGTATTCATCATGCCCAACAGGTATTGGAATAATAAGATAGAGGGTCTTCCCAACGCGCTGATCGAGGCTAGCGCACGCTCAAAGCCACTCATTGCAGGTGACCACGGGGGCTCTAAGGAAGCGGTAGAGGACGGTGTTACGGGACTTCTCGTTAATCCGGAGAGTGTGGATGAAACTGCGAAGGCCATACTTCAATTGCTTCGGGATGAGAAAAAAGCCGTATCCATGGGAGAAAAGGGTCGGGAAAAGGTGCTCAAGTATCATACCCAAGGAGCTATGATCAAGAGCTACACACAAGCCATTAATGATGTAATGAAAAGGGGCAAGAGTACTTAGTTCTTTAGGCGCACCCCATGACTGATTCAAACGGCAAACACAAAAAGCTTTTTTTAAATGCCTCATGGCTTTTCGGCGGTAAAACGGCCTCGGGCATATTCAACGCGCTCCAGGTTATTTTACTTGCCAGGATACTAGGAGTTGCGGACTACGGTCTTTTGGTTCTGGTAATAACTTACATCGACATACTAAACCAGTTCTTCGATCTCCGTGTATGGGAAACCGCGACCAAATACATTGGTACATACTGGGAAAAGGGCGAGCTCGATAAGACCCGTGCCATGATTAAGCTCTCCTATCTCCTTGACGTATCAAGCGGTATTCTCGCTTTCCTTATTGCTATCATCACAGCCAAGCTTATCAGCATTTATATCATCAAATCTCCAGACACTTATGTATATATCTGGATCTACTCGATAAGCCTCTTTATAAGCACGGCGAACTCCACATCGAACGCCATCCTGAGAGTGTTCGATAAATTTAAGACAATTGCGTTTATAGCATCGATCCAGAACCTCATCAAGCTTATACTCGTGGCGGCAGTTCTTTTCAGCGGATACGGAATTAAAGCTGTTTTAGTGGTATTTGTAACCGTAAGCTTTATCGGATTTTCTATAAGAATATGGGCGGTCTTGAGTATATTGAATGAAAAGGGTCTCGGGGGTTTCTGGAATTCGAGTATCGGGTTGATCAAGGATCAGTGGAAGGGGATTGCATGGTTCCTTGGGAATACGAGCTTTATGGCCACCATAAGAATAGGTAACGACAGGTTCATCGGAACGATTGTGCTCGGATATTTCGCGGGCAAGGAAGCCGTGGGTTTTTATGACGTCGCGGGTTCGGTCGCGAAATTTATAAAACGCATTGTAGACCCCCTGAACGAGGCTATGTACCCAGAGCTAGTAAAGACATCCTCAAGTAGAAGCGTAAGTGAGATACGGAGCATCGTCGGTTACTCGACCAGGAACCTTATGAAGATCATTGTCCCGGTATCGGTTATAGCCATTATATTTGCAGATGTGATTGTCGGGCTTTTGTTCGGCGAGCAGTACCTGCCCGCATCAAACGCGCTGCGTATAATCGCAGCCGCGGCTGTTTTAGCCAGGGCCACGTTCTGGATTAATTCAGTGCTCCTTGCCCTGGGCAGACCCGGGCTCAGAACGGTGCTCGGCCTCACGGCTACAATCGTATACCTGGCGCTCCTTTTCCTCCTAGTGCCTAGGTACTCCTACATAGGCGCCGCTATTGCGCTTCTCGGGTTCTCGATCTTCAAATCCCTTCTCTCCTATTACTTGTACCAGAGCTCACTTGGAAAAGTAGGACCGCTCGATAATTGAGTCTAAAAGTGCTTTACGCCGTATAATTGTTCTTGAAATCACACCTGAAACATATAAATTCTTATTGATTGCGCAGGCAGGAAAAAAATGCTTATATCAGAATCAAATAAGTTTCTTTTCGTTAATATACAAAAAACCGCAGGCAGGAGTTTTGAGGCGGTTTTAATAGAGAATATACCGGACCTTAAGAGTCTCCCCGGCACGCACGACCACGCCGCGTGGGTAAAAGATGAGCTTAGCGATAAATGGGACGAGTTATATAAAGTGGCGTTTGTCAGAAACCCCTGGGACAGGCTGGTCTCATGGTACTCAATGTTTATAAGAAAAGGCAACACCACCTGGTATAAGCGTATGACGGGTCTTGGGAAGTACAATAAGATAAGGCAGTACGTGCTCGACAATACGAATTCCTTTGAAGAGTTTATCTGTAAATGCACGGACACGATTGATGACTCGGACGGTAAAAAGAGTTTTTGGTATAACCAGCTCGATTATGTAAGCGACGGTGACGGAAATGTCATGATGGACTATATTGGCAGGTTCAAGAATATTGTCGAGGACACGGGCATAGTATTCAAAAAACTAGGCATCGAGGGGGTTTCACTCCCCCACAAGAACAGCTCTCAGCACAGAAACTACCGCACATATTATACAGATGAGACAAGAGACATAGTTGCCGAGCGCTACGCAAGGGACATTGAGTATTTCGGTTATGAGTTCTAAGGGGCTTGCATTATCTCAATTAAACTCCATATATTAATCTACATCAATACACCATGAACCCTATATCAGCCTTTATAGTCGCGTACAGGGCAATCGCCTCCAATAAAATTAGGTCGGTACTTACGACGCTCGGGATAATCATAGGCGTTGCCACCGTTATTGCGCTCGTAGCGCTCACCTCAGGCGCAAAACAAATGATAGAAGAGCAGCTTACCGGTCTTGGCAGCAAATCCCTA
>DEIM01000151.1:0-1343 GCA_002352485.1 Candidatus Dadabacteria bacterium UBA2774
CGCTTGACCTTCTGCTGAAGTGTTTTCTTTTTCCTTGCGGAAGCTTTCTCAATCTCTTTTTTAGTAACCTCATTGTCTTTGTACAGCTCGTTAATCGCGTTTATCGAATTATTTATTCCAATCTGTATTTCTTCTTCCAGTATGTTGTCGGACTCGTCCAGAAGGTTAGTTATATCGCGCACGTTCAGGTTGCCGTTTCTAAGCTCTTCACCAAGCTCGAATATCTCTTTTAGCATAAGTGATGAGCTCAGTATGGATTTTGCGATAATCCTTTTGCCTGTTTCGATCTCCTTTGCTATATGTATTTCCTGCTCACGGGAAAGAAGGGAATGATCGGCTATCTCATGGAGATAGAATCTTATCAAATCATATTCGTTAACGTTATTTTGAGCGTTACCGAGATTGAAGACGTAACTTGTGCCGGACCCTTTGCTCTCAGACTCACCACTGTTTTCCTCCCGGGAGGTTTCGAGCTGCTCGACCTTATCATCCTTAAGGAAATCATCTTCACTGTCTAGACCACTTTCCTTAGGTCGCTCGATTATGGAGTCTGAAAGCTTCTCCTTAGAAGCTTTAGGCTTGGATCCGGTTTTTTGCTTCTTACTCATTTACGCTCCTTAATACTATTTTTGCTTCCTCAAATCCGAATACTCTTTAAGCAATTTTTTCTCGGCTTGTTGGTCTTTATCTTTTACAGCCTGGTCGATCTCTAGTCTGAGCGCTTTTAATCTGGCGTCGCGCTTGCCGGCCGTTAATTTACGAACACAGCTCTCGAGCATGTTTCCCGCAGTATCAGCGTCTGTAATCCCGTCTGAAGAAAGCAGAAACTCCGATATCAGATCCTGCTCTGGGCGGTTATTAAAATGTACCAGAAGATTTGAGACGTCGTGCACGCCTCCCGAGATTATTTCATCCAAAATGGATTGAATCTCGGGGTTCTCTATAAATTCTGGCCAATTCTTATCTGCGATCACGCTTGATAGCTCAGGGAATTTGAGAAGTACGGTAAGTAAGAGCTTCTCGTGGCTTGAGTAAGAAGCTGTTCTATTACTCCCTGATTGCCCTCTGCCTTTTCTGTGTTTTACGTATGATAGTATCTCGTTTTCTCTTATACCCAGTTTCTCAGACGCCTTTTTGATATTGAGGCTCCGCTCTACAGGGTTTTGCACCTTAATTAATAATTCAGACACCTCTTTTACCAGCTGGTTCATGGTAAGCGAGCCTTCCCGGTAACGGCTGAGGGTTCTGTCTATAAAGAAATCAATCCAGCTCTCCGAGCTCTCAATCAGCGCTGAAAATTTTTCCGCCCCGTGCTTTTTAATGAAGGAATCTGGATCCTCTCC
>DEIM01000151.1:1455-3595 GCA_002352485.1 Candidatus Dadabacteria bacterium UBA2774
GAAGTGCCGAGCGTGGCGACAACATTTTTTATACCAGACGTATATAGCGCAAGAAAATCAGTGTACCCCTCTACCAATACAGCCCTTCCTTCCCGCCTTATGAAATCCCTTGATTTATCCACCCCGTAGAAGCTCCTACGCTTACTGTATACGGGAGACTCGGGCGAATTCATATACTTTGGCTGCTCGTCCTCTTTTATCACTCTGCCCCCAAAGCCAATCACTTTTCCCTCAAGGTCTTTGATCGGGAACATTATCCTGTCTCTGAACCTGTCGTAATACCCATCTCCCTGTTTGCGCTTTACAATGAGTCCTACCCTTTCCGCCAGGTTGAGCGGAATATTGTTCTTAGCCAAGAACTTAGCCAGAGCGTCCCATTCAGAAGGAGCATAGCCGAGCGAAAACTCATCTATTAATTCTGGGGGCATATTTCTTTTCTTCAGATACTCTCTGGCCGCCTTACCCTTTTCTTTAAGGGCCAAGGTTTTCTGATAAAACTTGAGCGCCGCGTTGTTGAGCTTATATAGCGGTCCTATACGGGAATTGTCTTTTGTTGGTTTAAGGGGGGATTTTGAGATCTCTACATTGGCCTTCTTTGCAAGCTCCGTTAAAGCTTCAGGGAATGAGAGATTATTGTAGCGCATATAAAAACCGAATATATCACCGCCCGCTCCACAGCTGAAACAATGGAAAAGACCCTTCTCCTCATCAACGTGCATGGACGGATTCTTGTCGTCATGAAAGGGGCATAACCCTACGAAACCCCGACCTGATTTTTTTACAGATGTGTAACTCTCTATGAGGTTAATAATACTCAACCTCCCTTTTATTTCTTTAACAATTACGTCATTGTTAAAAGTGTCCATCTATAAATGATTTCGGTTGTATAGTTCTATTCGGATTTGTAAAGGAATGGCTTAAAATCTGAGTATGACTTTTTACTAAATACAATGCGGTGTCCCCCTTCCGGTATTGTATTTTTACTCTGAAGATTAGTTATTAGTTCCTTCTCGTGCGCTTAATAACACGTTTTTTAGCGGCAAAAAGTTTCTTCTTTTTCTTTTCGCTCGGTTTTTCGTAGTATTCCCTTCTTCTTACTTCGGATAATACACCGCCCTTTTCGACCTGTTTTTTAAATCTTTTAAGGGCGCTGTCAATACTTTCGTTATTTCCGACCACAATTCCTGGCATAAATAAAACTCCTCCAGTTATATTTTAAATCGCGGGACATTTTTAGAATCGCGCTATGAAAAATTAATGTAAAGCTGCTAACTTGTCAAGTACCGCGTTTGTCCCAGAATAATATAATCAGTAGCTTTTTACTAATCTTTATCAATTTCAGGAAACACTCCGACCTTGCTGCAGTTTTCCCGGATTTCCTTTTCCACTTCCTCGGAGCCCCTTTTGTCAGGCTCGTATTCTTCTTCCTGACGCATTTCTTCAAAACGCATAATCCAGGAATCCCTTCTTTTTCTCGTATCGTCTATAAGACCCATATTTAAAAACTCCTTAGAATATTATACATGCAAATTACACAATCGAAATCGCTAGTTATTTTTTCCTATTTGAAGCGAGTGGTCAAGGAGTGTAGACATAGAGGCTATCTCAACCTCCTCCTGCATCTGGGGTATCATCTCGGAAAGGGCTTTTACGGTACCCGGATATGGGTGACAAATCCCTATCGCGTAGCCCTTTTTCTGAGACACCTTCACCAGGTGTTTGAGCTGAGATTTAACATAGGCAGAGCCCTTTGATGCGTCGTCTAAGAATATGTCCCTCTCAGCAGAGCGTACGCCGTATTTAGAGGCTGCCTCTGAGCCCATACTCGCGCCCGAGGTCATGCTGTCTACAAAATAGAGGTCCTTAGCCTTGATCTCCTTCATCACAAGCTCCAGCAGCTCCTCACTTTCCATAAATTTTGAGCCCATGTGGTTATTCACCCCCTGAATATGGGGGATTGAGGAAAGATTCTTATCTATCCTCCTTTGTATCTCCGACTTGGGAAGTCCGACGATAAGGGCATCCTCGCCTGCGTCAACGGCCGTATAACCCGAGGACTCCTTAGGCTCCATCGGAAGGTGGAGCATAACTTCCCTCCCCTTTTTATGAGCCTCATTTGCCGCGTATTCTGAATGAGGCA
>DEIM01000049.1 GCA_002352485.1 Candidatus Dadabacteria bacterium UBA2774
CTCATCCAAGCTTTTAAAGCCGCCAGAGTTCTCTCTATATGTGATTATACGCTCTGCAGTTTTACTGCCGATTCCGGGAAGGGCGGTCAGGTCTTGAGCCGGGGCTGAGTTAATTCCAATTGGGACTCCGAGAGATAAACTCTTGATGCCGCTTATCCGCCCGGGCTTAATGTCCCCATTCCTATCTACTATAATTTTATCCCCATTACTTAATTTAATATTATATATATCCGTAATATCTGTTATATCATTTGGGTTATTCATCACATGCACCGCTGAGCGGCCATCTTGTTCGATCTCAATGTATTTTGTATTTGTCGAGTGCAGTACGGGTGCGGACGTGGATACAGAGCCAGAAGCAATCAGATAATAAAGAAGGCATGCCAGAGCAAGATAAAGTACTGACAGGTTGTTTGATGGGGCGTAGAGTTTCATTTGAAATCTACATGATTCCTTTACTCAGTCCGCCGTCAATTAATATTGTATCACCGGTAATGTAGCTTGCCCGCTCGGATGCAAGAAACACTATGAGGTTTGCGAACTCTCCGGGTTGTCCGACTCTTCCAAGCGGTATGCCGTCATCCATACTCTTAAGCGCCTCATCGAATGTTACGCCGCTGCGCTTGGCTCTCTCTTCGGCGAGCTGGGTGATTCTGTCGGTATGGATCCTGCCCGGGCTTACGTTATTCACGAGTATGTTATAAGGTCCAAGCTCGTTAGAGAGTGACTTTGTGAGGCCCGTTATGCCGGCTCTTACGGTGTTAGAGAGGATAAGTCCGTCTACCGGCTGCTTTACAGTATAGGAGGTCATATTAATAATCCGGCCCCAATTGCTCTTTTTCATATAGGGGATCGTAAGCTTAGAGAATGTGATAGTGCTGAACAAATTAAGCTCGACTGCCTTATGCCAGTCCTCAAGAGAAAACTCCTCAAATACACCCACTGGAGGACCGCCCGCGTTATTAACCAGTATGTCTACTGTCCCGAATTTATTAACTGTCTCGGTGACTAAATTTTCTATTTCCTCTGATTTGGAAACGTCACAGGGGACCGCAAGTACCTCGGTAGAGGTTTCGGATTCAATCTCTTGTGCCGTCTTTTGTAGCTCCTCTTCGCCACGGGCGCAGATAGTCACTTTCACACCCTCGTGTGCAAGTCCCATTGCTACAGCTTTACCTAAGCCTTTGCTCGATGCGGCTACTATAGCGACTTTTTCTTTTATTCCCATATCCATAATGGGTATTTATTATAAACCTAAAATTATGGAAGTCTCAACATAGATTGTAATTGGGGTGCATGAACAAAAATCTTTGACGGTATAAAAGAGAAAAATTTCTAATTGATAGGGGAGGGCGACAAAGACTTAAGCGCTCTTGGCTTTGGTCTTTGCTTTCTTGGTCTCTTTCTCTATCGACTTAAATGTGTCGCTTGGGTTTGAAGGACTACCTGATTCGGCGACTGTCTTAGCTGCTCCGTCGGTGCTACTTTCACTTTCTGTAACCGCCGGGTTCTTTTGATCTTCGGCTTGAGGGGGTATACCCGGTTTATGTACATAATCGGTCGCGTACCAGCCGGTGCCCTCTAGCTTGAAAGAAGAGAGGGATATAAGCTTTTCAAGCTTATTCTTTTTACAGTGCGGACATTTTTTAAGCGGCTGGTCACTGAAGCTCTGAAGCTCTTCAGTTACCATTCCGCAATTTTTACATTCGTATTCATATATCGGCATAGCTTTGTCCTCGGCCAAGCAATATTAAAAGTAAATTAGAGTAAATATAATAACTTATCCCAGCTTGTTCAAGGGGGTTACTTAATTTTGCTCTTTAGCTTATGTCGAAGATATGTATCAAGCAGAGCTGAATTCATACTCAATGAGCTCAATAGGAACAGTGTGCCACAAGGGGTGTGGGTGTACAGGTTTATCGATTGGGCCTTCTAAAATCCTGGCAGACACAGTCACTCCCAGAGGGTTCAAATCGAAAGGGTAGGGGTCGAGGCCAATCTTCCTCTCTCCCTTGGGGAATACTCTCATTGTCACCCGGTCGTCCCAGCTCTTTCTCGGTACGTTCAGGAGATTGAATTCGTCCTGGCCGAGACCTTTGGATTCGCCTTCACTAGCAGGGATGAGGTTTGAGCATATCGAGAGCGACAGACCGTCCAGTAGCTGTATCAGGCGCGCGTGCGGTAGTAAGTTGTCATCGTTCAGCCAGCCGTTCTTAGATTCGTCCTTATTAATTTCTGTGACGAGTCCTCTCTGTAACCCTCTTAATTCTTCTACGAAGCTAAGTGCATTAGAGAGGGCTTGTCCTTCTAGCGAGGGTTTGGAATCCTCCGCGTAAAGATCAGTCCCTTTCCAGAAGAGCGGGTGCACGAAAGCCTCATTCTTTTCGGCCCCGCTTGAATGCGCATAGAGCCAATAGGCGTGGTAGCTGATAAGTAGGCTTGCGTATGGGTGCTTCTCGCTCAGTCTCGGAATGCCGAGTCTCCATCTGTTCATGCCTTCTTCCTGGTTCTTAAGCACTGCAGTGAGACCCTGCGGCAGCCCGTCAACATCGGATTTGGGAGATGCTTCCCATTCCCACCACCCGTTATCGTGCTCCGCTATGCCCAGTACCGTTTCAGCTCTTAATTTCTCAGGGTCTGAAGACGGCGCGTAATGTCCGGGACGGGTGAATTCGTCGTTTCCCCAATGCGCCGCAAAATACCCCGACACAGCCGCATGGTCAGGCTGGGTTATAAAATAGATATTGTTTTTATAGTTGGTCCTGAGCATGGTTTAAATGATATGCTACGGTATTCATATCATCAAGGAGATTTTACGACATGAACCCGGCATCAATAAGATATCCTTTCTAAAATAGCCAAATTAAGGAGGAAAAATGCCTTACATAAACCTGCAAATAACCAAAGG
>DEIM01000034.1 GCA_002352485.1 Candidatus Dadabacteria bacterium UBA2774
GTCGGAACGGAGGATATTGAGATTGGTATTGGTATGAGCGTAACACCTGTTGGATTGTCACCCAAAGGTCCCTGCGCACCGTCACCGAAGTTGCTTACTATAGCCCTGTCTCCCGAAGTCAAATCCACACTAAATAGCTGGCCCCTGCCATCCGTCCCTCCACCCGGATCTGCAACCAAGGCGTCACCTGTACCGTCTAGGGTTACGCCTTCTGGAGAGCTACCCAAAGGGCCCTGTGCACCGTCATTGAAGTCGCTTACTATGGTCCTGTCTCCAGAAGTTAAATCTACTCTGAATAAATCATCGCTACTAACATCGACAACAAGGGCTTTTCCTGGACCCTCAAGCGTTACATTTCTTGGATTTATACCCAGAGGGCCCTGTGCGCCGTTACCGAAGTCGCTTATTACAGTCCGGAACCCTGTAGTCAAATTTACTCTGAATAATGTACCCCGGTCGCCCCCCGCGCCCGGATCAACAACCAGTACGTTGAGCGGGTCCTCAAATGTTATACCGGACGGGAATCCACCCAAGGAGCCCTGTGCGCCGTTACCGAAGTCGCTTATTACAGTCCGGAACCCTGTAGTCAAATTTACTCTGAATAACAGGCCCGTGTTGGGCGCCAAACCCGGATCCATAACCAGTGCGTTGAGCGGGTCCTCAAGCACCACGCCGCGTGGACTATTACCTAAAGGGCCCTGTGTACCATTACCGAAGTCGCTTACTGAAGTTCTGTCTCCGGAAGTCAAATTCACTCTGTATAGCTGGCCCCTGAGGTCCGTCCCTCCATTCAGATCTGTAACCAGGGCGTTGTTTGGATCCTCAAGTGCCACGCTGGTGGGTGTGAGACCCAAAGGGCCCTGTGTACCGTCACCGAAATCACTTATAAGAACCCTGTCTCCCGTGGTCGGATCCACGCTGAACAACTGGCCTACGTCGTCTATCCCGCCACTAGTATCTACAACAAGGGCGTCACCAGGTATGGGCTGCGCGAATGTTGTTCCCATCCATAATATAGTTAGAATTAACACTGTTTGAGCTAATCTCATCTCTTTCCTCCTTCTTTAGCAAACTCGGCTTTCACCTAACTTAAGAAACTAATGAGGTATTATACAATATCTTGATTATTTTGTCAGATTTTACGACATATGAGAGGAACAAATGCTCTACCGGCTCCAAGCTTGCGTTCTTAGACTCTTCTTTTAAGGTTGTTTGCTGCTCTTATATAAAGAGTAGTTATGCCAGTGTTACTCATGATATATATGTAAGAAGTAAACATAGTATTATTATGAATGTAGTACAGATGAGATTCTGAATTGATCTCGAATCAGAGTCCGGGACATGGTTCATAATAACAGAAAACCACAGCCTCTCCTTTGGGAAAGGAGGAAATTAAGAAGAAATAGACTCGACAATCCCGTCAATTACAGATTCAGGATTATCGGCTTCTGTTATGGCTCGGCCTATGACCAGATAGTCCGCTCCGAGCGATACGGCCTCTTTGGGAGTGACTACTCGTTTTTGATCGTGCTCTGCGGTTCCGGGGCGGATGCCGGGTACGACAAGAGTAAAACGGCTGCCAAATTCCCTTCGCAGCATCTCTACTTCAAACCCCGAGCATACAAGCCCGTCAATATTGGCTTTTTCCGCCAGTGAAGCGAGTCTCAGTACAGAGTCTTGAGTCGTGGAATTCACTCCTATCTCCGCCAGGCTCTCCTTGTCATGGCTTGTTAACACTGTTACGGCCAGGATTTGTGGTTTGGGTATACCTAAACCCTCGGATTCCTCTTTTACGCCCTTAGAAACGCTCTCCATCATCCGAATTCCGCCGGATGCATGGATTGTGAACATTTTTACACCTAAGGTGGTAGCTTGCCTTGCGGATTTTTCGACTGTCGAGGGGATATCGTGGAATTTCATGTCCAGGAATATATCAGCACCCAGATCCTGAAGATTTATAATTCCGTCCGGTCCTGAATCCAGGAAAAGTATGGGTCCGACTTTAAATGTCTTGATCTTGCCGGCTAAATTCTGAACCCATTGCTCTGCAATTTCGCGCCTTGGGAAGTCAAGAGCGAGTATAATACGCTCATTTGGTGTGAGATTAGGTCTTAGCATTTCTTCACAATTTACTTTAAGTTAATATATTCCACAATATCAGTTTATTACAGATAATAGTTCTAGCACTTCTTGAACTACTTCTTTAAGTTTAATATTTCTCGAATCGCCTGTTTTTCTGACCTTTAGCTCTGCCTCTCCCTCTTTAATCGTCCTCGGCCCGACCGCTACCTGCACGGGGATTCCGATGAGCTCCGCGTCCTTGAACTTAAACCCTGGGCCTACGTCCCTGTCGTCTATTATCGCCTCATATCCAAGCTCTATAAGCTCCTTATAAATCTCCTCAGAGGCTTTCATAACTTCTTCGTCCTTTACCTTGAGGGGAAGAACTGTAACCTGAAACGGGGCGAGCGCCTCAGGAAATTTGATACCGTTCTCATCGTGGTTCTGCTCTATTGCAGCAGCCACTGTGCGCCCTATTCCGATACCATAACACCCCATAATAAAAGGCTTTTCCTTACCGTCTTTATCTACGAACTTAGCGTTCATAGCCTCGCTATACTTGGTCCCCAGCATAAATACATGCCCGACCTCTATACCGCGGGTAGAAACCAAATTGCCGCCGTCACAATTGGGGCATTTATCCCCGTCTTCCGCGACTCTTATATCAAAGAACTCTTTTACCTCATAATCCCTATCCAATACTACATTTATTATATGATAGTCAGCTTTATTTGCTCCTGTTACGGCAATCCCCATATCTTTAACCGATTTATCAGCAATTATACGAGCATTTAGCCCCACAGGGCCGCTGAATCCCATAGGACCGCCTGTAGTTTCATTAATTACCGCAGGTGTAGCAAGCTCAACAAGCTCCGCGCCGAGTGATTTTCTGAGTTTAGTAAGGCTAAGCTCATGATCTCCCCGCACCAAAGCGGCAAGAGGCTCACCGTCAGTCGTTACAATCATAGTTTTTATTAAGTTAGAGGATGTTACGCCTAATACTTCAGCTACTTCATCAACTGTCTTTAGGTCCGGTGTATGGACCTCTTTTACCCCTTCAGCCCCTTCCGTGCTACCTTTATGAGCATCCCTGGCTCCTTCACCTACCTCGGCAAGCTCCAGATTTGCAGCGTAGTCACATTTACTGCAGCTCATGATTATATCTTCCCCTGTCGGGGCTAGCACCATGAACTCGTGTGAGAAATTACCGCCTATATTACCCGTATCGGCAAGCACTGCCCTGAACTCAAGGCCGCAGCGCTCAAAAATCTTAGTATATGCCTCATACATTGCCCAGTAGGACTTCTCCGCCCCCTCAATATCGGCATCGAAGCTGTACGCGTCCTTCATTATGAACTCACGGGCGCGCATCACACCGAAGCGCGGGCGTATTTCGTCCCTGAACTTGGTCTGGATCTGATACAGATTCACCGGAAGCCCCTTGTACGAGCGAATGTCTCTGCGCACTATGTCCGTTATTATCTCTTCGTGCGTAGGGCCTATGCAAAACTCCCTCTCAGCCCTGTCTTTAAAGCGCAAAAGCTCTTTTCCGTAATAGTCCCAGCGCCCGCTCTCTTCCCAAAGCTCTGAGGGCAGCACTGCTGGCATCAGGAGCTCTATGGCCCCTGCCCTGTCCATCTCTTCCCTGACTATCTTCTCGACTTTTCCTATTGAGCGAAGCCCGAGCGGCAGGTAGTTGTAGATACCGGCTGCGAGCTTACGAATCATTCCCGCTCTGATCATAAGCTTATGGCTTACGACTTCAGCGTCTGCCGGGTCTTCCTTAAGTGTCGGTATAAAATATTGAGAGTATCTCACAGTAGGCGTATAAATTACCGATTCTGTGTATAATTGCAACATCATTACATATTAATTAGTGGTTGACCTGTGCATTGCCCTAGTTATCCTATTACAAAATTCAAATAGAATCCAGCTACGTGGGTTCTCATCTAATACATGACTTGATACTTTCCGGAGGTACCGATGGATTTAGATACAGGTGTGGTTGATCTTATAAGAAAAGCCGGAATATTTGCCTATCCGATCATACT
>DEIM01000228.1 GCA_002352485.1 Candidatus Dadabacteria bacterium UBA2774
AGTTCACCGTAATGCTCTACGAACGAGTCCCATTTTTGATTAAAATCCTTACCCATGGAATTGGTTACGGGCATCCAGTTAAGCTCTTGCAGTGCGCTGTTATTCCAATATGAAGCCTGGATTTTGGCCAGAACGGACACAGTGTCCATTACCTGGGATTTGTGCATCCCGACAATCTGGTCACCAGGTGTAAGGGAGCTAAGGTCTTCCATGACCATCGAGTAGGCGGGAGGCTTATCAACTGCATAATAGACTTTGGGGAGCCTGGCGGGCACATTCACGGCGACGTCCCTGTAGAACCTTATCTCACGCACAAATGCATCCAGCTCCTCCCCGAATTCCTGGAACTCCCCGTCCTCAGGCTCTATCTTGACTACGACGGATGAGGGCGCCCCCTCTTCTTTTCTATCGTACTCCATATGCGCGCGCACAACGCTGCTCAAAAAGCCCACACCCTCTCCGAGTATGTCTCTTTCAACAGATACTACGGAAGCTTCTTTGATCACTCCCCCCGATCTGAGAGCGTGGGTCAACCACTCAGAGGTGACTTCATCTGGGTGCATGGGGTCTTTTAGGGGCATAGGGTTATTATACGAGGGTAATAGGAATTAAAAAAGGGTGCTTTTGTTATGGATTGCTGCGCTTCGCTCGCAATGACAGATTTAAAGGACAATGTCCCGGATAGACGTACGTGATGACATAAAAGAAAAAGGGAGCCGAAGCTCCCTTTATTGTAATTAAACTTTAGTTTTTATTGTTTACGTCTAGCTCGACTTATACGGCTACTTTTCTTCTCTTGATTGCGATAAAACCGACTAATCCAAGGATGCCGGCCATGGTTATGAGGCCCCACTCGGAAAGTGTCGGGATGGGTCTTACGTTTCTGACGCCGTTTAGCTCGCTTACTAGAAACTCACAGTCTTCCCATTGATAGAAAAGACCGTTAATTGTGATGCTGCCGTCCGGAAGGCCTGCTGCAGCAATTTCAGAAGAGATAAAAGCAAGTGCTTCTTCAGGTACGTCCATTGCAAATATTATCGTCCCGGAGGGCTCGTCTGAATTAGAAGTATCGCCGCAGTCTATAAAACCATCTACTCGCGCGTTTGTTTCAAGCCTTAAAATATCGTTACCGTTTTTAAGAAGTATAGCCCGGCTAATACCGCCTCCTGTATTCTCGCCGAATACTAACGAATTACTTATGGTGAGCATATCATCCCCATCACTTAGGTTTATCCCGTAATTATTCCCGGTACCCGGACCCCCGATAACCTCGGAATCTATTACCGTTATCTTATTGTTTCCTCCTGTGGCGTCAATACCGTTGTTATCGACACTCGCTATTAGGGACCTTATTACAGTAATTGTGTCGTTGCCATTGCGTGTGTCGATGCAATCGTCATCACACCTGACAGTTGAATCAGTTACCTCAATCGTATCATTTCCGTCTCTTGAGTCTATGCCATTGTCATCAAGTGCTGTCACTTCGGCCTGGTTCAGGGTTATGCGGTTATTGCCGTTTCCCGTATCGATTGCGACATTACTAGCTGCGGTCGTATCTATACCCGCGCCGGGCAGGACGTCAATTTGAAGGTCAGCATTGTTAGCGGCCTCCTGAATGCCATTGGGGTCTGGGTTGGGGTCAGCCGTGTTGCAGGTGAATACCGTAGGCCCGCCTCCGCAAACCGCGAATGATATGTCCGAATATATAAAGCTTAGAATTAGAGTTATAGCTGTGGCAAATAGAAACTTTCTCATCTTTTCCTCCTCTTGTAAAAGGTAAAGCAGATTAGCCTATTCTAGCATATAAGTAATTGGAATCATAGTTTATATTCCTTTTTTTGTAGACATCAGAGCGAGTGGGGAGATTCAGCGTCGAGATTGCAGGGGATTGCCGCGGCTCCTTTGGAGCCTCGCAATGACAGCATTCAGATATCCAGGAACAGTCCGCGGGCTTCGGAGGAGAAAAACTTAAAAAAAATTCCAATTGTGGAATATGGTTTACTTTCAAACGAAATATATGATATATTTCGTTTTGAGAACGGGAATGCAGTTAAAAAATGAAGGAGGGTTCAAATGGCAAGAATCGCTTATATTTTTATAGCTATAACGACTGCTTTCATATTCTCAGATATAGTACTGGCTTCTGAAAGAGCTTATATACCTCTTGACGACATGACTGTACAGGTCATCGATACAGATACTAATACGATTATTGACAGTATACCATCGGCAGGCGACCCGTCCGGCATAGGTGTTAGCCCCAACGGACGACGTGTTTATGTGCTCAGAGACCTTACTAACGACGTAGCCGTAATCGACAGCTTTTTAAATCAGATAATAGCGACAATTCCCGCAGAAGGAAATCCATCCTGTATAGCTGTGACTCCGGACAGCACAAGGGGTTATTTAGTAAATAACGGGCCCGGCACTGTGTCTTTCTTGAACCTTGTTAATAATTTTGTAATAGACAGTATCGATATAGTGAACGGAACTGATTCTTCAGGTTGCGCGATCACTCCTGACGGCTCTCACGTATACATAACAAACTTAGCCAACAACCTTGTAAATATTCTAAGGACCTCGGACAACACATTTATAGGCGATATCGATGTCGGTAGTGCCCAGCCAGCAGCTAAAGTAAGCCCGGACGGGCAAACGCTCTATGTGATTGTATCAGGTGTTGATGAATTGGCGGTAATAAGGACTTCTGACAACACTGTTATTGATACAATACCTTTAGGCAATTCCCCCAGAAACCTTACTATTTCACCTGACAGCACGCGCGTATATGTGACTGATGACGTTGACAACAATGTGAGTGTTATTGATACCTCAACCAACAGCGTTATCGCAACTATTCCGGTAGGCGAAGGTTCGAGAGATATAGATATTACTTCTGACGGGCAATTTCTTTATGTTGTTGCCGACGGCAATGATAGGGTCGTAGTTGTAAGGACATCTAATAACCAGATTGTGAGCACTATACCCGTAGCCAGTACCCCGCAAGCAGAAGGTATGTTCATTGTAGACCCGGATGCCGCTTTCGTACGCCCGATTCCGACGCTTTCACAGTGGGGTATTATAGCGCTTGTTCTTTTATTCGGTGTAATCGGATTAATAGCAGTTAAAAAAAAGAAGGCGACTGGATAGGATTTAGATTTTTATAGATCCAGAAATAAGCCGCGTGCATCTTCGGAAGTGAGCTGGGAGACGGAGGTGACCTTGTCGCTGAAGTGGTTTAGTGTGTGCCAGGATTCACGGTCTGAGAGGTCTATCAATACCGAATAGACCTTGAATTTGAGCCGCTCTTTCTCTTCATGAAAAGACCTGAGCCAGGCGTCGCCCACATTTGACTCGCCGTCAGTGATAAACACTATATCGCCGCCCTTGAACTTTGACTCGCTAAGTAATTCGAGCGCCTTGTTAAGCGGCTCTTCGAAGTTCGTACCGCCCCCGGGGAAATACTCTGCAAGCTCGAACACATCTTTTTCCTTCATACCCCACCCTGAGCCGCCTTCACGGCCAATGGACTCGAATATCTTAAGAGGCTGTCCACCGGAGGAGAACACGACGACCTGGAACTTGCGCCGCTCGCGCTTCGCGATCTCAAGGAGCGTCAAGCATACGCCTTTTGACCATAGCTCTTTTGGGCCTTCCATGGAGGAGCTTCCGTCAAGGCATATGACCATCGGGCCCCTGCCCTTTTCTTCCTTCAGGTAATACTGCAGAAGCCTGCCCTCGACAAAGCGCTTGTGAAAATCGTGCCGGAGCTGCGCGTGGCCCAGCGCAACCAGCTCTGAGGGGATTATCCTTCCGATGTCGTCGCCCGAGGCGATGTCGAACACTTCGCTCCCTCGCTTGGCCCAGGTCTTTTTGCGCGCGGAAAGCATTTCTTCCTTTAGCCCGCCCACTATGCGGGAGAGTTTTCTGAGCTTTTCATTCTTATAGAGCTTCGCTGCCAGATCAAGCTTTTCCCCTACCCCCCGCTCGCCGGGAGCGCCCATATTGGCCCCCCAGGACATGAGCTCGTCCTCGGCTTCCTCTACTTTCTGCTCTGTCTGGCGCATGGAGGAGCGGACCATGTTTCCGAGCTTGAGGTCTGATTTTTCATGGCTCTTTTCCTGCTCTTCCTTTAGCTCACCGAGCCTTGCTTCTTCATCTGAAAGATCGCCTTCTCTATCACTCTTTGCTTCATCAAATTCCTCGCTCGTTTCGTCTAGCTTCTCCTCGGTCTCGTTCCATGTTTCCATCTCTTCCTTGAGATCTTCGACTTCCTGCTCGGCCTGCTCAGCCCTATGCTCATTAAGGAGAGCTTTCTCTCCAGGACCTTCGTCTGAGCGGAGCCAAGAGTATATATTTTGCGAGATTTCTATAACAGCAAGGGCGGATTTAAACCCGTCGAGCACGGTGTCTTCCCTAAGGAGCCGATAATGCTCGTCCTTATGAATTTTCTCAAGGATCTTTCTGGGGAGAATACTTGCGCGGCTTACGTCATCGTAATCTATAAAGAGCACGTTGTGCTTATAGAAGGAGGCGAATAGGTCAAGAGTTAGGGCGCGGAAAGAAGGAAGGAGTGTCTTGCCACTATCTATGATACCCCGAAGCTCTTCTGAGGCCGATTCAAGCTCAGAGAAAAGCTCTCGGTCAAAGGCGTCGGTCTCTATATTCTGCTCTGACTTATATTCGGCCATTATGAGTTAGAAAGTAACACGGGAAGGGGACGGAAACAACACCGCGGTATGGGCCGATATCTGTCCTAACTGTATCAATTTGCAGCCGCCGTGTTAATATTATTGGCTTTTAAACACGCCCGGACAAAACCGCACTTAGATGAAATTCACCAAAAGAGAGATAGAAGCCGTATTCACAGTGGGCATTATTATGGCGCTCAGGCTGATGGGGATATTCCTGATAATCCCTGTGTTCAGCGTGTATACGGAAAAGTACCCCGGTGCAGACCTCACTCTGGCCGGCATTGCGTTTGGTATTTACGCGCTTTCTCAGAGTGTACTGCAAATACCATTTGGATGGGCGAGCGACAAAGTGGGCAGAAAGCCCGTTTTGATCCTGGGACTCACTCTTTTCACCATAGGCAGCGTGCTGTGCGCCATGTCTGATAACATTATGGAGCTGATCCTGGCGCGCGTGGTACAGGGCTCGGGCGCAGTGAGCTCGGTTGCGATCGCATCGCTTGGGGACCTGACGAGGAGCGAAGTAAGGGCGCGCGCATTCACTATAGTAGGGCTTACTATAGGGGGCGCTTTTCTGATTGCTATTATCGCGGGGCCCATATTGGCCGCCAAAATCGGGTTTGATACATTATTTTACGTACTAGCGGCTCTGGGGGTAATCGCAATACTTGCTACCATCGTCTTTTTCCCCAAGATTGATCAAGACCAGGATAAAAAAGAAACGTTCATCGAAGAAGAGGCCAAGGTGCTTAGCATGCTCAAAGTCCCTGAGATGAGAAAGCTCTTCTTATCTGCACTGATTATATCCTTTACCGTTAATATGTTTGTTTTCATATACCCGCTCAGCTGGACGGGCCTTGGCGTGGCGGAGGGAGACCTGTGGCTTATGTATCTTATAGCTCTCATCCCAACAGCACTTTTTGTATACCCTTCCATTAGGCGCGCCGAGAAGGGAGGCACACTTAGGCTGGTAACACACGGGGCATGGGCCCTTACTGCTGTGAGCTTTCTCATATACCCGGCATATTCTTATTTCAGCTGGATTCTGTATGTATCGGGTATGGCTTATTTTGCGGGCCACACGGTGCTGCAGTCGCTCTTTCCTGCTTTCCTTACACAGAGAGTCGGGCAGAAAAAAAGGGGCGCTACTACCGGGCTGTATAATTTGTCGGGCTTTTTCGGGGCGGCCCTGGGGGGAATGCTGGCCGGGTATTTCTATCAGTTAAACCCGAACCTGCCTGTAATTGTAGCGCTTAGCGTAATTATCCTGTGGGGTGTTTTCGGCCTTCCCGAGCCTCCCGGTGCTATAACAATTGATGAATGAAACAGGATTAAAGCCTTAGATTTAACCCAAGAGTTAGATCGTTCCAATTTTATCCGCTGAAGTATAATTTCGCTCAAAATACAATATTTACGAGTAATTAGTATCAATAACAACCTTAAGGGGCGGTTTTGTTAATAACCGCCCCTTTTTATTCCCATTTATTCACCTTCTTTAATATCTAAAGCAGTTTTATCTATCATATTTCTACCATATATGATATAATTGCAAGCAATTTCCTTGAGGAGGATACAAAATGAAAAAGTTTATTTTGTTACCAGTATTTGTTTTATTCGCTTTGGTTACTCTGAGTGACGCAAACGCTGTTGTGCAAGTAGTAGACGGCGACGCAAACTTCTCTGACGTCTCCCCGGCGTTCACATCCGGCACAATTGCAACCGGCGGAGAAACCGGCGATGATGAAGCGGGTGATTACGTATTAATCGCCTGTGCTACCGGAGGCTTTGGACCTAATTCCCTTTTACCGCCGTCACCGGGCGACTGGACTGAACTCGATAACGGACAGTGCGGAGGACCCGGATGTATGCACGGTATATGGGGACGATTTACTGATACGGCGGCTGTTGAAGATATCACATGCAGCTGGAGCGTGCCGCAATTTATATTCGCGGCTGGAAGCTTCAGGTACAGGGACGTAGATGTTGACGATCCGATAATAGACGTTGCCTGCCAGAGCGGAACCGGTACTGAGGCTGTAGCGCCTTCCATTATTTCGGAGCCGCGCTCTCAAGTAATCAGGCTCGCGACATTCAGTTTTGAAGAATTCCGTAATTTCAGTGAGGAAGAAAACCCTTGCTTATTTGACGTAGACCAGTTCTCATTCGCAGAATTTACAGCCTGCGCCAACTTCAAGGAGCTAAACGTTATAACAACCGCATTTACTGTCACCGGTTTTGAAGGCGGACCGACAGGAGAGGAGACTCTAGAGCTGTTTGACGAAGCCCAGTGGAGGGCATGCACAATAGGTATCAGAATGGAGCCGTCTGAGCCTATTCCTACACTTAATGAGTGGGGATTTATGGCAGTTGCCGCGTTTATGGGAATAGCGGGTATTTGGTTCCTGAGAAGACGCCAGACTCAAGGCGCATAAGCCAACTATT
>DEIM01000084.1:0-4508 GCA_002352485.1 Candidatus Dadabacteria bacterium UBA2774
TCATTAGCTCGCCGTACGCAAGGGGAGGGGGCGCCGAGAGCTTTGGCGAGAGGGAGTGTTTAAAGGGTGAGCTGGGTACTTTCAGGGCCGCTGATCTGATGACTCTCATTCTGTCTCATGCCGGAAGGCTTCAGAAGTACGGGGCATAAATTTAGCTCTAATTTAATCTTGAACTTTTGCGCATTTGTGATAATTTAATCCTTCCCTAGAATCAAAGTAATTACACCCTCATTAATATGTGCCGAAGTGGTGGAATTGGCAGACACGCAGTCTTGAGGGGGCTGTGCCTTCGGGCGTGCGGGTTCGACTCCCGCCTTCGGCACCATCATTTAGAACATAACTGTCTAATTAGGAACAAACCTGTCAGGTTAAAAAACTGTGATTAAAAGAGAAGACTTACGGACTGACTAGTGGGAAATAACTCTCTTTAATCTCTTGGCCTGTTTCACCCAGGCTTTAACCTGGTTGATGCCGGGAAGCTGCCTGACTAACTTTTTTCTACCCTTGGAGTTTACTTGAGCCATCTTGGTAAGCAGGTTCTCGGGAACCCTCTTTCCGAGCTCAACCACCGTGTCCACGCCGCTTGCTTCGAGCAGATCCGCGTACTCTTCTCCAACTCCTTTTATCCTGAAGAGGTCCACATGATTTACCCATTCCAATATAAACTTGGCTGTGATTCCGGATTCCTTGGCGATGTGGTTTCTGCCCTTTCTGGTAGCGCCTTCTTTAAGAAGCGCTTCTGTTGTTGAGATGCCAATCTTTTGCAGCTGCTTCTGATACCTCTTACCGATTCCTTCTACTTTTGTTAAACTTGCCATTCTATGTCCTCCCAAAGCGTGTTTTAACCCATGTTAGAACATTTATCCCCTAATGTAAATATATTTTATCTATATGTAATATGGACAAGTGAACTATTTCCCTCTCGGCACCACAACAATTCAAACCGGGGATTTCACTTATACCGTAATATTACTGGGCTTGTTCCTGATGGCTGTTTTCCTGATCTTGTGTTTCAGGAATATCTTCTTGTATGGGGATTTCTTGTGACGGGGCATCTTGCTCTGGGGAGTCTTGAGTTTGAACCTCTACATTCTCTTTTTCAAAAGCTCTGTAGACTTCGGTATTTATTTCCTTGGTAGCTTTATGTTTATCATCTTTTTTTGATTCATCTGATTCTACTTCTACTTCGTCGTATACAACCCAGCCTAGATCGGTTATTTCACTCTTAGCCCTGTCCGAGATGGTGCCTACGAACCAGAACTCTTTTTGCTCCGCTTCTATATCTGACAGAACGTCGTTATGAAAGTTTGCAACCTCCGCTACTTGTTCCGACCAGCAAACATAATCGACCGGTAAAATGGTAATAATTCTATTGTCTGCTGTGAGACCGGACGTGATATCCGAGTGGTTAATGATTTGCGTATACGGGCTTTGGTTATTGTGGAACCAGGTCATGAGTAACACTATATTGGTATAGAATTGAGCTTGCGGTATAGTCCAGGCGACTACGGCGTCCTCTATTATTTCTTCTCTATTCGCTACGCCCTCCATCTCCTGGAGTGAAAAAACGATCGCCGTTTGAAATGATGGGCTGTAATAGGGTGAGTTCAGAAAGCTCTCCACGAGCTCTTCCTCGACTCCCATTTTAAGGAGGCTCTTTTTATTATAAGCTCTTAGCTCCCTGGGGTCTTTATCCCATACGTAGTGGTTAACATCTTTTACATAACCCATGCCGGGAACAGAGGGTATATCTGCATACCCAAACCCGAGTCTTCCGATTCTCTCGTATTTGGCTACTCTCTTAAGCTCGGCCGCAAGCACCGGGTTTGAGGTGTAGGGATCGACGCCGAGCTGTTTTGCTACTCGTCTCTCGCCGCCGCTAACACCAAGATACCAATCAATAAGATAGCTCACATCACCTGTAAGGCCTGAATATGAATCTCCTTCTTCATCTTCGGAACCTGCAACAGCACCGCCGACATGCTGAACGGTTTGGCCGGTAATCTGTACGGTTCTTTCACCGGTGTAATATATTTTCTTAAAGAAAGTGACGACACCGCCTGGTATGCCAACAGCAGTGCCGACGGGGTTCGTAGCTATATTTATGGCAGATGTAAACGGTTTAATTGCAGAGTCGATCGCGCCCGAGGCCATGGCCTCTGTCCCAGAAGTCTCCTTAAGTTTCGCTATGGCTTGGATTTCATTGACGCGGGTCTTAAGAATTCTCGTGTTATAGGCATCAAACTCACCAAATTCGCTCTCTATCTTATACGAATTCCATACACAGTCGCTTGGTACTTCCTCACGAACCTCGTGATGATCACTCTTTAAAATATCCTGATCGAGAATGTTGCTCGCGCTCAATATGGGGAATTCTTCATATACTACGGTATCGGTTTCTTCCTCAACTGCTATTTGATCCTGGGTGGCTTCCCCATCTTCTTCTTGCTCCTTAGCTCCCTGGTCTTCCCTGGCTCTTTTTTTGCCGAGTTTATATTTTGTGCTTTCTGAATCTGCGGAAATCTCTTCATCAGCGTTCTTCTTAGGGCCGCAAGAATAGACTGCTACAGAGATTATAAGCAGGAACAGAATGAATAACTTGGTTAAGTTCTGGGTGGAACCGTCTTTTATTAAACTTAATAACGCTAGATTAACTCTTTTAGTAAAGGAGAACATATCCTCTGACCTTTAGAACCTAACTCCTAGACCGATTTGCGGGCCTGTAGTCCATACTTTATATATGAATTTGTTATCCCCGCTTCCGTCTTCATAGTCTAAATATAATACCCTATAACCGACGTACGGCGTAATACCCCACCATGGGAGCTGATAGCCGACGTTGGATACAAAGTTCCAGTCTATATTTGAGGAAAACCCAAGACCGAAACCGCCGATGTCGGACTTAACACTAAGAAGGAGGTTCTCTGTAAAATCAAATATTAGCCTTGTACCTACAATGAAATCAAACCATGTTTCACTCAGTTTTACCCTCTGCCCTCGAGTGCCTATCGGGGTCTCCAGAGTAAGATCGAGCTTTGTATCAAGGCTCACTAATCTTCCTCCGCCGTAGAGATCCACAGCAAGAGATGGCCAGGTTTTAAAATTGTTTGATTGTGTGCTGCTCCCAAGTGGTATCTCTGCAACTCTGTAGCCTGCCGCCATATCCATCATAAACATTTCAAGATCAAGGTCAGAGCGAATAGAGCTGACTACACGGGTGTTCTTGTTACTGGACGAGAGATTCATGTATAAGGGGTCAACGAAGAAAATGACCTTCTTGTACCATACTTCGATGTGGGCCTGGAAACCGAAATCGAGGTTGTCCCATATATCCCCGAAACCAACGTCAACATCGGCGACCAGATTGCCCTTACCGGTCTCGCCGTTCATCCCTACAAACCACATGTACATAGCGACGAAAGCCTGCCAGTCCTTATCCCCGTAGTATCCTCCAGCGCCGCTTAGATAGGGTTTTACTTCCTTAGACTGAGAGTTGTCCTCTTCTTTGTCAGCCTGCGCAAATAATCTATCTGTATTTGTATAATTGCCAGAGAGCTCATATTCACGGGCGGTGTTAAGCTTGTCCTGAAGGAATGTACTCCCTGTTTGTTTTGTCTCTGCAGTGAGTGCTGATAGGGGATTTATCAATGCTAATATGAAAAAGATTGGTAAAATTAGAAAACATATATTTGAATTACCTGTTTTTCCTATAATAAGCTTCATATATCTCCTCCTCGAATTTTATATAATAATTATTTACATAGTCGAAATGCTTTAATCCATAATAATCTATTTCTTAGGGAATAGGAATTGCAGCTGCAGCCTTAGGCTCCATTCCGCTCCCAGGTCTGGGTGTTCAACATTATAAAATGCCTGGGTCTGAAAATTGAGTGGCTGTTTTCCTACCCTGAATACTTTTCCGCCTCCGCCTCCGATGGGTATAGTCCATCTGTTGTCGTTATCCTCTTCCCAGTTCGCGGTATTGATGGGGGCAGAAGTCAAATACCAGCCTCCATTAAAGTTATAGTTTACAAAATACTGCAGGAGGAATTGGTTTACGTCAGCTCTGTCGCTGTCTCCTGCAAATGACCAAAGATTATTAGCAAGTGCTCCTATCACCCAGTGCCCGGGCATAGTAAGCACTACTAAGGACGGTCCTGCCGCCCACTTATCAGTACCTAGGGTTTTGTCTGTCGCTGTAGGCAGTGAAATTATCGGTCCTAATCCCCAAATCAGCTTGCCGGATTTTGCGGGTGACAAGAATAGAGTCAGGTTTATATCACCCAGCCCGAACTCCCCGCCATTTGGTGCAGCTATGTCCGGCTGGTATATCACAGGGGCAATGGTACGAGTAATCAGGTTCCATTTTTCTGTCAAATTTATAGGGATTACCGGCTGGATATTCAGTATGTTCTGCGTGCGGTTATGAGGGCCTAGGTTGAAATTGATATTGTTTTGAAAAGGTACGCTGATCAGGTCCGCCACAGGGTTCTGTGTCTGCTTAGCCA
>DEIM01000084.1:4564-12504 GCA_002352485.1 Candidatus Dadabacteria bacterium UBA2774
TTTAGTTTATCATCTTTCATGTACTTGGTGCCTTTCATTGTGAGCTCGAGCGCAAGACCGTCCTCGGTCATCTGATATACCCAAACACCGGGGGAAACACTGACGGCTCCGGCAAGGGCACCGCCCTCATCGTCATACTTAGCCGCGGCTGTCGTCTGCCCACCGAATTCCCAGCCCGAGTTTACAAAGTCGTTAAAAGCACCCTCGTTTCCAAATACGAATACCACTAGGAATTTCTTTATTCCCATACCTAGCCCGGCTTGTACTTCAATCATTCTCATGAAAGTATCGGCACCTGTTTCATTATTAACCGCTAGCCCCTGGCCTTTACCTCCGCCGGCTACGAGTATCTTCATCCCGAAATTACTGAATGTAGCGTATCCGTAAGCGCTTTCCACAGCATTCTTTGCTTTCGGCTCGGCATTATATAGTTTTGCCAGCGTTTCAGCCGATTTTGCCCTTACTTTATTCTGCTCTTTTTCTATTTTGCTATCATCCGCAGAAACGGCAAGCGTTGTAAGAAGTAAGAATAATATCGGAAAAACATTTATCTTTTTCATATTAACCATGCGCTCTCTCCTTTGTTTTGTCCTTGTACATCGTAATTAAAAAAACCGGGACGCTACTAGCCAGTAAGGGGATCTTAGCTATTAAGCGGTAAACGTCCCGGTTCGTAAATTATTACTCTCCTTTCATGCTCGGAGGAATTTTGTCTTCCGGAATAAAGAGCGGTTTATCCACGGGCCAGTGCTCCATGAGCTCTGGGTGATACCCCTTCGGATAGTATTTCTTAGGGTCAATCTCGGCATCTCTTATTGACTGAGACTGGAGGTCCTCGCGTTGAAACGGCGGAACAGGTACGATCAGTCCACCATATTTTTCAACAGAAGCCTTAGCGCTTGGAGCTCTAACATTGGGATAGTCGGGAATTACACCGTCCCTTACCCAGATTTGATCTTTCGTCACGTTTACTACAACCATGTCGGGAGCGCCAAAGTGGAAAGGTCCCTTCCAGTGCTCTCTAACTTCCGCAACGGTCTCGGCGTTAATATAGGGGTCGAAGGGCATGTGAGTAGTCAAAGCTATACGGGGCTGTACCTGATTGAATATATAGCCCGCCGCGTATGAAGGGGTGTGGTGAGTGTCAATCGTGTAGCGTCCTACAAAAGGAGGCACGCCCTGTACCGCTGAGCTGATAGCTACAACTTCGGGCTGTGTTTCCGTGATCATAACGTCCACGTCTTTACAGTATTTAATATCGAGAGTGTTCGGTCTGGTATCTCCTGTGTAGCATACACTTAAACCGTTCCAATCGAGCCTGTATCCGGAAGCCCCGTCTTTTGCATGTGAAGCGGGCCAGTGGATAACCTTTACGCCGTTTTTGTCATAAGCTGTTCCACCGGCGTCGGCGAAATCGAACTCGTTAACTTCAATCTCCCAGGCCGTGGGAAATACGCTGAAGGCTTCGCGGTGCCAGTGCATCATCATCTTCATTCCCTCGACCATGTAAGCGACGCCGTCTTTCTCGGTCCTACCTGATGGACCTGTAATCCTGAGCGGCTCGTGCCAGCGTCCCGCCCATGCGCCGAATGCGTATACCCACGGTATAGAGCCGTAATGGTCTACGTGCAGATGGGTTAGAAATATGTCGTTTAGCTTATTTATGGGTATACCGGAAGCCATATAATTAGACACAGCACCTTCACCCATATCGAATATGAAACTGTCGCCGTTTCCTAGCTCGATATAGATAGATGTGTTCATCTGTCCCGGCCTCAGCATAGGAGCCGTGCCCATGAACGTAATCCTCATCTCCTCGGGCTGCACTTTCTCTGTTCCCGGCATCCAGTTTGCCGCGCTCTTAAGCCAGGGCTGGGGCTCTATGCCTTCGAATAACAGTCCTTCTTTCCAGCGTCCTGCCGGCACACCGCCCATCATAGTATTCTGAATTGCCTTCTGATCCTGCTCAAACTCGGCTCCCTGGAAGTCCTCAACTACATCGACTACTGAGCCTTTGGTAATGCCTTTTTGCTTCTGTGGCTGATCCTGCGCATTAGCGACAAAGAGCACAGAGCCTCCCATCAAGAAAAACAATGCTAAAGCTAAGAGTCTTCTCATAACTTCCCCCTGGTAATTTTGAATTATCCGGAAACTTGATCTAAACTAAATTCCGGTAGACTATGATAAAATCTACATAATCATTAATACTAATTACATCAAAAATCGGCAATTTTAACAATAACACAATAGAGCGCTAATAATCAATATTGATGAATGTTGGGGAGTAGTTTGGGTAAGGAATTCAGTAAATTTAAAGTTGAAAATGCGGTATGTTGAGATAAATTCAATTCATATCCTTAACGCACCTGAACCCCGAGTGCGAAAGACTTGTGTCAGGGCTTGTCTTCATACGGAATGCCACCCGGTAGCCTGAGCAGTATGATTCATTACACAGGTAAGACCCGCCTCTTTGAACCTTCTTTGGTGCATTGGGCTCCATGGGATCATAGTTGTCTTGAGGGCTATGACATAAAGTCCTCAACAATGTTAGTATCGATTCTGAATTGGGATAGTATACACAGATAATATACTGAGCCATCTTTGCTAAATATATAACATTATCCAAAGCCCCGGACTAACGTCATCAAAAAACGGCAAAAATTTTATATTATTGTATAATAATAAAGAAGAAGCTTGATTAGCCATGGGGGGTCTATGGACGTTGAGTTAGGCGGATACACTGTTATAAATGAACAATTTACTGACTTTGATCATTTTGCTCAGATTACAAAACCATGGGACTTAGATTTTCGCCAGATTGACTCGGGCGATTTTCGGGCTAATTTGCTGCAAGTTGGGTCTCCAAGCTGGCAGATAACTCAAGCGAAACTCAACCGCAAGCTCGATCAAAGGGGGCACTCTCCTTTCGGACTCAGGACTTTTGGAGTCTTATCACAACAATCTCCGGATATTATCTGGCATGGTCATGATACCCAACAAAATAATATTATGGTATTCCCCGAGAACTGTGAGCTTGATTCTCAGTCCCCTCCGGGTTTTGATGTTCTGACGCTCTCTTATAAAGAGGATTTACTTCTGGAAGTAATCAATATGCTTGGTCAGGGAAAGGATACGGATATTTTGAAAGATCCAGAGGTCGTTAACTGCAATCCGGATTCTATTGCAAACCTTCAAAACGCCATAAACAATGTGATCGGGGGTTTCAGGCAGAATGCTCCTAATATGAGTGAGGCGCAATTATTCTACGAAATAGAATATGAAATTCCCCGCGCTATCATTCTAGCTTTATCGAGTCAGGATTCAAAGGAGAAAAAGCCTTCTCCAAAACAAAGATACCTTGCTGTGAAAAGAGTAAAAGACTATTTGGAAGCCTACACATACGAGGATATTACCGTCAGGGATCTTTGCAGAGCGGCTTTTGTGAGTGAGCGCACTCTTAGGTATGCGTTTAATGAGTATTTTGGTATTTCGCCTAAATCTTTTGTCAAAATGATAAGGTTAAACCGCGTTAGAAGGGACTTAAGGAATATTCACCCGGAGGAAAAGAACATTACCGATATAGCAAACAGGTGGGGATTTTGGCATATGGGGCAGTTCGCTAAGGATTACAAATCGCTGTTCGGGGAATTGCCCTCTAAAACTTCAAGACAGATATGATTCCATCCTATAAGGATGTAAAATAACTATACCGAATAGCTGCTGTGTAAATTAAAATTTACTCAATAACAACAATAATATTGCCGATATTTGATGTTTTTGCCTATTTAGTGGGGTTAATCTATATTAAATTATCTTTTGTGGCTTCTGAAATAGAGAGGACATAAATAATGAGATTCTACCGTTTAACAAGTATAAAAAAACACATCATTTCTATAGTCTTTTCAAAGTCCTATGTGTCAAGCGCAGTTACTGCATCGGTAATAATATTAGTTCTTCTTGTCGTTCTGCAGGAAAATCCACCTGGCCCAATTGAGAGCATAATTGTTATTACGTGGACGGTATTATGTATAAATTCACTTCGAATTTTCTCACATATGGTTAGTAAGTCTATCGTAGAAAAACGCGCATTGGAGCATGAGGAAAGAATTTCCTATTTGAAAGAGCTTAGCTACGTAGCTGTAGAGCTTTTCCCTATAATAATAGTATTTGTTATGTCCAAGGTAGGTTTGTTCGGGATAAGCGCTGCGTACAAGGTATCAATAGTCATTATTATCTCGCTACTTTTTTACTATGGATTCACAATTATAAGATATCGAACTGGAAACTTGATATTACGCATACTCGGAGGCATCGGCTTTGTGCTCTTAGCTCTGACGCTTGTTCTGATGAGGATGTTGATCAGTTGAGTAAACGGGTTATTCCGTCTGTAGTAACTTAAACTTTAAGGCCGGTTAACCCATTTACTCAGAAAGTATAAAAGCATAAGGCGCCGCTACTGATAAGCCACCTGTAACATGCACACTATTAAAAAAGCAATGTGGTTTAAGACTGATCTGCATTATTTTGTTTCAATCTCTCAAATCTTTCACTTACGTTGACTGCCCATGCGTCAACAGCAGCTTTAACGTCCCTATACTCATCTAAGTCTGTCTTAACTGCCTTTCCACCTGATCTTACTCCCATGGCAGCTGCGATTCTTTCACCCGTAACTGAATCTAATGCTTCTGCTTCGAATGCAGCCTGCCCCACTGCTGTATGTTTACCGGTTACGAGTCTTTTTAACTCGCTGAATGCCCTTGCAGGGGGCGCAACAGTTGTTACTGTATCCAGAAGTATGTTTGTGCCCGAAACTTCAGTCAGCGCGAATCTTAGTTGCGCGACTCCAGGACCTGCTTCGTCAACTATTTGGTTGTTCTTTCCAAGCTCTCTTGCTAAAGCTTCTTTCATATAAGCTACAAGATTATTAAGCTTTTCTTCTGACAAATCAGCAAGTTTTGATCCTTCATAAACATAAATCGTGATAGTCTCTAACCATACCTTGTCGTAAGAAGCAAAATCTACATCCTCGTTAACATAAACGAGTGCAACCTTGCCTTCAGGGTCTTCCTTAAGCTCAGATAAATCTGTAATAAAGCCTTTTGGTAATGGCTTGTCACCCTCGTGAGTTTTGGCACACCCGAACGTAAACAATGCCACTAAAACCAAAAATATTGGCAACATGAACATATTGGATCTCATATCTACTACCTCCTCTTATTTTTGATTTACAGAAATTTTAGAAGCTGTAAAAGCCACCATAATTTTTTTGAATTCTCATATTCAATGTATATCTCCGGGAACTTCATGCTGCCATCTTTCGGTGGATGAGCCGATTTTATAACCAAGATAATATAGATCGATCATTTCGAGACGATCAAATGGTTCAGTTGCGGTAAATTCAAAGTCCTCTGGTATTCCTATATAGTTAAAATTCAGAGCTTCTTTTTTAGCCAAGAAATAAATTCTCCTAAGGTCATTTATAGCAGAAGATTTGATCATTGTGGATAGAGAGCGCTCTGTAATATTTAAAATATTTCTGTTGATTTGGTCTGCTATTGGCAGAATAGTTCCGTTCATGATTATAAATATTTTCCCTTTTTCTATGGGAATTGAATCATCCACGAGTTCATTTCTGATTTGTTTGATATCTACAATAGCCAGGTGAAAAAAAACCTGCGTTATTACCCCTCCGTCAACATGCATCTCATCAAATTCAAGCCCATCTAATTCCACGTCTACCATTACCGGCGGGAAAACGATCGGTATAGAAGAGGACGCAAGCATTATTTTTCGAAATAGCTCGGGGGCTCTTGGATCATCAATATTTGCTAGTAAACCCATGTTCCAGATAACCAGCCTTTGAGCATCCAGATTCGTAGTTCCTAAATACAGTCTTCTGCCTTCATTATGGGCTTTTGCCACTTTATCGATAAAAGCTTTGTTTATGTAAGTCTCGAGTATTTCCATAAGCGGGGATGAGTCAGCAAGAGAATCGTTCCAGAGAGTCGCGATTCCTCTCACCTTTGCAACGTCTTGTGTTGACACACCGGTATACAGTTTTTTTAATATTTCATCATATTGGCTCCCTACAAATGCAACCGGGGCAATCAGCGCTCCCGTGCTTATCCCCGTAACTATTTTAAATTCGGGTCTTGTACCAGTGCTGGACCAACCGTTTAAGAATCCTGCACCGAACGAGCCATGTGCGCCGCCACCAGATAAAAGTAGTATGCTGTTATCAACCTTATAAGCAGGGTGTTTCCCATGCTCTTCAAGCTCCTGCATCACGGATAACTTAAGATCCTCTTGAAATGCTGGGTCTAATTGTCCGGCGTATGAACGTACACCTTTAGTATTCAATACGACAGCATCCATCGATTTGTTCTCTGGGAGAGGGTTTCTTTTAACGTTTGCACAACCGGTCAAGAGAAAAACGCCCCACAGGATTAACACAACCCTTGTTCTCATTTTTTACTCAACTGTAATAAAATCAATGCCAATAGTAGAGTTGCCCTTCTGTTATAATAATTCCTAAAGCATTGTAGGACACTAAAACCATTGTGCCAATTGTTCAATCTAGACTATAAATGATGATATCATGATTAGCTGTGTCGCAACATCAAAAATCGGCAACTGGTTTATTGCATTGCGTCATCATTAAAACTGCGTAATTACTATAAACAATGATAGCAAATCGGCAAGAAATGTACAAGTGACTCTCTTGGTTGTGATAAACTATGGATATTGCTAGTTAGACATTAAATTGTTTATGTCAATATTCTCAATTTGCCGGTTTTTGATGATGTTGAGTCGACTGTCGTGATATATTGATTGATTATAAGGTTTTAAATCTGGAATCCTTCTTCGATATGGGGATAGAGCTTGCCTCAATTGAGAAGATAGCTTATACGTTTGTAGAGAAAATTAACCTCTCGTTTAACTTTGCAATAGGTGTAGACGACACATATGAAAACTACGGCTTTAAGCTTACATACAGATTCTAAGTATTGTTAATATTGCGAATATTTGATATATAATGTTTGGAAGACTCACTTGCTTAGATAACTTAATATGACCAATTTATCATCAAACCCCGGATACCTGGATCGATTTACAATATTAAAAGTACTTACAGCGCTGCTCTTAATATTTTTAATGCCTTTGGTGTCTTTTGCCCAAACTATCGATTCGGCCATGGACACTCTGGATTGCTCTGTTCCGAAAAATACCCAGGCAATAAGACCGGGTCCTGAGGGTGAAAAGACTAAGGTAGATATGGGTTTTTTCCTGATTGACATTAAAGAGATAGACGATGTGGAGCAAACTTTTACGGCGGACATAGTTTTCAATGCGTCTTGGAATGACCCACGGTTATCGGAGGAGTCTCTTGGAAGGTCTCTTGAGAGATGCATAATAAAACTTGGGGATATCTGGCACCCGCCCTTTGTTGATGTGAACAGGAGTAAAGGGGAAAAACTGCTGCCAAAAATAGTGAGAGTGGACAGTAGTGGAAATATTAATTATAAGCAGCGTTATATTGGCGAGCTTTCTTCTGATCTGGATTTCACGAACTTTCCCTTCGATAACCAGGTGCTTCATTTTATCCTTGCCGCATACGGACCTGACGCGGAGCAAATGGTATTTGAACAGGATGAAGAGTCCTCGGGCTCAAGGGATCACTTCTCAATAGAGGGCTGGGAAATCGGGCTCCTCGATGCTGTTACTTCAAGCGAAGTAATTAAGTCTCAAGGCACGGGTGAGGTGCGGAATTTTGCCCGTATAGATTTCAGACTCTCTGCACAAAGAGACAAAAAGTATTACCTACTGAACGTACTCACTCCCCTCTGCCTCATTGTACTTATGGCTTGGGCGGTATTCTGGATTCCTCCCACAGCTATTGGACCACAGATAGGTCTTTCAACGGCAACAGTATTCACTCT
>DEIM01000246.1 GCA_002352485.1 Candidatus Dadabacteria bacterium UBA2774
AATCTCGTCGGCTCCGCCACTACTCTTAAAATATGTGAAGTTGTTTAAGAACGCCTCTCAGTTCTCTTTACTAAATTGATGCCCATAATAAAAAATGATATCTTTAATAAAGTGATGAGAACAGAGAGTTTTCTCTTAAGTGTTTTAGTCTATTTAGGTTTTCTTGGATTGTTTTCAGTCTCCTTATTCACAGCACATTCCTTAGCCGATGATACAAAACAGAATCTTACGATTTACACCGTAAATTATCCGCTGCAGTATTTCGCAAAGAGGATTGGCGGAGCTTATGTCGATGTAGTCTTCCCTGCTCCAACCGATGTAGACCCCGCGTATTGGACACCCGGTAGAGATGTTATCATTGAGTTTCAAAACGCAGACCGTATTCTCCTAAACGGAGCGGACTATGCCAAATGGATAGGCAAAGTAACACTGTCTAAATCAAAGCTTGTGGATACATCCCGTAGCTTCAAATCGGATTATATAGCTCTTGATGACACCCTTACACATTCACATGGACCTGGGGATAAACATGCACACACCGGTGTAGCTTTTACAACATGGCTTGACCCTCTATTCGCGATTAGTCAGGCCGAAGTGATAAAGGAAGCGTTGATAAGGCTCCTGCCTGGACAAAAGGAATACTTCTCAAGCAACTATGAAGCACTTAAAAGCGATCTCGGGGAATTGGATAAGAGGATCGAGACGATAGTTTCCATAGACCCGAACAAACCCCTACTCACGTCACACCCGGTTTACCAATATTTGGCGAGGCGTTATAATCTGAATCTGAAGAGTCTGCATTGGGAGCCTGACGAAGTTCCTGGGCCGGATCAACTTAACAAACTTGAAATAATTCTAGAGAATCACCCTTCAAAGTGGATGATTTGGGAAGACGAACCCGGAGAAGAAATACGGGCTCTTTTAACGACGGGGGGTATTCAATCCATTGTATTCAGCCCAAGCTCAAATAAACCAGAGAAAGGTAATTATTTAGATGTTATGAGCAAGAATATAGAAAACCTAATGCAAGCATACAAATGATCTAACATGCTATTGATAATAATGGTGCGGATAAATTTAAACTTTATCTTGCTGTAAAAAATTTGAATTTTTCACTCAGATATTTCGTGCGGTCCTTGTTCTCAGCAAAAACCATGAATTCTCCAACAATGTAGAGGTAAAAAATTCTCCCTCGAATCTTAGCCTCTTTCTGTGAATAGCCCATCTCAAGAAAAAGACTCTCTACATATAACAGCCTGTATTTATCGACTCTGGCGACCGCTTTCTCAGGTATTTCATCTATGGCTGCCCATGCTCTGATATCCGATTCGTATCTGCCCGCTTCTTCTTTCAGCACTATTAACATTAAAGCTTTCAAACGTTCATCAGCCTTTACAGGCAAAGCTTTTACTCTATCTATGAGAATTGTTGTTAATTCCTCTTCCCAATACTGAACCAGGCATTTATAGAAATCTTTTCTGTCTTTAAAATGCCAATAGAAGCTTCCTTTCGTAACTCCTATGAACTCTGCAAGAGGCTCTACATTCAGACCCCTTACGCCGTAATTCTTGAGCGCCTCGAGCCCGTATTTCAGCCAGTCAAGCTTGGAGAGTTTTTTCTCTGCATCTTTTGGTTTCAATTTATTCATCCCTTGCAATATAACGAAAACCTTAACTTTTTACCATTCTGACGCCATAAAATAAAGAAGATGTTGCTTCCGGTACCTATTATAAATTGTTTCTACCATACACTAACGTATTGACAAGTTTTTAGCTCTATACTAATATGTTAGTATAGATATAACATGTAAATACCTTGTCTGCTAGATCAAAAAATGCCAATAATGATTAATAACAATTATAGGGGAGGTTGCTAATGAGACAGGAGGCATCGTTTATAAGTATCAATAAAACTGTGGTTGGTTTAATCGTTATCTCTTTGTTTTTATTGTCAACAAGTCATGTTTATGCTGAGAGTTACAGTGCCACATCTGACGTTCGAGATGATCCAAGCTTAAGTAACACTACCCCTTATTCGAAAGTCCCTATAACACATGGGTTGGCTCAGGACTCTTCATTAAACGCGGCTTTCGCTATGAATGATAATCCCAGATTTTCCGAGAGTGAGACCAATTACACTAGTAAAAATTACACAAATCATTATTCAGGTGCCGGAGCATCTGCTAAGGACTGGAGTTTTTCATTCGCGCCTTATTTATGGCTTGTGGGTATAAACGGCACTATAGGGGCTAAGGGACAGACTGCCGATATTGATATTTCATTCGGGGATATATGGGATAATCTGGACTTTGCATTCCAGGGCCACGCAGAAATTTTGTATAGAAGCAAATACGGGTTTTTTGTGGACGCTACTTATATAAAATTATCTACTAAAAATGTCAGAGGCCCGTTCAATATAAAAGCGACCATGAAGATGAATATGTGGGAATTTGTCGGATTCTATAGATTTTTTGAGCAGCCTTCGGGCTTTAAAAATTCAAAAGGCCAGCCTAAACCCTCTTTCTACGCGGATGTTTTAGGAGGCGGAAGATTGATGAATATAGACAATACTATAAATTTCGGCGGTACCGGTCCCATTGGGGCATCAAATCAGATCTCTGGCACTGAGACATGGTTTGACTTTCTGGTTGGGGCAAGGATCAAGTGGCAAATTGTAAACAGAATATTCTTTGCCTCTCGGACTGACATCGGCGGTTTCGGTCTGGGGTTCTCATCTGATTTCTCATGGAATTTTATCGGAATGCTGGGGGTGGACGCGACCGACTGGATGCAGATACTGCTCGGCTACAGGGTGTTCTATGACGATTACAGCGACGGAACAGGGAATAACCGCTTCGTATATGATGCGTGGATGACAGGGCCGATAGTGGGTATTAACTTCGTTTATTAAAATAAACCTGCGACCCTGCGGGATTTTTCAGTGTTGGCTTAACCGGGCGGGTTAAGCTCAAGATTTGGTGGACATCAGCTTGAAAGGGTCATAAAAACAAAAAGTTTAAAATCCCAATTGGAGGGAGTGTTATGAAGAATTTAAAACGACATGGTATTTTGATGTTTTTATTTGTAATGACTATTGGTATGGGGGTAGGAACATATATTAATGCTTCCCTGACGGGGGTTTCGATTACCCCGGAGGCCTCGGCGCAGACTGATGCTTCAAAGACGATTTATCCTCCGGGTAGAGAGCCTGTCACGATAAAGAACGGTAAGTACCCGGACAGCTATTTCCCGAATACGGAGCTGTTGGGTCCCGATGAAATGCGTATTACAATGCTTGGTACAGGAATGCCTAACGTAACCAAGAACCAGGCCTCAATATCGTTATTTGTGGAGCTTGGAAATGGCGA
>DEIM01000082.1 GCA_002352485.1 Candidatus Dadabacteria bacterium UBA2774
TTAAATGGAATTCGTCAAAATAAAGGGAACAGATATTGAATCATCGAGGGTAGGGCTGGGGGCTTGGGCTATCGGGGGTTGGCTCTGGGGCGGGAGCGAAGAGCAAGAGTCGATAGATACAATTCATGCGGCGCTTGATCACGGCATTAATTTAATAGATACGGCCGCTATCTACGGCTTCGGACGCTCTGAGGAGATAGTGGGTAAGGCTGTTGAGGAATACGGGGGCAGGGATAAGATCGTAATCGCAACAAAGGGCGGTCTTGACTGGACTTCAGGGAAGGTATTCAGGAACTCAGAGCGCGATCGCCTAAGAAAAGAGGTTGAGGACTCACTCAAACGGCTCAGGACCGATTATATAGACATATATCAGATACATTGGCCTGACTATGAAACGCCCATTGAAGAGGCCGCTCTTGTAATGAAAGAGCTGCATGACGAAGGAAAGATAAGGGCAATCGGTGTGAGCAACTACACAGGTGAGCAAAAAGATGTTTTTCGAGCAAACTCACCCCTCCATACCTCACAGCCCCCGTATAACATGTTCGAGAGAGGGATAGAGGACGAGATAATGCCGTACTGTAATACACACGGTATTACAATGCTGCTTTACGGCGCGATATGCAGGGGATTGCTGAGCGGAAGGATGAGAGCGGATACAACGTTTGAGGGAGATGATATAAGAAAAATCGATCCAAAATTCCAGCAGCCCAGGTTCGGGCAGTACTTAAACGCAGTCAAGAAACTAGATAAGTTTGCTCAGGAAAATTATGGGAAGAATGTTATACACCTGGCAACCCGCTGGGTGCTCGATATGGCCCGGGGACACATTGCGCTCTGGGGTGCAAGGAGGCCCTCGCAGCTTGACCCGATAGACGAAATGTTTGGGTGGGAGCTCGATAGCGGCGCACTAGATCAGATAGACACCATACTCGCTGAGACAATTAAAGACCCTGTAGGTCCCGAGTTTATGGCGCCCCCTACAAGCGGCAGAAAATAAGCGCAGAATATATCAAGTGTTGACAGTAAGTACGCACTGGGGGGATAATTGGTTAACGAAATATATGGAGGACAATTCTGATGGATAACCTTTTCAGTGTAATAGTATTTGTAGTTTTCTATGTATATTTAGCCTATAGCTTGCAGGTGATAGCGGAAAAGACCGGTACAGAGAATTCATGGTTTGCCTGGATACCGATACTTAATCTTTACCTCCTGTGCAAAATCGCGGATAAACCCGGGTGGTGGATAATTTTATTTCTTATACCGCTCGTAAATATCGTTGTATTCATTATAGTCGGTATGAAGATCGCAGAGCTGAGGGGCAAACCTAGCTGGCTGGGTATTGTGTGGATTATTCCCGTAGTAGGGTTAATAGTTCCAGGTTATCTGGCTTTTGCCGATTAAGAGTGAGCTAAAGATCAGTTAAAGTCTCTTATTAGATCAAGGCTTATTTGACATAGTCTTTGACAAATGTGATCCGCATTCTGAAATCTGTCCGGTGTTAGCCTCTTGTCGGGCACTGCAATACAGGTCATCCCTGCTGCTTTGGCCGAAAGCACACCGTTTATCGAGTCCTCAATGGCTAAACACTCTTGAGGCTCTACGCCCAAGAGTCTTGCTGTTTCAAGATATATATCGGGATGAGGCTTTCCGTTCTCCGTGCACTCCCCTGAAACCACTACTGCGAAGTAGTCATTTAATGAAAACATATCCAATACAAAATTAATAACACGCATGGGAGAGCTTGATGCCACAGCAAGAGGAATGTCTTGATTTATAAGGCTTTTCAGAAGGGGGAGTAAACCTTGTACTGTCTCAAGCTCCTTTTCGTATATTGCGGTAAGGATTTTGACCCTTTCCGCAATTATTTCTTCAACCGTCTCGGATAGCTCAAATGTGTCGATCATAAGCCTGCCCGAATCGTTCTGATTGAGCCCCACAATTTTGTCCCTGTAGTCAGGGTTGTATTCTATGTCGCGCCGCCCGAGAAGTATCCTCTCTGTTTTTTCCCACAGCGGCTCGCTGTCGATCATCACCCCGTCCATGTCGAATATTACCGCTTTTATCATAGGTATTCCGAACCGCTCCAATATATTAAATTTAGCAATTCAGACTACCAGATCGTGCGCTATTCACAACACAGCCGGATTCACGACAGACTTGAGTGCCTCGGTTAATCGGCCGTATTAATGAAATACGAATCCGAAGTTTATTGAGAACGGGAATGCCGGGTAAACGGGGTAGTAAGGTCTGTAGTAGGGGTTATAGTATACAGGATAGCCGTAATAGGGTCTGTATCCGTAAGGTCTGTAGTAACCGCGTCTGTAGTAGTGCCCGCCTCTATATCCGTGCCCTCTGTAGCCGTAGCCTCTATTGTATCCATGGCCTTTATATCCATGTCCCCTATAGCCGTAGCCACTCTTATATCCATGTCCTTTGTACCCGCGATTGCCTCTGTAGCCATAGCTTCCCTTATATCCCTGTCCCTTGTAACCATGACCGCCTTTATAACCACCACCCCTATAGCCGGAACCCCCTTTGTAGCCATGGCCACCCTTATAACCTTGGCCGCCGCCATACTTTTTGGCTTGGCTCACCATAGGAAAGGAAATAATAAATGCTGTCAAAACCAATGCGGTTATTAATAGATTCTTCATGTCTCGCTCCCCCGCAAAACTGTTTTAACTATATAAACCCCTAAATTAACTCAAAGGTTGCAGTTATTACTGTATATTGTCGCACCTAGTCATAGTATTCAGCATCCCAGGGTGCATATCAATAATTATATTAAAGTAGCTCTGTGAGTAATCTTCGGGTGACTATGAGTAGTCAGGGTGCTGATCGGGGTCTACATGAACCGTCAGTTCCGAGCCCGGAATTTGGGTCTCAATTTCCTTTATTATCTCTTCAGCAATCTCGTGCGATCTTACAAAGCTGAGCGTGTGATCCAATACCAGGTGAAACTCTATAAATTTCTTCGAGCCCGCGTTCCGGGTTCTCATTTTATGGTAGCTTTTAACGCTTGGGCGGTATTTGAATATAACCTCTTCGATGTCCTTAACTATATGCTCGGGAAGCTCCCTGTCCATTAAAATATCTATAGACTGCAGCACTATATCTTTTGCTGTCCAGAGTATCAGTCCGGCAAGCGCAAGGGAGATTATCGGGTCGATTAGCTCGGCCCCGGTCACTTTTATAACTATAAGACCGATCACGATTCCGATATTCGCATATACATCCACCCTGAAGTGAAGACTGTCCGCTTTAAGAGCGATACTATCCGTTTCATCTGCTACTCTCTTTATGTATCTAGCAAGTATGAGACTCGCAAAAATTGAGAATCCGATTACGGCAATACCGATATCGAGAGAGCTAAGCTCTCCACCATCGAATATTCGCTCAAATGACAGGTATATAAGGTAGAGCGATGAGACCCCTATGATAAAGCATTGAAAAAGTCCTGCTAGACCTTCTGCTTTCCCGTGTCCGAACTTGTGCTCGGCGTCAGCCGGTTTCACGGATTTTCTGATGGAGAAGTAGTTAACACTCGATGCTGATAGATCGAGAAAAGAATCTACGGCAGAGGCCAGTATGCTGACTGAATTGGTGATTATTCCGAATGTGAGTTTTAATGCAATCAGGCCTACTGAAGCCACAATTGAGATTAGCGCGCATCTAAGTTTTTTGCGCCTATTTGTTTCAAATGTATTTTCTGGCAATGTCTCGATTAAGAATTACGGGTGTTTGATTAAGTCTTAACGTTATCAAGAGATGGCTCATTCAGATTTCTAAACAAAAGAAAGACTCAGCCCCATCTCTTGAGCTTTTCATCAACCTTTCTTTCGAGCTTGGCTCTGTAGTCTTCGATGTCGATGTGTATTCTGGAAACTCCCGTTTGCATAGCCGCTTCGGCTACTGCTACGGATTCATATACGAGCACTCTCGGGTCAAAGGGTTTGGGCACTATAAATTCAGGGCCGAACTCAAAGCTTGTTTCGCCGTATGCCCGTGCCACTTCCTCATCAGCGCCTTTCTTGGCTAGGTCTGCAAGCGCGTATGCTGCTGCGACTTTCATTTCCTCGTTAATCGCTTTAGCCCTTACGTCGAGCGCCCCTCTGAAAATAAACGGGAACCCGAGCACATTATTTACCTGGTTAGGATAGTCTGAGCGTCCGGTTGCCATTATTACGTCTTTTCTTGCTGATACGGCGTCGGGGTATGAGATTTCTGGATCGGGGTTAGCCATGGCGAAGATTATTGGCTTTTTAGCCATACTTTTTACCATGCCTTTAGTCACGGCTCCGCCGTTTGAAAGCCCTACAAATGCATCTGCACCCTTAATAGCGTCTTTTAAGGTCCTTGCTTTTGTCTTAACGGCGAACCTGTCTTTTCGCGGGTTCATATTCTCCTTTCTGCCTTTATAAATCACCCCGCGGCTGTCGCACATTACAATGTTTTCTCTCTTAGCTCCGAGAGTGATAAAGAACTCGGCGCATGCAATCGCTGAAGCTCCGGCACCGTTAAATGCCATCGTGAGCTCGCTTATGTCTTTGCCGACAAGCTCGCATGCGTTCAGAAGGCCTGCTCCTGAAATTATCGCAGTCCCGTGCTGATCGTCATGAAATACCGGTATATCCGTTTGTTTCTTAAGCTCTTCTTCGATGTAAAAACACTCTGGGGCTTTAATGTCTTCTAGATTGATTCCTCCGAACGTGGGCTCAAGGTATTTTACGGTTTTGATTACCTCATCTGGGTCTGTTGTGTTGATCTCAATGTCAAACGCGTCTATACCCGCAAACCTCTTAAAAAGTACGCTCTTTCCTTCCATTACGGGCTTTCCGGCAAGGGCCCCTATATTCCCAAGTCCCAATACAGCCGTACCGTTTGAAATCACACCCACGAGGTTACCTTTATTGGTATATTCGTATACGAGGTCAGGATTCTCCTCAATCTCGTTGCAGGGCTCCGCTACACCCGGAGAGTAAGCAAGAGAAAGGTCCCACTGAGTAAGGCATGGCTTAGTCGGTACCACCTCAATTTTTCCCTTTCTACCGATGCTGTGGTATTCAAGGGCGGCCTTTTTCATATCTTTCTCTTTATCAGCCGATTTCGACATTCAATTACAATCCTCCGTTTTTTCTCTAAGACTAATTGGATTCGTGATGTTTATTCAGAACCTGTGTGTCTAGTGTCCCACACCGCATCCACAGCTAACCGGGGTACATCCACAACCGGCACCGGGAGAGTCAAAAGAATCCTGGGAGTCTTCAGACTTAATTCCGAATGGGGAGAATTGCTTCTCAAGGTTAGATCCCTCACATGTCTCGCATGTAACGGTATCTTCGGGGTTGAGGACTAGCGTTTCGAACTGCTCTTTACAGTCCTTACACTTGTATTCATATAATGGCACGCTGAGGTGACCTCCAAATCATACATTCTTGCAAAATTTACTTTCTTGGCAATTAAAAATCTTGAGACTTCGCGTTACTGCTTGGCAACTAGTATAAAATCATATAATGACTAGTCAATGAGCGAAGGCCCCGATAAGCATTTTAAATGCCCGCGAGTTGGTTAAAAACCAAATAGTATAACGCAAAGCTGCTAGTGTGTGAAGAATAGGTTAAATAACAAAGTTTCCGGTTCATTCTATATCACGGTATGAAATCTCGGCATCGACCCCTGAGACTGCAAGAGAGGCGGCGTATCCCTGCTGAACCGTTATTTCAATCATACTCAAAGACGAGCCCCCGTTATCTATTAAATCTATATTGTTTTTCTTTTCACCTGTCACAAAAGATATATCGATTTTACTCTCAGGCAGGTTGAAACCTGTGCCTAAGGCTTTAGTGTAAGCCTCTCTTCTGCACCAGAGCATAAAGAACGTTTCCAATTTCTTCCCCGATGGCTGATTATGGTAATATGCTCTTTCTTCCTCAGAAAAAAACCGGTCTATTATCTTCTGTGCCCTACTAACTGGTCTTAGATATTCTATATCTATCCCTATTTCCCTCTCTTTAGTCAGGGCGTAAAACGAAGTTCCACGCGAGTGTGAAAGATTAAAACTAATATTATCGGGGTTGGAGTCTTTACTTATATATGGTTTTCCGTAACTTCCATAGCAAAGCTCAAACTCTTTAGGCTCCTTGTACAGATAGGCGCTGAGCAAACTTCTCAAATGCCCGCGCGCCAAGAGAAAATTATTACGGTCGGTCTGAAACTTGAGCCTATCGGCCCTTTCTTTTTCATCTTGTGACAGAAAGTATCTGTAAAATTCTTCGGGATCATGACTTGCTTTGGAAAAGCGGAGTCTCCAAATATGAATCTCGTTTTGTTTGAGTGGTATTTTTGGCATATGCGTGAGCTATGTTCAATGATATCAGTTTTTGGGATTGTGTTTCAAGAGGGTCAAGGGGTATATGTATGCCAGCGG
>DEIM01000072.1 GCA_002352485.1 Candidatus Dadabacteria bacterium UBA2774
TCGAATCCCGTCACCCGCTCCACTACTTTTTGAATTATGTCTCTCAGTTAAGCCAATGGCCTTGTTGTCCGCTGCTTAGCCAGTATCGGCATTAGTTTCCCAATTGTTTTCTTGAATTAGGTATCTTCTACCACACTTATCTCCCGCATACCTCTAATACGTTCCTGCCCTGGGAAGAGAGAACTTTAGCCTGTCTAAATATATCTTTATAACAAAGCCAATTGATTCATAAAAAAACGCCCTGCCAGTCGCAGTGGATTGGCAGGGCGTAATCTAAAGGAAGAAATATGATGAAAAAACTTATTTACACTATTTGCTAGGCGGTTGTATACCTTCTCCTTATTGCTATCAACCCTGCTATTCCCAAGAGTCCAACCATAGCAATCAACCCCCATTCACTGAGAGTAGGTATAGGCCTAATAAATACAGGTATTAAGCAAATGTTTCCTGCAACAAGTCCATCCAAGAATGCCTCTGGAGTGAAAAAGAACATAGCGTGGTTAGCGAGCGGACCTCCTATTGTGGTGAATGCGCTATTTTCACCGGTCGTTAGATGTGCAAAAAGCGCTTCTAGCTGATCAGGCGGACCTATAAAGTCATCCGTTGAAAAAGCTACTAGCTGGAAAGTTGCCTCTGAAATTCCCCCGAATATATTAGAGCTTGTAACCGGTCTTTCCTGTGGAGCAAGACCAGGACCTTCTCTTAAAACCTTTAAGGGCTCAGGGTCTGGAAAAGGAAATTGTGAACCAAAATCTCCAAATACGTCTGCAGGTGGGATGTCACAAAGTCCCATGGGGGGAGCCGGCAAAATCACAGGTGCTCCGATTGGAACCGTAAGGGGGTTACAATCAAATGACGGAATTAAGCCGTTAGGATTAATAGGTGAATTCGCTACTGCTATAATATCTTCCCAGGTGATATCTCCAAACGGTGCAACAAGGTCAATAGTAGAGCAGTCCGGAGAAAACGCAAAGTTAAAGAAACACCCTACTTCAAGCTCATCTAGGTCTACGAGAGGTTGCAAGAACGGCCACGGAACAGGAGCGGAAATAGCGGGTGCTATAAAGGTTATTTTCTCTAACGCGAATTCGTTGTCCATTGTTGTTCCCAGATCACTAAGCTTTTGTTGTATAATTTGAGTTACAAGCCCACCGTTACTGTGTGCCATGTATGAAATCGGTCTTATGTTGTGCACATCCGCCAACCTTCTTAATGAATTTAGCACAACATTTGCATAATTATCATTAGATATTTGACCGAACAGTAAGCCACCTTCAGGCAATCCGCTGTCACCGTGACCTGGCAAGTCAATTGCAATTACACGGCATACTATGCCGCCAGTGGGGTTGTTAATAAAAAGGGACTCCGCCAGTGGCCCCCATACAAAGGAACTCGTAAGAATTCCATGAACGGCGAATATAGAATTTGCGTTCATGGCTGTGGGGCTTATTTCATTACATGGCCCGTTTTCGTTTTCAAATACTGTAATATTTATGTCAGCCGTAATTCCAGGTTCCAACTCTATATTTTGTAACGTCAAGTTGAAATCGGCATGAGCATTTGGACTTGAAAGTAATCCATATGCAAATATAACCGTGATCAAAATTTTAACTATTCTCATTCTGGATTAACCTCCTTTAATTACATCTATTTGTCCTGATTATACTATTAAATATTTACGATTTCAATATCAAAGAACTAAAACTAACTGATTGAATTTGATAGGATAAACGAACATATGTTGAGGGTCATTACAATAAGGTAATGTGAGGAATACCTTTGGAAGTACATTAGATTTAACAGGTATCCATTTCACCTGTATTAATATAGGTTAATAGGAGAAGTAGTGAGACAATGGTCCATCAACAAATAACTCTCAGACCTGCTATTATTTTGTCCGGTTAGAAAATTGAGTTTCTAGCTTCTAGGGATTAATTCGCAGCAGAATTTGCATCTTCGGGCTGGCTGGCTTTTTCCTGGTCCACTAGATAGCGGACAGCTGCCCTTACAAACTTGCTCCTTTCGGCCTCACCCAGTATGCCTTTCAAGCTGTCATATATGCTCGGGTCTATAAGGAGCGCGCCCAGTGTGCCGTCGCCTCCCCTAAGCATATCGGAAATCTGCCTGAAATTTATCATGGTAGCTTGAAGCTCAGTGACCACGCCGTCCTCGCCGTTAAACTTGCTTGAAGCATCGCTGATATTTGCGAAAGTGTTGTCTATATCCACAGATAGCTTGTCGTCATAGACGAGGTTATGAAGGGTTCCGTCTCCGTTATTGATCTCATTCATCAGCTTATCCAGCTTTGCCACGGCCTTATTCAACCTGACAAGCGTATTCTCTTCAAGAGCCTTGCCTTTTGCGTCTTTCGGACCGTAAATCATTGTGTTCAGTATCCCGTCACCGCCCTCTATAGCATGAAGGTTTTTCTGAATCGCTTCTGAGCTTGCCTTAACGGAAGCGATCGTTTTACTAATATTAGATATATTCTCTTCTTCCCCAAATCCTTTTACTATTCTATCCAGGTTCTTGGAAATGCTTATGACGTTTGCAAGCAGGTCACCCGATTGCCCCAAAATTGTTCCAAGCTCAAAAGGCGTTTCGCTCTGGATCTGTACTACATCCGGAGGATCGGTCAAAGGTTTTTCCTTACCGGGAATAATCTCAATATATTTATCCCCCAAAAGTCCTTCTGTCCGGATTGTTGCCTCGGAGTCCGGATTTAGTCTTTGCATACCTTCCTTACTAATCTTCATGGAAACTTCGATAACTTTTTCATCTTGAGGATGTTCTGCAAAATCTATACCTGTCACAGCGCCGATACGCACACCGGAGAGTCTGACAGCCGCTCCCTTAATTAGCCCTGCTGCATTTTTAAACGAAGTATTTAGGGTATAGCTCTTCTCAAAATAGCTCTGGTCCCCGGTCAGAAACATCACGATCATAATAAAAATGCTGGCCGCAATAAGTACGAACAGTCCGACTCTAAAATATATCATCCTCTGATTTTTCATTCCATTTGTCTCCCGAATATAGGGTTAAAACTATATATGTATAGGCGTAACTAAAAAGGCTTAATCCCCCATCATATTAGTAATAATAGATTATACGTAAGAATTGGGAAATTCTCAAAGCTTATGTCCGGTGATATTTAAAGTAGTTATTCCGAATAATCTCAATGTATTATACTGTCTGTAATATACACAGGGAACCATAAACTTGGAATTTTCAAGCAGTCCGCTAAAATAATAGTCTTTATTCAAGAGGTCGGCGCTTCTATTTACTAAACTGTATTGTGTTTATACCTTAGCTGCCCAACCTGTATCTCATAAGGAGTAAGAAAATGCAAAAAATCACAAGAGCTATTATTAGCGTCTCTGATAAAGAGGGAATTTCGGATTTCGCCAAAGGTCTCAGCGATCTGGGTATTGAGATTTTATCTACCGGTGGAACTGCTAAAAAACTCAGGGACGAGGGGATAGAAGTAACGGATATCTCCGATTACACAGGCTCTCCTGAGATATTGGGGGGAAGAGTCAAAACGCTCCACCCCAAACTGCATGGCGGCATTTTAGCGCTGAGGGACGATAGTTCCCATAAACAGCAGATGGAAGATAACGATATAGAACCTATTGACCTTGTAGTAGTTAACCTCTATCCCTTTGAGGAAGTAATAAAGAAAGAAACAACTGATCTTGCAGAAGCAATTGAGAATATAGATATAGGCGGGCCCACAATGCTGAGAGCCGCAGCTAAGAACTATAAGTATATAACCCTTATAACTCACGCTGAGGATTACGGGTCGGTACTTGAAGAATTAAATAAAGAGGGCGGCTCAGTGTCTTCTGAGACGAACTTCAGACTTGCTGTGAAAGCTTTTTCTTACGTAGCCCGCTACGATGCAGCAATCTCGAACTACCTGGGGGCGGTCACAAACGACGGGGCGCGCGCAAAATTTCCCGAGAGCCTGACAATACATATGGATAAGAGGATGAAGCTCCGCTACGGAGAGAATCCCCATCAGGAGGGCTCATTTTACGTCGAGTCAGATATTGACCGGCCTTGTATATCAAACTCTATACAACTCCAGGGCAAAGAGCTCTCACTCAATAATATATACGATACGGATGCAGCGCTTGAGGCGGTAAAGGACTACCAAGAGACCGCCTGCGTTGTCGTGAAACACAACAATCCCTGCGGAGTCGCAACAGACGAGAAAGTAGTGGAGGCTTTTCTAAAGGCCAAGGCGTGCGACCCTGTAAGCTCATTCGGCGGTATAGTTGCATTTAACAGAGAAGTGGATGAAGCCACGGCTAAAGAGCTAGCGAGTATGTTCCTCGAGGTAATAATAGCTCCGGGCTACTCGGATAAAGCCCTTGAGGTACTGGCCGAGAAAGGAAATCTCAGGGTTATGAAAACACCGCCTCTTGATAAAGGCGTGAAAACCGGGCTCGACTACAAAAAGGTTGTGGGCGGAGCACTGGTGCAGGACAGGGACACAGGCATTGAAAATGACTTCAATGAGATGAGGGTAGAGACAAAACGCCAGCCTACCGATGAGGAGCTTAGCGCGCTAAAATTTGCGTGGAAAGTATGTAAACACGTAAAATCAAACGCTATAGTGTTTGCAAATGACGGGCAGACCGTCGGAATAGGTGCCGGGCAGATGAGCAGGGTCGATTCAGTCAAGATAGCAACGATAAAGGCCGATCTTCCAACAAAAGGAGCTGTGCTTGCATCAGACGCCTTCTTCCCCTTCAGAGACGGTATAGATGAGGCCGCTAAAGCCGGTATTACGGCAATTGTACAGCCAGGGGGCTCTATAAGGGACAACGATATCATAGAGGCTTGCGATGAGCACGATATCGCGATGGTGTTTACAGGTTTCAGACATTTCAAACATTAATTTAAGACCCCTTACAGCTATTAAGTTTGCCAATAAAGAGCTTCATATCCGCGACTAAGCTGCTGTATATACTGGATCAGCGATGTTGTATTTCCTTGCCGCTTAAACTACCGATTTAATCCAAATAGCTACGCCATATTTTGACCCTATTCAGAAGACACTATATAATGAGACTTACACTATGAAAGTCACCGTTTTCTACGACTACAACTGCCCTTACTGCTACCTTGGTTCTATGAGCTTGAATGAGCTCTCAAAAGAATTTGAAATGGATATCGAGTGGAAGGGTTTTGAGATTCACCCGGAATTTCCTCAAGAGGGTAGGAAACGCTCAAAGTCAATGAAATCCATCAAGGTTAGCAGGGGAGTTAAAGAAATGGCACTACAGGACGGGTTCCAAATAAAACTCCCTGGGTTCGCAGCAAATTCAAGGCTCGGTTTAGAGGGTTCGGAGTTTGCTAAAACCAAAGGTCTCTTCAAAGAATTTCATGAGGGGGTATATGAAGCTTATTTCAAGAAAGGCCTGAACATAGGAGATATAAATACACTTCTGGAAATAGGTTCATATATTGGTTTGGATAAAGCTGAGTTAGAAGAAGCGCTGCGTAGTAGAAGTCTGTATCAGAAGATTGAGGACAATAGGAAGGAAGCTCAGAATAACCGTATTTTAGGCGTACCTACATATATATTCGGCAAGTTCCCGGTACATGGTTACCAACCCACCGAAACATTCAGAAAAATAATTCAAAGAGCTATAGAAAGATCCCAATAAAAAACCCCTTCTCCCGCACTAGGCAAGAGAAGGGGTTGCAAAACTTTTACTAGGTGAACCGTAAAGTAACCGGTCCCCTGGTTGTTTTTATTTGAAGAACTGATCTATGAAGATCATTAACCTACCCTGAACAGTCCAAGGAGTTTCGCTGTAGTTAGTCCTGTCAGGATCAACGTTGTTATCAGCTAAGACGTCAATAGCTTGCTCTGAGAGCAATGTATCTAAGCTGTCACCGGTGAATACTACACCACCGATAAGATCAAAACTTACTCCCGGATGTATATGCCAGGTAAGCGTACCTTCAACTTCAGTACCCATGTAGGTGTCAATGCTGTCAACTACTCTACCACTTCCGAGTATACCGTTAACCTCTACATTGTTGGTCTGCTCGTTGAAAGCAACCAGTACCTGCGGTGTGAAGGAAATGGAATCAATAAGCTTCACTGTTCCCCATAACCTTGCATAGTAAGCGTTGATAACGCTACCTTCCTGCTGATACAGGTTAGGTATCATGTGCTTGAAGAGAAGGTTGTCAATGTTGTAAGCCGGGTTAAACATAAGCCCACTACCGTTACCTGTTAAAGAGCTGGTGTTTGCATTGTTACCCTGCGCCCAACCGAACTCAGCAGCAACGATCTTAAGCGGCCATCCCGGATAAACTTCTGCGCGGGCTGCCCAAATCCAGCTAAGATCGATATCGGTCGTGGAACCTGGGGCAACTCCGTCTCCCTTAAAGTCGATCTCACCCTGCCAAGCCTGGAACTCACCAACCAGTCTCCAAAGGTCTGTCTTAACATCTAAGAGACCTGAGAAAAGGGTTAACCTGTCAAGTGTAATACCGCTAACTGCCGTACCACCTGCAGGAGGAGCCGGGTTAGTTCCGGCCAATGTCAGGTTGGTCTGGTGAATGTATGGGAATACATAACCACCAAGTGTGAAGTTAGTTCCCATAACGTTAGGGTTGTTGAAGATAAGAGCAACTGCTCCACCGTCCCATCCGTCACCGCCGCCGGTAACAACTGAGTTACCCTGTGTGAATCTATCAGTAACGAATACG
>DEIM01000244.1 GCA_002352485.1 Candidatus Dadabacteria bacterium UBA2774
GCCTAACATTATTCCCTGCTTAGCGAAGATGTCAAGGGGACAGAGGTAGTGGGGACGGACGGGAGTGCAAAGCACGATCCGGGGGTGTTAATCAAGCATACAGCGATGCCAGGGCGGATAGAATCAATATGTAAGATTTAACTCTCAAGCACAAGATTAAAGACTGAGGAGTCTATCGCTACTTTATTTCTCCACTTTTCATGCACCGCTATATATATCCTGTCGCCGTAGCAAGAAAGGCGGGAAAATAGTTTGTTCAGGTGAGCGTTTTGCTGCTCGTCATGTTCGTCTATGTTGAACCTAATAGATGAGGGGGTATTCTTGAGTATGCTCTCAAGGTGAGGCGCCACATTCTGGAAAAAGTCCATATCCATGATCCCCTTTATCGATATAGACAAATTGGCCGCCGTGTTCTTTACCCTATTAAGAGATATCTCAAGCGCCCCTTTGTTTACGTAAGGCTCAAATGATTTTTCGATCGACGCCACGTGGTTTACTGCCAGGTCGTTGGTCTCATCGAACTCTTTAATAAAATGGCGGTCTACGTAGTCCTTCATCGCAATTCCGACTACCCAGTCCTGCAGAATATGAGGTATCTGAGATGGGTTGCGAAAAGGTATTGTGCTGAGGAAGCTGAGTATACGTTTAGGCCCGCCGGGAATGATGCCGCGTACTAATATCCTGGCAACTGCTCTTAGCTGCTGGCGGTACGTATAAGTGCTCTTAAACAGGGATTTGGGCATGTGCATGGATTTGTTGTTTATCCTTTCTGCGATCACTCTGTCGTCAAGGAGCCTGTAATATAGGTTGCGATAACCCTCTACCATATCTTCGTAACTCATCCCAAGGGGGATCAGATTGGTGCCGAGCTTTGTGTTGTCGGTGCCGCTCGCTTCCTTAAGGAGCCTGCCGTCCTTTTCTAGCCGCTCATAGAGAGGCGTCTTGGGCACGGCCGTAAGTAGCCCGATCATCGAGGTCTGTATGCCTGAATTTTGTATAAAATTATATTGAAGATCGAATGTTTTGAGCGTGTCGTTATCAAACCCGATGATAAAGCCCGCAAGCACCTCAATGCCGTAAGAGTAAATGTGCCGTACAGAGCTCAGAATGTCGGATCGTGTGTTCTGAAACTTGAGCGTTTCTTTTAAGCTCTCCTCATCAGGGGATTCAATGCCGATAAAGACCCACGCGAAGTTGGCTTGGGTGAAGAGATCGAGCAGCTCATCGTCCTGTGATAGGTTAAGTGAAGCCTCCGTGCCGAAGACGAAGTTGTAATTGTGCTCTTTCTGATAGTCCCTTAAGTAAGCCATAAGCTTCTTAGCCACAGGCTTATTGCCGATTAGATTGTCGTCTACGAAGAATACATTCTTTACCCCCAGCTCTCTTAGCTCATCAAGCTCTCTTCCTACCTGCTCCATGGATTTTGTGCGCGGCTTTCTGCCGAACATTACAATGATGTCGCAGAACTCGCAGCGGTAAGGGCAGCCCCTTGAAAACTGGAGGCTTACGGCCTGATACTTGTCTATTTTTAACAGATCGAACCTTGGAGTGGGTGAGTCCTCAAGAGATACCTCGTTTGTTTCATGATAGAGCTTTTTATGTGAGCCGTTATCAAAATCTTCGCAGAACTGTTTCCATATGTACTCGGCTTCTCCCGCTATAATAGTGTCAGCCCTATCACCGAAGTGCTCGGGACAAAGTGAGGCGTAGCTCCCGCCAGCCACGACAAAGTGACCCTGGTTCTTGTAGAAGGATATAAGCTCTTTTTGCCGCTTGAACTGAACGCCCATGCCGCAAATCCCGATGATGTCGGCTTCGGGCTCAAGGGGGATGGTCTCTATGTTCTCGTCTATTATTTCTATATCCCAATCCGCAGGGCTGAGCGCTGCAAGTGTGGCGAGTCCTAGCGGGGGGTTAATGGCTCTGATATCTGTGGGCATAATATTATCGACTGCCCATTTAAAGCTCCAAAAACTTTCGGGGAATCTTGGGTTTATAAGAAGTAATTTCATAGTCAGCTCCGGGTTAGTTACGCCTGTGTAGCCTACTTTAAGTGATTGTAGAATATTTTGAGATTTTATTCAATAGAGTTTCTGAGTCCCGGATTATGTGCTATCCAAAAAGACATTGGCTGGTTTTATGATAAAGTACCTTACATGACAAAAGTATGAGTCGGCTTGCATACGATATCGTAGACGGCTCGGCATATCCGTGCTCTTAGATTAACAACTTATGAAAAAATGCCCTTACTGTGCAGAAGAGATACAAGATGAGGCAATAAAGTGCCGTTTTTGCAATGAGTTTCTTGATAAACCTCACTTGCCAAAAACAAAGTGGTACTTCTCAACTTCTGTTATTGTTATCGCCCTGCTTTCTGTCGGCCCATTTGCCCTGCCCCTGGTATGGTTTCATCCACACTATAAAAGAATTACCAAAGCCGTTCTGACGATCGGCATTATTGCTTTTAGTATTTGGCTTTACCTTATAACCAGGGATCTCTATCTAAACTTGGCGGAACAGATAAAGGTGTTAGATCTGTATTAGCGAGTAGATATAATTTGTTGTATGTGGACAAGAATAGCTTTGGGTATACTAAAAGCCTCGGCTATGTATTAACTATGCAGGAAAAATAAAACCTAATATTTCAGAGCAAATCTGATTAACAATATATTGGCGGATTCTAATATAAAACACTCAAAATACTTATTTAGCCTAGCCAGAGAGCCAATGAGCGCGCTTACTCATTTTGTTGCGTTTCTAGGAGCATTGTTCGGCCTTGTGGTTCTGCTCTACATTTCAATATATCCGGTGGTCAAGCCCCTTCACATCATTACCTTTACGATATTCGGAGTGGGTATGATGATGGTTTATGCCGCAAGTACGGTCTATCACACGCTCTTTTTATCTGAAAATGGTATACGCAGGCTTAAAAAGGTAGACCATAAAATGATATTCGTGTTTATTGCCTCTACCTATACCCCGATTTGCCTCATAGCGCTGAAAGGTTTTTGGGGATGGAGCCTTTTGGCAATAATCTGGGCGCTTGCTGTAATAGGCATACTGATAAAGATATTTTGGATACACGCTCCAAGATGGTTTTCTTCCGTTATCTATGTGTTTGCGGGCTGGATTGCCCTAATTTACCTTATGCCTATCATTAATGCGCTTGGCACGGGCGGGGCGTTATGGCTATTTATAGGAGGGGGTTTTTATACCCTCGGCGCGGTAATTTACGCAGTAGGTCGGCCTGACCCATGGCCTGGTTTTTTCGGGTTTCATGAGGTTTTTCATGTGTTCATTATGGTAGGAAGCGCCATGCACTTTTGGCTTATGTACGATTATATTTCAAAGTTTTGATTATTCGGGCATTTTGAGCTCAGCCGAAGAGACGATTATCCCGGTTGCGTCAGAGTATACGTATTCACCCGGGTTGAATGTAACTCCGGCGAAAGTGACGGGGACGTTCTTTTCACCTTGCCCTTTTCGCTCGGTTTTGAGCGGGATGGAATTTAGCGCTTTTACTCCAATGCCGATTTTCGCTATTACGTCTACATCACGTATGCAGCCGAATATGATGATCCCTTCCCAGTTATTTTCTCGGGCGTTATCTGCTATCAGGTCTCCGAGGAGAGCTCGTTTTAAAGAGCCTTCTCCGTCTACGACCATCACCTTTCCATTGCCGTCGGTCGCGGCAAGCTCTTTTACACGTGAGTTATCCTCAAAGCATTTGACTGTTACTATCTGGCCGCCGAACGAGGGTTTTGCTCCGTAGCTTTTGAATATAGGCTCTGCAATTGTTACAGAATCGGGGTATGTGTCGCACAGGTCTGGGGTTGAGATTTTCATATGAGGTTCCCTTACGATATTGACGCTATTTTATTTAGGGAGGATTGTTGTGTCAAATGGTTATACTTCACAGTACTTACAACTTGTATTTAGAATCTCGGCTATAGTATTATAGGAATTTTATATATCGCATTTTAAACTCTGTTATTAAAGAGAGGAGGAATATAGATGAAGTATCTAACTTTCGCTTTTGCTATCTGTATCATTTCTTTCTTAGTATTTTTAAGTTCCGCTTTTGCTCAAATTAGGATGGTCCCCCACCTCGGCATTTCCGAGACAAAGGGCGTGTACTGCGAAATAAACGAAGTAAGGCTGTTTGCTTTAACCGCTGAGGATTGTGAAAAGGCAGGCGGTATGGTTACTCATACCGTTAATACGGAAGTAAAAGAAGTAGAGCCGGGTAATCCCAATGAATCACCGGAAATCCAGAGGAAGAAAGATAAGGAGCCGGCTCCGGCAGAATAAATGACTTAAAACCCGGCGGGACTTGATGCCGGTGAATTTAGCGTCCCGAATAATCATGAGATTCACCGGAGCAAGAAATGCTACCGGGGCTTTTTGGGATAGTCGAATTTTATGAGCTCGCCCTTACCTTTTTTAACTCCTGACCATTTCTCAGTATCAAAACCGATTGTCGCTACACCGCATGTGGGTACATTGTCTATGTCTCCTCTCGTAAGCTCGTTTACAAGGTCGGTGATCGCCGGGTTATGGAATACGATCATGGCAGACTTGTATTTGTCCTCTAGAGAATTGATCACATCCAGTATGGAGTCTGAGTCCCACGAATAGACGCGCTCGTCTATTCTGATGTCGGCCTTTTCAAAACCCAGCTCTTTTGCTACATTTTGCGCTGTTCGAAAAGCCCTGTGTGCCGGGCTTGATACCACAATCTCCGGTTTGACATTGTACTCCGCCATGCGCCTGCCCATTTCGGGCGCGTCTTTTTTGCCTCGTTTATTGAGCGGACGTTCTATATCTTCAAGCGAAGGGTCAGCCCAGCTCGACTTTGCGTGACGCATGAGAAAGAGTGTTTTTTGGGGCATGTTTATATTTTCAAAACTGCATCATATCTATTATGCTGAAGATTGCCGCAGTCGCTTCGCTCCTTCGCAATGACATATCTTCTCTACGACCAGGGCTCTTCATAGTAGTATACGAAGTTTGCGACAAGCGGTCTTTCGGTCCAGCCGAGTTTTTTGTAAAACCCTCTTTTGTATGAGGGTTTTTCCTTGCCGTTTGTGAGCATGAGCCTCATACACCCCCTTCGCTTGCCCTCTTCCATCACGTGCTCGATGAGCGCTCTTCCCGCTCCCATGCCGCTTGAGGCCGGGCTTACGAATACGTCCGACACGTAGCCCTCTGTGCTCCCGAGCATTACAAATGGC
>DEIM01000213.1:0-1393 GCA_002352485.1 Candidatus Dadabacteria bacterium UBA2774
AGTGATATACTTATGAGGAGGGAGTGATAACCCGTGCGCACTGTAAAACCGGAAATGTACAAAATACCAGCTCAAAATTGCGGCGCTCTCTCACAGATATTCGATGCTTTCTTTATTAAAATCTGCTTGGTAAACTACTAAATATTATGAAATACTTTGCCCAGGGAGACTGAGTTGGAAAAGAAAAAGGATCACGAGCAGCTTTATTACTTCGGCTATTTTAAGAAGCTCTATGAGTCTTGGGAAGAATCCACCAATATGATGATGGATATCTGGCTCAACAGCCCCTATATGGAAAGGGCCTTCGATAAATCTCTAGAATTTAAGAACTACGTACAAAACTTCATGGAAGACACTCTGGAAAGCCGCTGCGAGCCCAAGAAAGCTCAGAAAGAAAGTAAAACTGATAAAGATAAGCTAGTAGAATATATAGATTCCCTCGAAGATAAGATACGTGAGCTCGAAGGAAAAGTGCAGGAGCTTGAATCCAAACCCAAGAAAAAGACCCCGGAAAAAAGGAAAAAGACTAAAGATGCGGCGGTTAAGGAGACTAAATAGTGAGTAAGGAATCATCTGATAACTCAGAGCAGTACAAGAATTTTTATCAAGCCTGGGAAAAAACAATGACCGAGGCTATGGATATCTGGAAATCTAATCCTCTATTTAATGAAAAGGCCCAGGAAGGCACCGATATGGCGGAGCACTATAAGAAGTTCTATGAAACATGGGAGAAGTCTTCAGCAGAGATTATGGAGAAGTGGGTCAGCAGCCCGTTATTCGCTGCCAACATCGGCAAGGCCGTAGAGAAATCCTCAGAACTTAAGAAATATTTCGACGAAGCAGTAGAAAAGACCCTTAAGAACATGCGGTTTCCGACAAAGAACGATGTAGACAGATTGCATGCATCCATCAACAACCTTGAAGAGAAGATAAACGATCTAACCGATAAAATAGACGATATGAATCAACCCAGAAAAACATCGAGAAAATAGACAAATTTAGGAGACGGGAAAAAATACGATGATAACTAATCATTTAGACTCAACGATGCGGGAAGCGGAAAAACTAAGAGATAAACTGAGTAAAGTAATAGAGCTTACGGTGACGGATCCGCCTGATGTCCAAATCGGAACAACTCCACATGACGTCGTATTTACTGAGAACAAACTCCGTCTGCTTCATTACCGACCGGTAGTGAAAAACCCTACAGCAACTCCTCTGATAATGATTTTCGCGCTCATCAACCGTCCGTCCATACTTGACCTTAAGCCCGGAAGAAGTGTAGTCGAAGTGCTCCTAAATAAAGGCATAGACCTTTATTTAATTGACTGGGGAGCTCCGGGGGATGAGGACAAGGACCTTGATATGAATCACTATATAAACAGATACATAA
>DEIM01000213.1:1484-10616 GCA_002352485.1 Candidatus Dadabacteria bacterium UBA2774
CTCCACCCAGAGGATGTAAAAAACCTGATTCTACTGACAGCCGGAATAGACTATAAAGTCGACGGGACACTTGCTCTATGGGGAGATAAAGAGAACTTTAACGTAGATAAGTTCGTGGATGCCCACGGTAACGTTCCGCCTGAGTTTTTGCAGTCGGGATTCCTGTTTTTAAAACCTGTAGAAAATATGATCTCTAAGTATGTGAATTTTTATGAAAACGTAGAAAATGAAGCGTTCGTTGACAACTTCCTCGCAATGGAGAAATGGCTTAACGATAACATAGCAGTTCCAGGAGAAGTGTTCAGAGAATTCATAAAATATCTTTACCAGGAGAACCAACTCGTTGAAAACAAGCTCAAAGTAAACGGTAAACTGGTAGAGCTAAAAAATATTAAATGCCCTGTAATGAACCTCATTGCGGAGCGTGACCATCTGGTGCCGCCAGAATCAAGCATTGGTTTCAATGACCTCATTTCTAGTAAAGACAAAGAGACCGTTGTTTTCCCTTCGGGGCATATTGGGCTTTCAGTTAGCAGTAAGTCCTTAAAAGGTCTGTGGCCTGATGTAGCCGAGTGGATAATAAAAAGATCAAAATAAAGTAGGTTTCAAGATCGTTTCAGAAAGACCGTGTTTGTGAACCCTCCTTTACATAGAAGAGCCACAAACACGGAGTAATCTTTTTTCTTAAATGTAGTTTCCACCGTTAATTCTTAGAGTAACACCGGTAATCCAGCTTGCAGCAGGAGAGCAAAGATAGACAGTGGCGAGAGCGATTTCCTCAGGGGTTCCAAACCTACCGAGTGGAATATCTTTCTTTATGGTCTCTCTTATGTCTGCAGGCACTGTGCCCAGCATATCAGTCTCTACAAACCCCGGAGCAATAGCGTTTACGCGGACGTTGCTTCCGGCAAGCTCTCTTGCCATAGTTTTGGTGAAACCTATAATTCCGGCCTTTGTAGATGCATAGTTAGCCTGCCCTATATTTCCCATTTCACCGATAACTGAGGATACGGAAACAATTACTCCGCCCTCTTTAGACAATGGATCTATAACTGCTTTCGTACAATTAAACACGCTTGAAAGATTGGTGTGTATAACTTCCTCCCACTGCTCGTATGTCATCCTTTTGAGCATACGGTCTCTGTTTATACCTGCATTATTTACGAGTATATCGACTTTACCGAAATGATTCATTGCGGCTTTTCCGATATTCTGAGCCTGCTGAAAATTCCCGACATTGGCCCTTACAGTAACGCATTTTCTGCCGAGCTTCTCAATCTCTTTTTTGACTTTATCGGCTTCCTTATCACTCCTTGAGTAATTAAGTAATATATCTGCGCCTGCTTCGGCTAAACCAAGAGCTATGGCTTTTCCTATGCCCCTTGAACCGCCTGTCACTACAGCAACCTTACCGCTCAAATCGTACATTTGTTCTAACATGTATAATTGCCTCCCGGAGGCTGTACAATATTTGCCTCATTAAATTAGGTTTAATTGATTTTATTCCTATTTGCTTTTTTGTCAACCAGACTAAGGGCGTGCAAAGTTGCCACATGTAAGATGCTGTAATTTAAAAATTATTTTGACTACCCGGCAATGTAGGGTGCTGAGTGCCGGGTAGTGTATATAACCTTATTTTTGAATTATCGGTTTAGCCTCTGAAAAGAGAGCAAGTTCAGAACCGCCCCCTATTACTCTCCAGTGAAAGAAGGCTCTCTTTTTTCGAGAAACGACTGCATGCCCTCGACACGGTCAGCCGAATCAAAACAAAGAGACACGAGAGTCTTCTCGAGGAGAAGCGCTTTTTGGAGGTCCATTTCAGAACCCGCATTAATTGCAGTCTTGGACAGTCTTACCGCAAGAGGCCCTCTCTTGGCTATCGAGCCCGCAAGTGCGAGCGCCTCTGTCATGACATCGTCGTGAGGCACTATTTTCTCTACAAGACCTATACGTAGCGCTTCCTCTGCATCTATCATTTCCCCCGTAAACACAAGCTCCTTGGTCTTTCCAAGCCCAAGCACCCGGGTTATCCTCTGAGTGCCTCCCCAACCCGGGAATATCCCGAGCTTAACCTCAGGGAAACCCATTTTAGACTTTTCGGACGCTATCCTAATATCGCAGGCAAGAGCAAGCTCGCAGCCCCCGCCCAATGCATAGCCGTTTATCGCCGCAATCGACGGGCAAGGATCGTCTTCTAAAAGCTGATAGACTTTGTGGGCATAATCCACATACTCCTTAAACTCGCGCGCGCTCATACTGTTCATCTGTGCTATATCGGCGCCTGCAACAAAAGCTTTGTCCCCCGCTCCGGTCACTATTAAAGCCTTTAAATTCTCTCCTGGAAGCACTTCCTCAAAAAACTTCCCAAGCTCTCTGAGCGTATCCCAGTTCAGAGCATTCAGCACTTTCGGGCGGTTAATGCTAAGAATCCCGATACCGTCTTCTTTTTTTTCATAGCTAATGTATTCAAATGACATTTCTGGCCTCCTGTCCCGTTTGATAAGATATTAATACAGGGCCAGAGGAGCTTGTCAACGAATTTTCTTAGCAGATGCGAAGTGATCTTCTAAATTGCTATCAGATTCTAATTCACTCCCCCTCATAAATTCGAACGTGTAAATAATTAAGTGGCGACAGTAAGAAAAATCGGTTAGAATTTTTTAAGTTGCTGGATTTATTTCTAAGCTACAATCCCTACACATTACGGAGGTAAATATGTCGATAAGCAGGACGAATGTATTATCAATTTCATCAATTACGCTTGTAGTAATGATGCTTTTCGTAAGCTTCACAATATCCGCAAGCTCAGAGGAGGACAAAAAGGTGTCCGAAACACAAAAAACCGATTCAGGTCTGCAGTATATTGTTGTTGAAGAAGGTACCGGAGATAAAGCAGTCTCCGGAAAGAAAGTAAAAGTCCACTACACCGGAAAGTTAGAGGACGGGACAGAGTTTGACAGCTCGGTCAAAAGGGGTGAGCCCATAGAGTTTACACTAGGCGTTGGTCAGGTCATCAAGGGATGGGATGAGGGTATTGCCCTTATGAACGTAGGGGACAAGTATCAGCTTATAATCCCGCCCGAGCTTGGATACGGCGCTGCTGGAGCCGGTAATGTTATACCACCGAACTCAGTGCTCATATTTGACGTTGAACTCATTGAAGTAGAGAAATAGTAAAATTTGGAGCGTAAACTACGGGCTGGCACTGATAACCATGCCGGCCCATGCGCTTCATTTTCGATAACACTAAAACAATGAACTATCTTGCTCATCTCTACCTGGCAGAGGACACAGACGAGTCGAGGATTGGGAACTTGCTGGGTGATTTTGTCAAAGGCCCCGTAGCCGACTCTCCCTACAGCCCCGGGATCAGAAAGGGTATAAAGACCCACAGAAAAGTCGACGTATTTACCGACTCTCACAAGAAGTTCCTCGAATCAAAAAAGCTCATCAGCCCCGAAAGACGAAGGTTTGCAGGAGTAATATTGGATCTTACTTTCGATCATTTCCTGGCCAAGAATTGGCGGTCTTATTCAGACTCGGAGCTTGGCTCCTTTACTCAGGGTGTATACGAGATGCTGAGGGAAAACAGCTCCATACTTCCTGTAAAGCTTGTGTCATTTTTACCCCGTATGATTCATGAGGACTGGCTCGGATCTTATGAGAAGTTGGAGGGTGTATCACTCGTTATCGAGAGATTATCTAAGAGACTCGAGAGAAAATTTAATAGACAAAATACTCTTCAGGGAGCTATTCGGGAAATAGAGGGAAATTACCTGGAGCTCGAGCAAAACTTCGAAGAATTCTTTCCCGATGTAATAAAATATGTCGATAATTACCGGAATACAGCCACTATACCCGCCGAGCTACCTGCGGCTGATCCGGCTTCCAACTAAAGATAGGACTTGATCCCAAGAGCTATTAAAATCAGTTGCACTCGCGGCGTCAGGCCAGTCTAACTCTTTGTGCTCCCTTATATACTCGTAAAGCTCTAATTGCCTGGGAGATAAAAAAGTATCGGGAGACTGAAAACTACCGATGGCCGCGTTCACCCTGGCAAGCTGTAGATTTGTCATCGGCACGTGGCGGTATAAAGTGCGTGATAAATAATACTTCGGACTGCTGTCAGCTCTGAATGTGCCAAGCTCTGAAACTTGGCCCTCCCCAGCAATCTCTTTCGCAGCTGCGCTCTGATTACCGTTAACCGTAAAAACATGACTTGCGACATTATTTGCTCTCGCTATTTTCAATAAATCTTTGAATGAAATAATCTCAGAGTTATACTCAAGCTCTACAACTTCATACCCAGCCATAAAACCGGGTTCTGTTGATATAACCCCTTTTACATTAGCGAGCTTCCCCTCTCCGACCCAAAAACAGTGCATGGCGAATACAGCTCTTTCTTTAGTACCTGATCTAACATTTAACTCTTGAGCTAAAAGACTCAGATATTGTGGAACACTCTTATTTGAATTTTCAAGAGCCTTAACCATAGCCTGCACAAGTCCTGATTTCGTGTAATTCCCGCTCAGCCTGGGTGTTAGCTCTTTACGCTCGGGCGTCATGATCCTTACAACAGGGTTATTCCAGGAGGGCTCACCGAAAGATTCGAGCACATTAGCGTCTTCTCCGCCTTTGTTGTTATATATTGCTACAGGAACGAACAGGGTTTCGATTGCCTCGACTATGAGGGGGTGGCTCAGTACGTTTTTACCGTAGCCCGATGAAGTACTGCACCCGGGTACTTCCTGAAAGAGAACTAGTAGCAGCTTATTCTGACTCTTAGCTAACTTCACGCCTTCGTCAAAATTCCTTATCCAATCCACCTGTCCGAGCTCTACGGGTTGTGAGTTGTCCGGTATTTGTAAATCTTGAGAATGTACGCGAGCACTTAAAAACAAAGTCATAGTCAGCAGTAAAGTCAGGCTAAGCACGTAAGCAGATATATTAATAACATCACCTCTTGTCATAAATGTTTTTTAGTACTAATGATTAGATTGTCCGGTCTCAAAAAAGTCGCTTAGGCTGATAAATAAAGGAATTTTAATAAGCAAATAATTTTTTCGACCTATATGGCAATAAAGGCATTATAATTAAGTCAAATCCACTTTTACACATATTTTTTATGAGTAATTCAGACTTGGACAAGAAACAGCTAAAGAGCATATTCGAAGAATCGCTCAAGGAAATCTCCTCTGAGGGAACGGACGAGTTTCGCCGCGCGGTAACTGAGGTATTGGACGAGAAGAAGCCCGGAAACGAAGTAAAGCCCGGTGAAGAGGTAAAGAAAGATGAGCCGGTAAAGAAAGAAAACAAGCCTAGCGGTCTGAACACCCCCAAAATATAAATCCGAGAGATAAAACAAGTTATAACCAGCGATATAAGATTGAAACCCCACCTAAGTTGATATAGTATTTATACGATTTAAATCTCCCTTGTACAAAGTGCTCAATTGAATAAAAAAAAGTTTGAAGAACTCGTAGAGAAGGCGTATGACAGAATCCCTGAAGAATACCGGGATAAAATAGACAACGTTGTTATCACTGTTGAGGACTACCCGACCAAAGAAGACCTGGAGAAGTTAGAGATAAGAGGCAAGGGTCTCCTTTTGGGACTATATCGCGGCACACCGCTCCCCCAAAGGAGCATCTGGCAGGGCGCACGGACGCCTGACGAGATAGTGCTTTTTCAAAAAGATATAGAGAAAGTATGCCGAAACGATAAAGAGATAGAAGAAAGGGTAGATGAAGTCTTAAAACACGAGATAGCCCACTACTTCGGTCTTTCAGATGACGAAATCTACGAGCTTATGGGAAGACATTAAAATCAGGCTAAATTCTCTTAAATACTATGAGTAACCAGGTTACCAATACATCAAGCAGGTCTGCCATACTTCTTATCCACTGCCCCGACCGTCAAGGGCTGGTAGCAGCAATTACAGAGTTTATATATAAGAACGAGGGAAACATTATATTCCTTGAGCAGCATGTGGACTCGGACCAGGAAATTTTCTTCATGCGCGTCGAGTGGGACCTTGGGAAATTCAGCGTCCCGACTGAAAAGATAGGGGAATATTTCCAGACGCTAATCGCTGAGAAATATAATATGAAATGGACCCTCTACTTCTCAGACTACACACCCCGGATGGCGATCTTCGTATCTAAGCTCTCTCACTGCCTATATGATATTCTATCCAGAATTCAGGCCGAAGAATGGAACGTAGAGGTACCTCTCATCGTTAGTAACCACGCCGAGCTTGAAGAGGTTGCCGAGAAATTCGGGATCGATTTTCACGTTACTCCAAACGTAAAAGATGACAAGCAAAAAGCCGAGAAAGAGCAGCTTGCGCTGCTGAATAATTACAATATCGATTTCGTCGTACTGGCAAGGTATATGCAGATACTCAGTGACAACTTCGTAAGCCACTACCCGAATAAAATAATAAATATCCACCACTCATTCCTTCCCGCATTCCCCGGAGCAAGACCTTATCATTCTGCTTATGAGAGAGGAGTGAAAATTATAGGAGCCACGAGTCACTACGTAACTCCCGAGCTTGACGCGGGGCCGATAATAGAGCAGAGCGTCGTCGGCGTTTCTCATAAAGACAGCGTGGAAGACCTGATAAGAAAAGGAAGGGACCTAGAAAAAGCAGTCCTTTCCAAGGCGATTTGGTACCACCTGGAACGTAAAATATTGGTCTACGGCAACAGGACCCTTATATTCGACTAAGATAGTAAGCAGTATTTATTCTGAAAGATATATGAAAACTAAACCCACCCTCCGTATAATGAAGCTGATCATAACCGGCGTGACGTTATTACTACTCTCGCAACTAGCCCAGGCAGAATTGTATGAATGCAGAGACGAAAATGGAACAGTTACCCACCACAGCAGAGTCCCCTGCCCCGAAGGCTATAGCAGCGCTCTTATTCAAGATGAGGGACCTTCAAACACCGCGCCTAAACCATATTCGAGCAAGAATGTCAGTCCGAATCAAGAAAATGTCGAGGTTATTAGCAGGGGGAAATTGGTAGATCTGATTGACCATATCGACTATGGGAAATACACGGTATTTATGTTCTACGCTGACTGGTGCGCGCCGTGTAAGACCATAAAGCCCGAGCTTGAGAAAAACGCCCGGAGCAAAAACACCTTTGCCCTTAAGGAATTAAACGTTCTAAACTGGGAGAACCCTCTTGTCACATATTACAATCTGGCGGGACTCCCATATTTTATTGTTTATGGACCAAAGGGGGAATTTGTCGAGAGAGGACCTGTATTGTCTAAAGATATTAAGAAAAAATTAACCGGCGCGAATTAGAACTCACCATGTGAGATGCAAATGAAATTCCTATCCGACCTGGAAAACTTAAAAAATTTTTGCATAAGCTACTATCAAGAAATTATAGTAATATCGTTTTCAACTTTATTCATAATCCTCCACCATCATCACAGGATCGGTAATTTTTGGCTGAGCTCCTTCATATATTTTGGGATCTTCCCGATACTGACGATTTTAATATTACTCCGTAAGAACCCGCTAGACTTTGGCCTGAAGCTGGGAGATTATAGAGTATGGGTTCCCTATGTAGTAGTATTTCTCGCAATCGCTATACCCATCCTGTATTTCACCTCCGAGGTTTCCTCGGTAGAGAGCTATTACCGGCATAGAGGCGATTTCGACCTACTAAAATATGCGCTTCATATGGCGGTCTATATGCTCGGATGGGAGTTTTTGTTCAGGGGGTTTATGCTCTTTGGCCTGAAGGACAAATTTAAGGAAGGGAGCATACTGATACAGATGGTCCCGTTCGTTCTCCTTCATCTAGGCAAGCCCGAGATAGAGACTATCAGCACCATATTTACAGGACTTCTGTGGGGATATATATGCTACCGCGGGAAATCCTTCTGGCCCGCGTACATTATGCACATGGTGGTCAATGTGTCGAACAAGGCGTTTGTGCTGGGATTTGTATAGCTTACTTATACTCGGCGATTTCTAAAAGCACACCGTCAGGGTCGTGAAAGTAGCAAAGAGTTTTACGCACGGGGTTCTGGGCCATAAGAGTTGCAGGAACTGCTATAGGCTCGCTCAGGAGTTTTACTCCGGCAGCCTTGAGCTTTTCAGAAGCAGCCTGAATATCATCGACTCTAAAAGCTATATGTCTTAACCCAACTGTATTTGCCAGGGAATTAGTGGGAATCGAATCACTCCTCGGAGATTTATAACATAGAAGCTCAATCTTGGGCTCACCTTCAGGGGCAACGATGAAAACTACGTCCGCAACAACCCCCTCAAGCCCTACTATGGAGTCTATCCACTCACCTTCCAGATGAACTTTGTTTATTTCCTTAAATCCTAAAAGCTCCGTATAGAACTTTACCGAACGCTCCAGATCTGAAACTACAATGTTAATGTGGTCGATTGCGCTGATCATGTTAAATTAACTTGGAGAAACTTCAATGTCCCTCAAGCTTTATTTTCTTATCTTTAAGGGCCTGGATTGCGAGTTTCAGGCCGCCCATGGTGAGCGGGAACATACGGTCTTTCATAAACTCCCGCACCATCCCTATTGACTCGGTGTAGCGCCAATCGTCATAGGGAACAGGGTTTAGCCATACAATATCCGGAAACTGGGTCTTTAGCCGCTCAAGCCACACGAACCCGGCTTCGTCGTTATTGTGCTCTACGCTCCCGTTCTGATAAAGAAGCTCGTACGGGGACATAGAGGCATCCCCAACCATAATTACCTTATAGTCGCTGTTATACGTGTTCAGTACTTCGAACGTAGGGATGGATTCCTCCCAGCGTCTCCGGTTGTTCTTCCATACAGACTCGTATAGACAGTTATGGAAATAGTAATGCTCTAAGTGCTTGAACTCATACTTGGCAGCGGAGAATAGTCTTGAGCAAAGTTCAATATGATCGTCCATCGATCCGCCTATGTCGAGGAACAATAGCACCTTTACGTTATTTTTCTTTACCGGGACCATTTCAAGCTCAAGAAGCCCGGCGTTTTTTGAGGTTGTTTCTATTGTACGGTCAAGATCAAGCTCTTCGTCCAATCCCTCGCGCGTGAGTATGCGGAGCCGCCTTAAAGCCATTTTCATGTTCCTGGTCTGAAGCTC
>DEIM01000051.1 GCA_002352485.1 Candidatus Dadabacteria bacterium UBA2774
CGCCCGCCGCGCATAACGACCTCGCCCAAGGAATGAGAAATAGCGCTCCTGTAAATCGGCCCATCGTACACAAAAGTATGGAACTCCCCGTTCTCTCCGCACGGATCGACCCCGGAGGGAAGGTCTGAAAGAAAACTCTCGTCATACTCACGGCCCGAAAACGAAGCGTCCAATTGCTCAGTATCCACACATACGACTACGGCCTTAAAACCGTTATCAACAAAACTCTCTGCAAGCAGTGCGCTACCCCTCTTCCATATCGGGAACATGCATTCCATCCCGATTTTAGACATAAGCGCCTCACGGTATTCTCTTATATCTTGAAGGTATATATCCCCGTAAACGATCTTCGTAATACCCTGGCCTCTATATTTTTTAAGAGTACCGTTAAAATTCGATTCATACTCCTCATTTGAAGCCTCTTTTGAAATATAAACCTCTTCAAGCGGTATGTTCAAAGAGTCGGCTTGGGAGTGAAGGAGCTCCGTCCTTAGTCCATGCATGCTAACCCTGCCGTAGTCAGCCGTAACGGTTGTGATCAATGACTCAATCTCATACACACCGGATTTTAGAATTTCATGAAGTGCAAGAGCGCTGTCCTTACCGCCGCTCCACGAGAAAAGGGTTTTCGTTCTACTATTCATATTCGATACCGTTTATATGATATTTGATCTGGTGAATACTACTACCTAAGAGGATCGCTTTCAAACAAAGTATTTGACGGAGGAGGATGAGTTAGAAATTGGAATAGATATCAGAATTAAAGTATGTTATTTTCTCATTCAAAACATAATATGGGGACAAGTACATGCGCTGGAGATTAGGAAGAAGAAGTGGGAATGTTGAAGATAGAAGACACGTAAGAATGCCGGGAGGCAGGAGAGCTGCGGGAGGGGGGATCGGGCTTTTAGTAATAATCGTGATTGCCATACTTCTTGGGGCAGACCCGAGTAAATTATTAAACGACAGCTCCTACACCGATAGTGTCTCTACATCTTCCTACGAGCAAGGTGTAAATTCAGGGGAAAACGATGAGCTTGCAGATTTTGTTTCTGTTGTACTGGCAGACACTGAAGACACCTGGAACGATCTTTTCCGGGGATTTAACTCACAATACCGTGAACCAAGACTAGTACTATTTTCAGGCGCCGTTGACTCCGCGTGCGGCTTTGCCCAGTCGGCTATGGGGCCTTTCTATTGTCCTCGTGACCAGAAGGTATATATAGACCTTAGTTTCTACAGAGACCTAAAATACAAGCTTGGGGCGCCCGGTGATTTTGCCCAGGCATACGTCATAGCGCACGAAGTAGGTCACCATGTGCAGAACTTACTCGGAATCTCTGAGCAGGTTTACAATGCGCGCAACAGACTGAGTGAAGCCGAGGGTAACAAGCTCTCCGTCATGCAGGAGCTTCAGGCAGACTGCTTAGCCGGAGTCTGGGCAAGTAACGCAGACAAAGCAAGGGATATTTTGGAAGAAGGCGATATTGACGAGGGCTTAAACGCAGCAAGCAGCATTGGGGACGACCGTCTGCAAAAACAGTCTAAAGGCTATATCACACCCGACTCATTTACGCACGGAAGCTCCGAGCAAAGGGTCAGATGGTTTAAAATAGGATTAAAATCAGGCGATATTAATTCCTGCAATACATTCGAAGCCCGAACTCTATAACTTATCAACCTAAGCAGCAGCATTGAAATTATTGAGTCTTGCTATCACCGTCTTCGAAGCGCTCAATTACAGCCGCTCCGATGCAGTCTCCCCAAACGTTAACAGTGGTCCTGAAACGATCGAGCAGCCAGTCTATGGCAAGTATTAGCCCTACGCCCTCAAGCGGAAGCCCTACGGCCTGTAGTACCAAAACCATGGTGACAAGCCCGGCCTCGGGTATTCCCGCAGCCCCTATTGCGGCTAGAGTGGCGGTAAAGAATACAATCACCATCTGTGCAATACTGAGATCAATTCCGTAGCTCTGTGCTATAAATATCACGGCCACTGCCTCGTAAAGCGCCGTGCCGTCCATATTAATCGTGGCACCGAGCGGAAGCACAAACCTGCCGACTTTCGGATTCACCTTAGCTTCGTCTATCACTCCCTCCATTGTAAGCGGAAGCGTAGCCGACGACGAAGCCGTAGAGAAAGCGGTAAGAAGGGCTTTGCTTAAGTGCTTTGCATATTTAAGCGGGCTTCTCTTGGCAAATAAAAACAGTATTATAGGAAGCACGACAAGACCGTGTATTGCAAGACCCGCTACGACACTCAGCACATACTTACCAAGCTCCATCGCAAGCTCGAGCACCGCTGTACCGCCGCCCGACACGCCTATTCGCTCTGCTATAAGCCCGAATATTCCAAGTGGAGTAAAGATCATAATCCAATGTATGATCTTCATAATAGCCTTGTCTAATATAGTGAAAATATCCTCGATTAACTTGCTCTCCCTGCCAAGCGCCGCAAACGCCGCACCGAACAAAATTGATGCAATGATAAGAGGGAGTATCTCAAACTCTTCAGCGGAATTAAAAAGGTTAGGCGATATGAACTTTAAGAGTAAAACGTCAAAGAGACTCATGCTCTCCTTGGCTTTAACAATATCGGGCATCTCACCGCTCAAGACAACCGAGCCTACCCCCGGATGTATGATGTTTACGACAAGGATGCCGATAAATACGGCTATGCATGTGGTCAGCAGATAGTAGATAAGGGTCTTGACGCCAAGTGAGCCAAGGTTCCCTACTTTCATAATACTGAGCGTAATAGAAACGATGATCAAGGGCAGCACGATCATCTTAAGCGCGTTCAAAAAGAGCGTGCCTAAAAACCCGAGCGTTACTCCGGTTTCGGGAAAAAAAGATCCTACTAACCCGCCCAGCAAGACTCCTATAATTATGCCGAAGATTAGATAGTTTCCTCCGAACTGCTTCTTCATACCCGTCTCCTGATAAACTTCGTCATAGTTGTGTTAAGATACGTAGCGCTATAGCAAGATAGTTTTATTGATCGAATGTTAATTAGAGAACCTACCTCATGAATTGGAACATAATTATGAGTGACATATTAGCATTTTAATAAGATATTGCCAAAATACGGGCAATTTATTCGCAAAATCCATATTTAAAATTTATAATTTCGGGAGAGGAAACCGACTATGAAACTAAAGACATTTTATTTATCGCTTACCGCAGCGCTACTTCTGTCAGTACTGGCAGTTCATGCCGAGCCGTTTAAAGTCCCGCCTATGGGCTCAAAGGAGAGCGGGACCATGATCGTCGATTACAAAGACGGGGGCACAAAGTGGACTGCTGACTGGACCGCAGAGCAGTTCACACAAAACGATGAGAATTTTTTAAAGCTGACATTTACAGGAAAAGGGCTTTTGTTCCCTTTTTCTGAAAACGCAACCTGGGTATCAGAGTCAATATTCAAGGCGGAGGACTCCTTTTACCCTATTAGCACCAACAGCACAGTTAAAAACACGAGCGGAGAGATAATCAACACCGACAAAAAGACCCTTGATTTGGAGCTAGGCACAGCAACATTTGAAAGAAATAATGTAAATGGGGAAGGCTCACTTACGGAAACTTTCGATTTTACGCCTGAAACCCTGATAGTAGAAGGTGTTTTCATGGCTCTACGCACCTTTCCATTCCAGAGCGGAGATAAAATAAAGGCCGGATTCTTATCGAACGAGCCCGAGCTTTACAATGTGGAATTTAAAGAAAGGGGAATTGAAACGGTTAGCACCCCGGAGGGTGATATAGAATGCTACAAGGTTGAGCTTGTCCCCAAGCTCGGTGTGCTCGGAGTGTTTAAGGTATTTTTCCCTAAGACTTATTTTTGGTTCACAGTGGCCCCGCCCCATAGCTGGATAAAATACGTGGGATATGAAAACGGACGCAACTCTCCCGAGGTTGTTATGAATGTGGTGAATTTTAAAAACTCCGGGGAATGACAGAGACTTCTACACGTATAATCTTGCTTGAGATGTAATTTAATTGGTTGGGGTAATGCAGTTTTGTAGGATCAGTTGTCCTCTTTGCCGTCAGCGCAGACCTTAATAAGTAAACGACACTCGCCGCTGCTCCGGTCTTTGCATTCTTTATAGGCAGCGTTTACGGCATCGTCCATGTAGTTATAATTCGCCCATCCCAGCGCGCCGTCATCTCCTCTGGCTACAGCGGCGCAATTAGTAAATGATGTCCTGAGTATACAGTTAGGCCCCTCTTTACGGCACTCTTCCATGGCCGCAGATTCCGCTTCGACCCGGGTGGGGTAATTCCAGGACTCTCCGTGTTTACCTTCGTCAGCGGTAGCAATTGCACCCCATACATTTATCCTCTTCACGCTCCCGTCCGCACAAATCTCAACATGCGAGCCGCAGGTCTGGGTAGTGAACTCGTGGCACTTACTCACAGCGGCCTCTCTCGCCGTATCGAGATTCGCATGCGTTCCCCAGGCCGTGGTCCTGTCCGCCGCCCGTGCGTAAACCATACAGTTATCAAATGCTATCTTTAGCTCACAGTCCGGGTTCTGACTGCTGCACTTTACCATGGCCTCTTGCTCAGCCGCCTGCTTTGTGGGCTGATTGGTTGAAAATCCCCAGCCTCCGGCAGGTGTGAGAGCTAGAGCACCCCACTGCTTACCGTCGATAGGAGTGTTTATGACTGTGTTGTTATCTGTAGCTATGGGAGTATTATATCCGCCGTTTGTACTGTCACCGTCATCGCCCGAAAAAACCAGAAATCCTAAAAGGATGAGTATCAGAACCGCAATACTGCCTCCTACCAACTTTGGATTTATACCTTGCTTTCGCCCCTCTTTATCTTTATAGGGCTCGCGTATGGTTTCAATGTTATCTGTACGAACATCCGTTTGAGTGCTGGTGCGCACAGGCTCTGCAGGCTCCGAGGTGGGTTCCTGCTTGGAAAGCAGTATCTTTATGGTTGAGTTAAGCTGCTCAATATGTTTTTCAAGCGGGGGCGTCAGGGCATCAAGCCAGTGAGGGGCGCTTATGTAGTATTCAAGCGACTTATTCGGGTCTACGTCCTCGACCCTAAACGGTATAACTGGTATGCCTTTATTTACGGCTCTTTCGACCTCTCGAACAATCTGCTGCGATTCGTTTGCGTTGGACGAAAAAACGAGCACCATGACCTTACAGTTACTTATGGCGTCAATGATGGCTTCGCCCCACTGTGTACCGGGCACTATATCCCTTGGCGCGATCCAGCAACGGGTACCGCCTCTTTCCAATGTTGCGCAGACAGCGTCTGCTACAGTCTTATCTTTTCCCGAGTGACTTATGAATACGTCATGTGCCATTTTTATTCCCATAAACTAAAAGTATCCGCTAAATCAGGATTATATCAGCGATTCACTATACGGGCAATACCAGCTTCTTTGACTGAAAGACAATTCTCCAATCAAGTGTTTCGGACGATATAATCTCTGCCGTATTTTCTGCTATTAAAGCCATTTCACCATATTTAGTAGTAAAATTCGAACTATCGAGCTCTTCCTTTATATCCTTTAGCTTAGCGCTCATTGCGTGGGAGCGCTTGGCAATCTGCTCAAACTCACCCTGTGTCCTTATGCCGTAAAACGCAGCTCCAAAGGCCGGAAACACTGCGGCGCACAGAGTGAGCCACTCAGATGAAAACGGAAAATGCAGAAGAACCGCAATGAGGGTCAAAATAAATAAAGCATTACCCAGATAATGAAGCCTATTATGTATTTTATGGAATCTTGGATAGTTCTTCTCGTGATATTCTATCTGCCCCTTAATCTCACGCTCAGACAAAAGTGAGCGGTAAGACTCCAGATACTCCTTATTAATTCTTGCACTTACGATTCCCAGGTGACGCACAATTGCCCTGTAATGCCAATTGACCCAAGTATTCCTGGGATCACCGTGAGTGTCGTGAGCCGGGACTCTGAACGCCGGGGTGGTTAATCCGAGCGGCGCAAGGAACCTAAGCTGTCTTATTTCCTCTGATAATAGTCTGTAGTCAATCCATCTTTCATGCCAATTCTTTTGGTTCCCGATTCTGGTAATGACCAATATCGATACGATAATAAGGAGCTCGATAACAATCCATATTTTTTCATAGGAAGGAACGCTCACGGCTAAAAGAGCAAATAATACGGCAAGCCCCGCCAACATATAGTTTGTAACAAACGAGCTCCTGTAGACATTTGAGTAATAATTCGCAAGATTATCCGCCCAGCTGTAATGAAGGAGAAGTTTCTCGTCCACCTGCTC
>DEIM01000007.1:0-3734 GCA_002352485.1 Candidatus Dadabacteria bacterium UBA2774
ATGTCGTTTATGTCGGCAGGCTCAACGCTCTTTAGCACGGCTCCGTCCTTGGCAAGAGGGCTGTCGGGGGTACCGAACGTCAGATTTATATAGCTTGCCCCAAGAAGTGAGGTGAGTCTGATACTTGCCTCGGAATCTGCACGCACACCGCTGTCCTTTTGAATGTTCATTACAACTTCAATATTTCTGTCCGCTATTTTAACGCTCTTAACTCTGCCGATCTCAAAGCCCTCTAGCTTTACCACGGCACCTTCACTAAGCTCCGCGATGGAATTAAAGTACGTTTTGACTTTTATCTCGTTTCTAAAGAACGGCACGTCGCCCACGAAGTCAAACACTGCCAGGAGTATGAGTAATCCGACTACGAAAAATATTCCGACTTTTACCTGAGCGCCCATTTAACATGCCTCCTTGAAAATTAACCAAATTGTCATTAAGCGTTTCAAACTACTGCGCCAAACATCAACCGAACTGCGGAGCTATGAATTCCTGCACCGCCGCGTCCCTTGAATTGCGAATCTCATCCGGGCTGCCGACCTGGAGTATCCTGCCCTCGCTAAGAACCGCTATCTTGTCAGCTACATAGAAAGTAAGGTCTATATCGTGCGTGACGACTATCTGAGTGATTTCCACCTGGGATTTCAGATCACAAATCAGATCGCCGATGGTGCGTGTCATCATTGGATCGAGTCCCGAAGTAGGCTCATCGAAAAGAATGATGTCAGGGTTCATGACGAGAGCCCTTGCTGTAGCGACCCTACGCTTCATACCTCCGGAGAGGACAGAGGGCATTACTTCCTCTTTCCCTCCAAGCCCTACGAGCTCAAGCGCGCTTGAGACTATTTCATTAATACGCGAGTCGTCGTTAATGATCTTGTGCTCCTTCAGATAAAGCCCTACGTTTTCCCCTACAGAAAGGGAGTTAAATAAAGCCGAGGACTGAAACACCATAGCTAGCACGTGATGCTTGCTGAAATCCGGGTTGTGTACGTCTTCACCCGCAACCCTGATGGAACCGGCATCGGGATTATCAAGCCCGATGATGTGGCGCAGCAGCACGCTCTTGCCGGCGCCGCTTTTGCCCAGAATTACCACGATCTCCCCGGGGTCTATATCGAGGTCTATCCCTTTTAATACTAAATGGTTGCCGAAAGACCTCTCGAGGCCTTTTATGCATACTCCAGCGGGAGCGCATTTAAGGTAGTCAAGAAGGACGCTGCCGGTGCATTTTTCCCTGCCCTCGAAAACGCTTCCGAGCCTGCCGTTAGTTACGTTGTTGTTATCCAGTTTTTGCTCCATAATCTATCCAATAGTCTAATCTAAATTTAAGAATAACAAAACCCTTGTGACGTAGTAATCGAACACCAAAACCAGTACGAACGAGAGTACCACCGCTTTTGTTACAGAGCGCCCTATCTCCCTTGGGCCGCCCGATGTCTTGAGCCCTACGTAGCAGCAAACGATGGAGATTATTACGCCGAAAATCATGGCTTTAACGAGCCCGTTTACTACGGCTGTGAAATCTACGAACTGGGCTAAATTATTATAATATATATCGATTGAGAGTTTTACTTCGGGGTTCACTGCGGATACCAGAGCGCCCCCGAACCAGCCTATGACGTCCATGTAGATTACGAGTATAGGAAGGGCTATTACCGTTGCTATGAACCTTGGCATTACGAGGTAGCGGACAGGGTTGATGTCCATGGTCTTGAGGGCGTCGATCTCTTCATAGACGCTCATGGAGGATATCTCTGCCGTCATGGCGGAGCCTACTCTGCCCGCGACGAGTATGGCGGCCATCACTGGGCCGATCTCTTTTACGATTGAGAGCCCAACCAAGCCTCCTACGTTCTCTTCCACACCGAACTGGGCAAGCGCGGGGCCTGCCTGGAGCGCCAGCACTCCGCCTGAGAAAAGCGCGATGAGAGCGCCAACAGGAAGTGTCTGATAGCCTATTACCACAAGCTGCTGCAGCACCTTGTCGCTGTTAGTAAAAGCGGACTTACACCAGTACACGGTCTCTACAAGGAGTCCTACGAGCCCGCCGGTTACCTTAAAAAAGTACATTACAGTATTCATTACTCAGACATCTCCCAGTATCATTGTTTCGGCCGTGCTCGCGTTGGCCGGAGGCGAGCCTCCCCCTGAAATATTAACCGGAATATATAAAAACCTTAATGTTTTATTCGAATTTTTACGGCTGTAACCTAGGAATCCCCCGAGCAGACTGAAGTTTGAGCGCGTCTCTCCGCTCTCTATGGATATGAGAGGAATGATGGGTCTTAGCTCTATTTTTGTGCTCTCTTTCGTATGCTCTGTCCTGAGTGTATTCCAAAGGAATGAGGAAAACTCGTTACCCTCTTCGTCACGCTCCCAGTTAAAAATACGCCAAAACGGGGCCCAGTTGCGCTCTCTGGGCGGGTTTTCGGGGAGGAACGTTTCCAGAGGTGAAATAAGATGGAAGTGCGCGGGGCCGTCCGTCTTGCTCTTGAAGCTGAACAGCGGCCAGAAGTGAATGGCCCTACCGCTCTTGCCTCCCTCCTGTATGGGCTTGTCCTTTATATCTTTATAAAGGAAAAGCGCGAACGTGCGCCTTTCCTGACGGTAGGTTTCGAGGTCCGCGAACTTGTACTGATACAAGGGCCAGAGGAGAAACCCGGTCTCGTAGCCCTCTTCCCTGCGTTTGGAATAAAGGGGCCAGAGCCTGTTGGTGTGAACGCTGCCCCTTGAAATACTGACGAAGAACCAGGGCATGTCCCAGCGTTTAAAACCCCTCTCTGTATTATCAATGGTATTGAAAAAAGGCCACAGATAAGTCCTTTGCTTTCGGCCGGGGAAATCGACCCCGTAGTAAAACGGCATTACGGCTTTCATTTTCGCCTCATAGCCCATAAACTCGATCTCGCGGTTTAGAAAGATCGGCCAGAGCGCGAACGATTCCGAGAAAGTGTCGGGCTTGTACCTCTTGCCGTAAACGGGCCACAGGCGGCCTCCTCTGACGCCTTCTCCGTGGTAAGAGCCTATGAACGGCCAGATGAAATTGTTATTGGTTACACCGTCTTTTTTTGTCTGCATGAAAAGCGGGAAAAGGAAAAAGCTTATTTCATCCTTACCGTATTTATTCTTCACCCTTCCCCCGAACGGAAAGAAGGCGAAGTAACTCTCTTCAGGGTCTTCGGCGCGCTTTGAGAAGACAAAGGGGAAGAATGTGAAATCCTTTTCCACAAACCCGGAGGGCCTGATGTCGCTTCTGTAGAAAAAAATGTAAACCAGCATCTGGAACTTCGTATCCCCCTCAAACGTTCTGTGGGTGGAGAGAGGGTAAAGGAAATCAAAAGAAGTCATGTCTTTATTGTAGTTTCTGTAGTTATAGAATATGGGGCGGAAGCCGTACTCTTTTTCGTGCTCTCCCCTCTTATAGCTTACGAATGGACCGAGAGCGTCTATTGTCTTCGTCCCTTTCTCGCTGTCTTTTTCCATATAGAAGAGGGGGCCGAGGTTGATGGTGTCCAGTGCAAGCGCGCTTTGCGCGGGCAATTGCGACAGAATGAGCAGTAAAAAGGGGGTCAGCCCGAGGGCGCGTATTAGGAGCATCTCATTAACTTTAACTTAAATAGCCGTAATATCTATTGAATATTTACATGTTATTATCAAGATTATATTAGAAGTATATCCTCTGAACCCGTTTTCCGGTAATGGACAGTATTTCATACGATATGGTGTCTGCCCAT
>DEIM01000007.1:3859-4239 GCA_002352485.1 Candidatus Dadabacteria bacterium UBA2774
GCGCGCGGTTGGAGAGTATTCTCAGATAACCGTCGGCATAACCTATGGGCAGGGTAGCTATTACAGAAGGACGTTTGGTAACAAAAGTTCCCCCGTAGCTTACCGGTGTGCCAGCCGGGACTTTACTTAGCTGTATGATGCGGGATTTGAGCTTCATCACGGGTCTGAGATCAAGCCCCTCGTCTTCTCCTTCGCTATAGAGCATTATCCCCGGTCGAACCAGGTCCATATGCGAGTGCGGGAACCTCTTTATAGACACGCTGTTTGCCGAGTGCACGTACTTGGGGCTGTGACCATGAGCGCGCACAGACTCTAAGTGCCGCAAGAAACCACTCAACTGGGATTCAGTGTAGTCCGTTGACTCTGTAAAAGCCGAGGCC
>DEIM01000090.1:0-3754 GCA_002352485.1 Candidatus Dadabacteria bacterium UBA2774
CACGTTTGAAAATATGAAAAAAATAACGCTTTATAACACACTGACTCAGAAAAAAGAAGAGCTTGTACCCTTAACAGAGGGCAGGATCAGGATGTACGTCTGCGGCCCCACTGTGTACAGCTCGGCGCACCTCGGGCACGCACGCGCAGCCGTCACGTTCGATGTGATCGACAGGTTCTTGACGCACCTCGGATACGACGTCACCTATGTAAGAAATTTTACAGATATAGATGATAAAATTATAAGTAAGTCCATCGAAACCGGCGTTCCGGCAGAGGAGATTTCTGAGAAATTCATACAGGAATATAAGGACGATATGGCCTCGATCGGAGTCAGGACACCTACGGTAGAGCCGAAGGTAACTGAGCATATCCCCGAAATTATAGAGCTGATTGAGAAGATAATAGAAAGCGGCCACGGCTATCAGTCGGGCGGGGACGTATTTTTCTCGGTAAAGAAATTCAACGGCTACGGCAAGCTTTCGAGAAGAGACCCGGACGACATGCTCGCCGGCATCAGAATAGACATTAACGAGCAGAAGGAAGACCCGCTTGACTTTGCGCTCTGGAAAGCCGCAAAGCCTGGCGAGCCCGCTTGGGACAGCCCCTGGGGCAAAGGACGCCCGGGCTGGCATATAGAGTGCTCTACCATGAGCATGAAGTACCTTGGCGAGAGTTTTGACATCCACGGCGGCGGTAAGGACTTGATATTCCCCCACCATGAAAACGAGATCGCCCAATCAGAGTGCGTAACAGGGCATCCGTTCGCTAAGTACTGGATTCATAACGGGCTAATACAGATAAACCGCGAGAAGATGTCTAAATCCATCGGCAACATCTTAAACGTTAAAGACGCGGTATCGATGTGGAGTAAAGAGGCAATCAGGCTCTTTTTCCTGTCCCATCAGTACCTAAACCCCGCAGATTTTTCAGACACGATTATGGACGAGTCGGAGGCCGCTCTCGAAAGGCTATATATCACTATAAAGCGCGCGCAGGAGACTCCCAAAGAAGACAGTGGAGATGATCCCGAGCTGGCGTCAGCGGTTGACGCTTTCAAAGAGAGGTGGGTCACGAACATGTGCGACGACTTCAATACTGCAGGCGCAGTAGGCGCTCTCTTTGAGCTAACAAGAGCCGTAAACCGCTCTCTCGATTCAAACGGGAGCACACCGGCGCTTCAGGACGCGCTACGGGAAATTAAAGTCTTCGGAGACACACTGGGACTGCTGGAATATGAGCCCGACGAGTACCTAAAAGACCATAAGCTCGCAAAATCGGACGCAGATATTACGGAAGAAGAGATCGAGGAGCTTATTAAAGAGAGGAATGCGGCAAGGGTAGATAAAAACTGGACCCGCGCGGATGAGATCAGGGACGAGCTGAGCGATAAGGGCATCCTCCTTGAAGATAAAGCCGAAGGCACTCTCTGGCGGGTCAAGAGTTAATAAAACAATCTTCTCTTAAACCGCAAATAGTTGTGGCTATTCCTTAATCAGCTCCCTACCCACCTTAAAAGCCTTATAGTTTGAATTTTGCCAATATAAAAAAACCGGATCGGCGCTCAGTTCGTTTGTGGCGAGCCACCTGCCATCCTCTTTCACAAAAGCAATAGTTTGCCTCTGCTTAATTTTATTTCGTTTTGAAGCTACGTTGTAATACAAAAGAACGTACTTACCTGTTTCTATCCTGCTTATAAGCGCGATGTAATGATCTTTGTAGAATGATTCCCATTCCTTTAAAAGTTCGTCCTTTGAAATTTGCTCCTCTTCTAACTCCCGCTGAGATTCTTTAGTCCAGGAATTTAACCACCAATTGTAGTTTCCCTCATATATAGCAGAGAATAATGATGTCAGGGCATCTTCCGGCGTATCGTATTTGGCGTCAGATTCATTTTTTATCAGGTCTAATTTCACCCTTCCTTTATATTCCATGACCTGGTATTGATATACCGCTTCTTCTTTCATTTCCGCGAATTTTGGCCAGGTCGTCTTATATATAGGCTCTGGTAGAGTCTCGGATAATACTTCTGTGGAAGTACTAGACAAATAAAAAGTGACAATTAATAGCGCAAGAATGAAAGTCTCAGCGGATTTCATATCTAAACCTCTATCAGCAATAAATTTTAAAGGAAAACTGTTTAAGTTTAATTATACAACAGGATGGATTAAACCCAGATACCCATGTACTCAAGCGCGCGCTTAATGCTCGCCGGGGTCTGTGTCTCGCCCCTGCAGCTATACCAGCAAGCGGTGCAGCCGGTCTCGTCGTAGAGCTTAGGATGGTATTCAGAGAAATGCGCAGTCACGGGCATCTCGGAGCAGCGTTTCAGGTGCCCGCTCGGGGTCACCTGTATGTGGCTTATCCCCGCAGTGCATCCGGGTATGCCGCCCGACTCAAAGTAGCGAGGTATTTCGTTAAGGTAATACTCGGTCGATATGATCGTGCCCTTAAGCTCACGCCTCAGGCGAATTAGCTCGGCCACCAGGTTCCTTATCTTCTCATTTTCCTCGATAAAGTGATCTTCGTTATTGGTCTTCATTACAGAGTACGAGCTGAAGGAAATCCCAATACCCCAGTCATGCGCGTGTCGCACAAGCTCGGGTATATACTCAAGGTTGTCTTCCATTATGATCGTATTCATAGTGATCTGATTGTCAGGGTATTTCCTGCCTAGCTCTGGAAGGATTGTAGACAGCTTGTCCCATAGTCCAGGCACTCCGCGGTAAACGTCGTGCTGCTCGCTCGGGAAATCGAGCGATACCGCTATCTGATTTATGCCTGCATCGAACAGCTCATCGGCTTTTTCCACGCTCAGGAGATCGCCCTTAGTCACCATAGAAGTGAATATGAAATAAGAGCACTCTTTTATCTGCCTCACGATATCCGGCAGGTCTTTACGCAGCATAGGCTCGCCGCCTGTGATAACCGCAACGAGCGGGTCGATCTTTTTAATCACCGGGCGGTAGTCGAAGATCCTCTCTTCGTGTCGTGTCTGCCAGTAGTCGCAGAAATCGCACTTTGCGTTACAGAGTTTCGTAATTTCGAGGTTAACTAGCGTGGGACTTTTCTTAACCTTGGTCTGAAAATACTTTATCGCGCCCTTTAAGCTGTCCTGTGGTGAAATCATTAGCGTTATTTATACATAACATGTGCCCATTTTTCAAGTCAGCCCGGCAATAAACTGTAAGAAAATCGTTCACCACATATTCCTTCCCCCTTGAGGGGGGAAGGTCAGGATGGGGGTGATCAATCCGTCATTGCGAGCCGAAGGTGAAGCACTATTCTTATTGACTTCCCTGCCCGTTTTATAGTTAAATAGAGAGAACATGTCAAAGAGGGATATAGAGGTAGAGATATACGAGTGCGACCACGTAGGAGAGGACGGCGCGAAGTGTCAGAGCCATGGCGACCGTGAGGCTATCAAAGAATGCGGCGTTTGCAGAAACGATATCTGCATCACCCACTACGAGCTGTCTACTGTCACCATCAGCGGCACCAGGGAGCACTTCGTCTATTACTTTTGTGAACAGCATACGGACGAATTCCGCCAGGTTCTCATCGACAAGTTTGGCGACACCGGCCCCGTGCCTCAAACAGGCTACGGCGTTACGCTCAATTAATTCAGAGAATTTGCTATATCCCTTGAAAGCCGTATTGACATATACCGCCTGATTTAGTTTAATAGAATTAAAATATTCTGCTTTTTGGGGACAGAGGCAGTGGGGACAGGCGGGAGTGCGAAGCACGATCCG
>DEIM01000090.1:3882-5857 GCA_002352485.1 Candidatus Dadabacteria bacterium UBA2774
CTGGAAGGCAACAGGGAGGAGATGAGAGAATGTCACGTTTGCCGACAGGACCTTTGCAAGGAGCACTGTGAAATAACGACTGTCGTCTTTATCGGAGACGGGGACAATATCTCTAACAATCTGCTGCGGGGAAGCAGGCTTAGGTTCCTATATTATTTCTGCGATCATCATTATAGAGAATTCAGAAAGATAGTGGTTGAGCGCTACGGAGAAGGCGAGGTAATACCCAACATAGGGGACGGCACCTATCTCGCGTCTTAGCGCGTGATTTTGCAGGGGCTTAAAATGATATTGACTTATAAGGGCGTATTTAGTTTAATAAGAGTGGGGCCAGAGGTGAGCGTTTCACAGCGATACCTGGGCGGCATACAATCAAGCAGACAGAGGTGAGCGTTTCACAGCGATGCCGAGGCAGGTATAAAATCAAGCAGACAGAGGTAGTGAGNNGCACGATCCGGGGGAATTAATTAAAATGCAGCGATGCCGACGGGGACAGACCGGAGCACGCAGTGCGATCGGGGGGAATAAAATGAAGAAAGTCGCGAGTGAATGTTTTTCATGAACGAGAGTAGGATAAAATCTAAGCATAAAATCAAGCAGACATAGGCAAGTGACTTATAATTAAAGCTGGGAGGAATTAAATGTCCAAAAAAACCATAACTGTTGAGATGTACCAGTGCGATCACGTTCACGATGACGGCACCCGCTGTGAGAGCGAAGGCGAGCGTCAGGGGATAAAATCCTGCGCGCTCTGCCAAAAAGACCTATGCGGAAGACACTACGAGCAGATCACTGTCTCAAGTAGAGGCGGAAGGGACACGCTCACATATCATTTCTGCGAAGACCACACCGAAGAGTTCCTCAATACACTCGTTAACACCTTCGGAGACACAAGACCCGTAAGCTACGGCGGAATGGCCAAGTAGAAAATCCTGTTTATGAAAATTACACGGATAAGATTTCCTATAATCTTTATCCTCTTTATAGTAATACCTGCATACTCATGCTCTGATAACAAGGCTGAATATGCGCTTATTATTACAATCGACGGCTTAAGACCCGACGCAATAGATAAAACAGACGCCCCAAACCTCGATTCACTCATAAATAAAGGCTCCTACACGCCAAGCGCGAAGACAGTTGAGATTGCCAAAACCCTCCCCACACATACTTCTCTTGTTACAGGACTTACACCTAAAAGACACGGAATGACTAAAAATAAATACAGTAAAACTTTGGGTCATACCGAGTTTGAGACCATATTCACCGTTGCAAAAAAGAACGGCCTCGGCACAGCGCTTTTTGTCGGGAAAGACAAGCTCTCTTACATTAACGTTCCCGGCACTACGGACCATTATGAATCAACCGATGAATCAGACGACAGTGTCCAGAAGTTAACGCAAAGCTACATAACGTATATGAGGGAGCATAAGCCCATACTCACGCTGGTCCATTTCCCCTACCCTGACCTCACAGGGCACCGTAAGGGCTGGATGTCAGATGAGTATTTAGAATCGGTAGAATCAGTGGATAAAGCTCTGGGAACTATAGTAGAGTCTTTGAAAGATGCGGGAATATTTCAAAGTATTTTTATAGTGATCACCTCAGATCACGGGGGTGAAGGTATAAACCACGGCGCTCATATACCACATTCCATAGATATTCCCTGGCTCGCTCTTGGAAAAAACGTCAAGAAAGACTATCTCATAAAAGAGCAGGTCTATATCTACGATACCGCCCCGACGGTGCTTCAAGCGCTCGGCCTAAAACCCCCTGCGGATATTGACGGCCGCGTGATTAAAGAGATCTTCGTTAAATAATAGTCATTGCGAAAGAGCAATCCCTGACAGTAATTCCCCCAAGCTACATATTGTCATTCCCGAATGCATGAATCGGGAATCCAGAACCCGCGCACCCTGAGCGCACACATAGTGTGCAGTCAAAGGGTCGCGATTTTATTCCTGCGGGCATCGCT
>DEIM01000193.1:0-30455 GCA_002352485.1 Candidatus Dadabacteria bacterium UBA2774
CCGGGCACGAGTAAACAATATAAGGATGCGAAGCGGAGCGGCGAAGCCAATGTGTCAGAAGACATAGAAGCCGGGAAATGGAAAGGGTATACGCCCCCACCAATGCCTGAGAGATGATGGGTTGAATAGTAACTAATTCTCCTTGTTCTACCTTATTAGTCTTCTCGGTGTAGGTTCATACCGTTTTTGAGGCGAGACTTAATGAACGAATTGGGATGTAATAAATGCCCTCCCAGTGCTGTTGTTGAGAGGGCATTCTTCAATTCAGATGTTTTACTTTGATTCTTTCTTTTGAAGCGGGAACTGGAAGTTCGTACCGAACTCTTCATTAAAATCTTTATATACTTTGTCCATAACAGGAATTGTTTCCCACTCATACCCCTGCAATATCCACTCGGGTGTCTCGTATTTCTCACCTCCGGGTGCCGCCTGCTGCCTTTCATTAACTGAGGGGGGCGGATACGGCTGTGTGTTTAACATGGAAACACGGGTGCGTATCCCTTCTTTGGTTACATTCCATACCATGCCGTCGACAGCAAAGTCTACCGGCCCGTCATAGGTTTCACGCACAGCTGATACTACATCCGGTAATGTTTCAGGGTCATTCTGAAAGTGGTAGGCTACGGCGAGTTTAGGCTGGGTTATAGACATTATCTTGCCGAATACCGGCGCTGTAGTGTGAACTAAAGTACTTACGTATATCGCCTCTTCAGGTTGAAACTTGTATTTAGTTACAAAAGATTCATTTGTTAGAAAGCACTCGTGGATTGCAAGATCAGCTCCCTTGGCGTACTCAGTCCACCACTGGTTCGCGAGAGTATCGCCGGAGAAAGCGATCTTCATGCCTTTCCACTCTAATATAAAGCTTACCGAGCCCTCAAGGTGTATGGCGGGAATAGTTCTGATAACTACACCATCTTGGTCATAGATTACGTTATTTATTTTTGACCAATCAAACTCGTGTACATTGATCTGAAGGGATCGGGTGTCGAGCGCGCCTTTACTGGTTTCGAGCATCCAGTTGTAGAACTGCATAATCCCTGCCACCGCTGACTTAGTGCCCCAGCTCTCGGGCATACCGCCGCCCCCGGGTCCCCAGACTTCTAGCGGTTTCGAACGGCCGTTCTGCATACCGTAAATGAAGAAAGTAGGTAGGTCGCCCATATGGTCCGCATGCTGGTGGCTTAAGAAAATCTTTGTCATGTAATCCAATGGCATACCTAGTGCGTAAAGAGTGGTAAATGAGCCCGTTCCTAAGTCAAAAATAAATTTCTCTCCGTTACCCAACTCAATCAGGAAACAAGCCGCCGCCTGCTTGAGCCTGGGCATCGGCATTCCTGAACCGCAGGAAAGGACACGGATTTCATCCGGTGCTAGTTCCTCAGTGCCGGGAAAATATACCTCACGTTCCGGGTAGGCTTTCGTAGGGGACCATTGATTTTTACTGTTGGTTGTTTTTGCTTCAACCTCAGTATTGTATAACTTAGGTAGCGCAACTATTAGCAGTACTGCAACCGCAATTCCTCCGATAAATGGAACTAATAACTTGTTTTTCATTCTTACCCCCTGTAATGATTGAAATTTTAATGTCTACTTTTTAGTATGGTGATAAGTTGTCTTCAGTATCGAATACGTAGTGAATTGAAGGACAATAAAGTTAGAAGTTTTGGGTACCATAGGAAATTCTATGGTACCCAAAAATGTAGCTGACCTTATCAATCTAGTACTAACTTTATTTTTACCCTTTATTTCTTCGGTTCGTTAATAGTTCCAGTGTATGCAGGAACAATATCTGTACCGTGATCTTTATTGAACTTCTTGATCACTTCATTGGTAACCTCAGCTGCAGGAACATCTATACTCTCTCTATCTAATTCTCCGAACGGGAATTCCGCTGCTGAGTCGGGCGGCTGTTTCACCATCTGAACCGGAGCAGGGAAGGAATCGTGATTTGGTACGGCCATTCTGGTGCGGACACCGTCCTTTGTTACGTTCCAAGTCATGAAGTCCGTTGCAAGATCAAGCGGGCCTGAGTATGTCTCACGTATGGCCGAGTATACAGCAAGCGATGTGTCGAAATCATTCTGGAAGTGGTAGCAAACAGCGCGTACCGGCTTTGTCTGTTCCATTATTTTCCCGAATGCTTGGGCTGCAGTGTGCCCCTGGGTGCCAACGAATATAGCTTCCTGGGGTGTGAAACCGTAGCGTGCCATCATCATTTCAGGTGGAATGAAGCATTCGTGGATTGATAGGTCGACACCTTTTGCGTGCTCGGCCCACCATTTAGTAGGCAGAGTGTCGCTTGAAAAAGCGAATTTAAGCCCGTTCCACTCAAGTACAAAGCTCACTGACTGCTCGCCGTGGATAGCCGGCATTGTTCTCACCTGAACACCGTTCTCATCATAAATGACATTATTCACAGCTGTCCAATCAAATTCATTAACTTCAAGCTTAAGTCCTCTGGGGTCTACTGCGGCTCCCCTGGTAGCTGCTTCCCATGCCCACATTTTCACCATATAGTCAGCCCACGCTTTTGTTCCCCATTCGGGCTTTACTCCACTCGGACCCCATAGACGCACAGGGGTGAGGCGGTTATTCACAGGACCCGTGAAATAGAAAGCAGGAAAATCTCCTGCATGATCAAGATGAAGGTGGCCTAGAAAAACTTTGTTGAGCTGGTCGAGCGGAATACCGAGCGCCATTAGCCTTTCGTATGATCCTTCGCCCATATCGAAGATAAACTTATCGCCGTTACCAAGCTCAACAAGGTAACAAGCGGCAGCCTGTTTTAGACGGGGCTGAGGCATGCCCGTACCACACGCTATAACGCGCATCTCATCAGGACCGAGCTCTTCGGTTCCAGGATAGTAAGCCTCATGAGAAGGATACGGCTTTGTCGAAGACCATTTTTGAGGCCCTTTCTGCTCGGCCATAGCCTCTTGGCTTTCGAGCGCCGAAATAGTGTTTTTAGCAGTGTCTCCGACATTTAAATAGCCTTTACCAACTACAAATCCGGTTACCGCTATTACTAATGCGGCGGAAATCATTAATATATATGATCTCATTTCTTCCCTCCTAAACACATTTTTTATACTAAACCCAATTTTATAATAACAAGTCCAAGTCTCTATAAACATCAAAAAACGGCAAATGTACCTTTATATACATAATTCCGAAGCGGATGAATTATTATTTGTATATACTATTAACGTCATCCACATGTACTCATACCAGACATATATACACAGACATTATAATAACACATATAAGCGTATATTATTAATGCTGAGCAGTATATATAAGTAAATTGACCAATGAACAGTAATAATACAAAGCTCGCCGCAATTTTGATCATCTTAATTTCATTTACTGAAATTGCAGGCGCGGACTATATAAACTTCACAGGGGCCGAGCTCAGCACAACAATCGCCGAGTTCTACGTTGAAGACGATAAAGTAGTGTTAATCCTTGAGATAGGGGAAGAAGACAAGGAGACGTTTTCAGAATTAATTCCCGTGTCCGGGGAGAAAGCGCATAACGCACCAGAAATTAATCCGGAAAGGTTTTTTAAAGAGGGGCTTGTAATTAAGGCGGACGGGATACCGCTTGAAGGCCGGGTGAGGGTCTCTGAAGTCAGGGAAAGAATACAAAGGCCCTCTGTTTTCAATAAGCCACCCGGGGGCCGGAAGCCTAGCCGTTATGTAAACTATGTCGAAATTGAATACCCACTTACAGAAAAACCGGGCACAATGGAGTTCCTGCCCCCATTGGACGATCAAGGCTATGCGGATGCCAGTATCGGTTACGTTGTTTATCATAAATCGATTCCGGTAATTGATTTCCGATTCCTGGTTCCGGGCGCGAAATTAAATCTGAACTGGGAAGACCCCTGGTATTCCAAGTTTGATAACCCGAACCTTAAACGCCACCACAGCTCATCTTTGATGTCTTTTTTATATATAGAGCCCTTTGAAGTGCGTCACGAAATTCTGGTAAGGCTTAAGGATATGGAAGTATGGATCGATTTGGGCTTTGAAAATGATGATATGCTCGGTGCTGAACAAAAAAGTGTTATAGAGGAGAAGCTGACTCAATACTTCCTTACCCATAACACTGTGAAAATAGATGGGGAAAAGGTAAGACCCATATTAGACAGGGTGAAGTTCGTAAGACCAAACCTAACCGGGATACAGTACTTAGAAGATACTGAGGAGATTGAGTACCTCTCGGCTATCGTAGGGATTATTCTTGCTTACCCTGTGACGGGAATGCCTGGGCAGGTAACTGTCGATTGGGATATGTTCAGTGATAATATTCAAAATATCCCCGCCAGAATGGTAGACCCTGCGGGACCGTACCCATACTTCCTATCTCCTGACGACAACGTACTCACCTGGAATAACTATCTAAAAAATTTCAGTATGCCTGAGATTTCGGAGCTGAACGTAGAGGACTCGGCAAACAGCATAAGCCTTCCTCTCGGAACATTGGCTTCTCTTATCATCTTCATAGCGGTTGCCTGGCAGATCAGCAGGGTACGTAATGATAAAAGAGAAAAACCGCGGGTTCTCTATGCAATAGCCGTTTTCGCGCTGATTGCCGGCGCTTTATTAATTCCATACTTCAGGGTATCGATAACCGAGAGGGTGCCTACAAAACTTGTGCTCAATGAAGAGCAATCGACGTTTATACTACAAAATCTCCTTAAGAACGTATACCGCGCATTTGATTTTAAACATGAAGAGGATATTTACGACAAGCTTGCGCTTAGCCTGGACGGCGATCTTCTGAGCGAAATATATCTTGACACCAAGAAGAGCATGGAGATAGAGCAGCAGGGCGGTGCCAGGGCGAAGGTAGTGGACGTAGAGCTAACAGATGTTCAGAGTGAGCCGCTTGAAGGGGAATTCGGGCTTAAGTATCATAGCACCTGGAGAGTATCAGGCAGTGTCGAGCACTGGGGGCACAAGCACAATAGAATCAATCAATATGAGGCGGAAATTACTGTAAAGCCTGTGGGCGGTGCCTGGAAAATTACCAACATAGACCTAATTGAAGAGAAACGTGTGCAGCCCATATGATAAAGATAAGAGAGCTATACTTCGAATATCCTAAAAGTGATTTTAAGCTAAGCATACCTGAGCTTGACATTAAAGGCGGCGCAAAGGCCGCTGTAATAGGGCCGAGCGGCTATGGGAAAACAACGTTTCTCAACCTTCTTTCTGGAATAAACACACCCCAAGAAGGCAAAATCGAGATTGACAGCCGAAATATAGGCTCGCTAAGCGACTCCGAGCGAAGGAGCTTTCGAATTTCAAAGATCGGGTTTGTATTTCAGAATTTTGAGCTGGTCGAGTACCTGACTATTCTGGATAATATTCTCCTTCCCTACCGCATAAACCCCTTACTTAAGTTGACGGGAGATGTAAGCTCGCGCGCTGTAGAGCTGGCAGAACAAATGGGACTCGGGGACAAGCTTAAACGCAATGTGACAAAGCTCTCCCAGGGCGAGATGCAGAGGGTTGCCATATGCAGGGCTCTCTTGAATGAGCCCAAACTCCTGCTTGCCGATGAGCCAACAGGAAACCTCGATCCAAAAAATAAAGAAATCACTATACAAGCGCTTTTCGATTACGCAGAACAAAATGAAAGCACCTTGGTTACGGTCACTCACGACCACGGCTTGCTCGGGGGATTTGATACTGTAATAGATTTAGCAGTTTACGCGAACTGAAAATGACTGATAGCCTATACCTAGCATGGCAATACATTCTTAACAATAAGATTAAAACCGCGATTATGGTAATCTCGGTTACTGTAATCATATACCTTCCTTTAGGTTTAAGTATCCTTGTAAACCAGAGCGAGCGGCAATTACTCAATCGGGCCTTGTCCACACCCGTATTAATAGGGTCAAAGGGGAGCTCTCTTGATCTTGTGATTAATACGCTCTATTTCGAGCCTTCCGAGTTCGATACGCTCACAATGAAATCTGTGGAGAGGGTTGATGAGACTGGGCTTGCGGTCCCGATCCCAATGCACGTGAGGTTTAAGGCTCGGGGGTATCCAATAGTAGGCACCGGGCTTGAATATTTTAATTTCAGGGGGCTGGAATTAGANNAGTGGAAGCAACATAGCTTTTCTGGGCGACTGCGTCATTGGCTTCTTGGTATCTTCAAAGCTAGATTTGAATCCGGGGGACACCATTATTTCTTCGCCTGAGACTATGCTCGACATCTCAGGTGTGTATCCCCTCAAGATGAATATAGTTGGAGTGCTCAAAGAGTCTCACAGCCCGGACGACAAGGCGATTTTCACCGATATGAAGACCGCCTGGGTTATCCAGGGTTTGGGACACGGTCACGAAGACCTGTCTAAAGCCGCTGACAAAAGTGTATTGCTAAACGTAAAAGACGGCAATTACACTGCTAACGCTAAGCTATATCAATACAATACCGTGTCTCAAGAAAATGTAGACGAATTTCATTTCCATGGGGATCAATCGGCTTTTCCGGTTACTGCTGTAATAGCTGTTCCAAGTAACGAGAAGAATAAAACTTTACTCATGGGAAGGTATATATCTGCAGGTGAGACATCACAAATCGTAAAGCCCGAAAAGGTTATTGAGAAACTCTTGGCGAACATCTTCAAGATTAAAGGATTCCTGGATTCGGTTTTTGTTATTGTTGCTGTGTCGACTTTGCTGCTTCTAGGACTAGTTCTAATGCTATCATTAAGACTCAGGAGCAGAGAGGTTCAGACTATGTATAGGTTAGGTTCAAGCAGATTTAAAATAGCCGAGCTCTTGGGATTTGAAATCGGCATCATATTAGTTGTAAGTTTATTTTTTTCATCAATTCTATTAATTGCTACTATGAGATATGTGTCTGAATTTATAAAAGTTTTTATAGTATAGTCTGAATTGAGATTCCAAATTTAACGAGTTTGTATCATAAGCTGAGAATATTTTGAAGGTGATTCTACAACCTACTTATTAAGCGCGTCCCAGAGGACTTCCGCGGGGTGGTAGGCCCTACGTTGTGCGCCGTCTTTTATCTGGTGGCGGCAGCTAGTACCGGGTGCTACTACAATGGTGTCCTCGCCGTGCTTTCTTACCGTAGGCAGGAGAACGAGCTCGCCGACCTTCATAGAGACGTCGAAATGCTCGCTCTCATAACCAAACGAGCCCGCCATACCGCAGCAGCCAGAGGGTATGAGTTCGACGCTGTAGTTCTCGGGAATAGACATCATCTTTTTAGAGTGATCTAGGGTCGATAAAGCCTTTTGCTGGCAGTGGCCGTGGAAGATAAGCTTCCGCTCTTCTTTTGTGAAGCTGTCTTTGGTGATATTCCCCTTATCTATCTCCCTTGAAATAAACTCGTCAATGAGAAATACATGTGGCGCTATGTTTTTCGCGGCCTCTTTCACGTCATCGTCCGCAAGGTCAGGGTACTCGTCCCTGAAGCTAAGGACAGCGGAGGGCTCGATGCCCACTAGCGGGGTGTTCTCTGTAATCAGGTCTTTGAAAATCCTGAGGTTCTTGTTGGCAATCACCTTGGCGTCTCGGATAAGTCCTTTTGATATGTGGGCGCGGCCGCTCTCGTCGTGCTCTATGACTTCGGGATAGTAGCCTAATTTATCCAGGAGCTTTATCATTGTGATGCCGATCTCGGCGTCCAGATAGTTTGTGAACTCGTCGCAGAACACGTATACCTTGCCGTTATTGCCCTTTTGTAACGTGGCTTTATTCTTTTTATACCAGTCCCTTACGGTCTGAATTGATAGGGGAGGGACAGAGCGCCCCTGAGCGAATCCGGTCATTTTTTTAATAATTGGCGCTGTGACGGAGTTTGAGAACATGAAGTTATATGCCTGAGGGAATACTGAATTTAACTTGGCGAATTTATTGAAATTCGCGATCATCCGCGAGCGCATTGGCACTCCGTGCTTGTCGTAATAATGCTGAAGGAACTCTCCCTTAAGCTTTGCTATGTCAACGTCCGAGGGGCATTCGGACTTACAGCCCTTACACGAAAGACACAGGTCTAGTACCTCATGTATTTCCTCGCTTTGAAAGGGGTCTACGTCTTTTGATGAGCGGGTAAATATTTCGCGCAGCATGTTGGCACGGGCCCTGGTGATATGTCTTTCATCGCGCGTTGCCATGTAGGAAGGGCACATTGTGCCCCCCGCGTGCTCTGTTTTTCTGCACTCCGCAGTGCCGTTACACCTCTCTGCGTGTCCTACGAACCCTTCACTACCCCAGTCAAAAACGGTATCGAACTTGGGATAGTGGGTGTCTGCGTCGTAGCGAAGGTTAATATTGTTTCTGGGGGCATCGACTATCGTTGTAGGATTGAAAATGTCCTCCGGGTCCCAGGTGTATTTAAGCTCCTTCATCAGCCCGTAGATGGTCGAGCCCAGCATAAACTCTATGAATTCGCCTCTTAACCATCCCGTGCCGTGCTCGCCCGAGAGGAAGCCTTTATATTTCTTCACTATGGCCGCCGTGTCTCTGGTAATGTTTCTGAAAAGCTCTCTACCCTCATCTGTTTTAGTATTGAAGTACGGGGTAATGTGAAGCTCCCCGGCGCTTGCGTGAGCGTAATACATCACGTGCAAATTATTTTTCTTAAGCAGAGCGTCTACTTCGGCAATGAATTCAGGGAGGTCCTGTATGTCAACCGCGCAGTCGTCTATGTTGGTGGCGGGCTTTTCGTCCCCTTCGACGTTTGATGCCACACCTAGCGCCGCGTTACGGAGGTGCCATACGTGGTCTACGTCGCAGGCATCGACGATAGGGAAATGGTATCCGAACCCTGTCTTCTTTACGTCCTCTATTATCTTTTGGGCAGCGGCCTTTGCTTCTTCTTCCGAATCCTTTGTTACTTCAATCAAAAGCACCGCGCCCGGCTTATCCTTTACGAAAAATAGCTCGTCACGAAGAAGCGCGTTCTCCCTCGCGCACTCAATCGTGTAGTCGTCTATTAGCTCGCAGGAAGTTATGTCGTGCTTACAAACTGTTATATTGGCCCTCAGCGATTCATCGAGGGTCTTGAAATTTATACACGCAAGGTTTCTGTAAGCGGGGGGGTGGGGCACGACGTTTACCTTGAGCTCATAAATGAATACTAGCGTACCTGCCGAGCCCGCGATGAGCTTACAGAAGTTAAACGGCTCGCCCCCCTTGGTGAAAGGCTCCATCTTGGACATCGCATCGAGCGCGTAGCCGGTGTTGCGTCTGAATATGCAGTCTTTGGGGAAATTATCATTAATAGCGTCTATGTTTTTCTTATCCGAAAGTATGTCGTTTATCTGATTGTATAGCTTGGTCTCAAGAAGGCTCTCACCACCCCCGCACTTGACCTTAAACTCCTCAGGGGTAAGCTCGGAGAACGTTACTTCCGTACCATCAGCCAGAAAACCCTTTACTTCTAGCAGGTGCTTACGGCTGTCACGGTATACGACAGAGTTTGCGCCGCAGGAGTTGTTGCCCATCATGCCGCCAATCATGGCGCGGTTTTGGGTAGAGGTCTCAGGGCCGAAAAACAGGCCGTGAGGATCAAGCACTTCATTGAGCTCGTTTCTGATTACCCCGGGCTGCAGCCTGACCCATTTTTCATCCTTATTTATCTCGAGCACTTTGTTCATGTATCGCCCGACGTCTACCACAAGGCCCCGTCCTATGGGCTGACCCGAGAGTGATGTGCCCGCGGCCCTGGGGGTAATGGGTACGTTGTTATCCCTTGCAAACTCTACTATGCGTCTCATATCCTCGCTGTCTTTTGGCATCGCGACTGCTTGGGGGAACACTCTGTATGAAGAGGCATCGGTTGCGTAGAGAGTTCTCACGCTGTGATCGTGGAACAGGTCGCCTTTTAGCTGTCCTTTTAATTCGTCCCACTTTGCGGGGCTTATAGTGCTCTTGTTGTCAGAATTTGCGCTCATTGTAGTTGTGGACCCTCCTAGGCTATTTATACACTTTTTTTAGTTTCCGTACAACACTTAAAGTTAACACTTTAAATGTGCCGTGATCAGCCATTATAACTAATATGATATTATGCTTTCAATAAGGTTGCATCTTAGTCCTGCCGCCTTGCTTTCCGGGCTCTAATACGTGAAAATAGCAGTAGCTGTAATCTAAATCGGGAGAGTAAGTCTCGCTGACGAAGGGGACTTGCCGGATGGACCACGATGAACCTTATAGAAATATTTTCTTTTATTGTAATACTCGGAGCCGCTGTCGCTGGAGGGTTTTATCCGCTAACAAGGAGGGAAGCGGCGATGAGCGACGATGGGTTCCCTTACGGCGAGTCTTTCACCGCCGGAGTATTCCTGGCGCTCGCGCTCGTTATAATGCTCCCGGCGGGTCTTCACCTCTTCGAGAAGGCGTACCCGCAGGAAGTCCTTCCTATTGCTGTGATAATAGCTATTGCCGCATTTCTGATACTCCTAGGGATAGAGCACGCCGCTGTTAAGTCCAAGCTGAAAGCGGGCGCCGGGGCGCTTACGCCCTCTTCAATCCCGGTAATAATGACCATCATGATCGCGATTCCTTCTTTCCTGCTCGGTACAGCGATTAGCCTGAGCGAGACTGAGAACGCTCTCTTTATCCTGGCGGCTGTGCTGGCGCACAAAAGCTCTGCCGGGTTCGGGCTTGCGCTCTCTATGGTCAGGAGTAAGCTCACAGTCAACGAAACTTATATTCTCTACGGAGTGTTTGCGATATCGACCCCTCTGGGCATTATAGCCGGGGCGGACGCCAAGCACTTTTTAAGCGGGGATACACTCGTAGTAGTTAAAGCGTTTACCCTCTCGATTGCGGCAGGGGTGTTCCTGTATATGGCAACGCTCCATGAGTTCTCAAACGCGCCGTTTATACGCCACTGCTCAACAGCAAGGTCTTTTTTAGTTATGCTCGCCGGGCTGCTCCTGACCGTTTGTGTAAAGGTAATACTAGAGCTAGGGCACGCGGGGTAAAAATGCGATTTTCCATCATGGTTTGAAACTCGCGACTAGCTGAAGTATCCGAAATTCCTTTATTTACAGGTTTATTCTTGTAAACACGGGGTTTTTAGACCCGTATCTTTCATAAATTGCCCAAAATTTTCCCTGATATTTCAAAGCTGTGACAAGAATTGTCGACGCACAGTGTTATAACGGTTCTTTGTATGTGAATTATGCAGTAATGTGAGGCGGTTAAGCAATATTGGCCCGTGTGGCATGGGATTTGCACAATTTAGGGTTAGGGGGCATTGTGTCTCTTTATATTCCCCTCAAGGTCAATATGGATACGGATACTCTAAATGACAGAGCACAGCACTCGGAATTTCTGAAGATTCTGTTTATTGCTGTTACTGCACTCAGTGTGGGAGTGCTTATTTTTAGCGTTGCCGGAGGGGTTTTCGGATTCCTTCCACAAGGGAAACTATCAACTTTCCCCGCACTTACGGCCGCAGCGGCGTCTGCCGCTTTAATCTCCGGCATATTGTGCCTGGCACATAGCTCAGTTGAGAGGAACGTATACACGCGCATACTTGGAGTTTCTCTGATAAGCGCGGCTGTGATGGGCGGATGCATGTTTTTTATTGCGGGGGGATTGACTGCCGCCGGGGCATCAAAAGAAAACTATATAACGCTATCTACTCCTGCTGTTTGGCTTTTTCCTGCCATAACTATTATTCTCGGGGCAGTACTTCTCCTTAGAAACCACACGACTGACAAAAAACTCCGCAACGACGGTTTATTTAAAGTAGCTGCTTTGGTTCTTGTGGTGATCGGAATAGCCGCAGTCTATATTGTTTCGAAAACCTCTTTTGTGACAAATGGAATAGAGAGCTCATATTGGAAAAGTATTCCAATTGCCGCCACTCTTCTGACCGCGCTTACTTCCGGCTGGTACGGTAGGCGTGACAGGTCTTTTTTCTACTATGTTCTTCTATTGAGCCTTGTGCCCCTCGTGTGCTCGGAGGCTCTTTTGGCTTTGGGTTATTCTCTGCCATCTTCCTATTTACTTAGAGTTTTAGCGTTTTTAGTACCCGTCCCGGCACTCGTGGCCATGTATTCATATAACCTCAGGGGTCTCAGTACACTTGAGAAATCTCTTAAGAGTAAAGAGGCCGAGCATGAGAAAGCTCTTGGTCAAAGTGGTAAGTCTATCGAAAAGCTTAACGAGGAAATCTCGAGGCTGAAAGAGGACGAAGAGATAAGTAAAGCGCTCTCCGGGGGTTTGAATGCAGGGGCCTATATAGCTCAGGGAGACAGAATCGTATATGTAAATAAAGGACTAGAGCGACTTACCGCTATGACGCAGGATGAGCTGCTCGGCGTGAAGATCACTGATCTTATAAATCCTTCGGACCGTCCTGATGTCTCTCAAAAGTCGACGCAGATGCTAAAAGGTGAGCGGGTAAAACCCTACAGATACAGGATAAAAAACTCAAACGGCGTCCCCGCGTGGGTGTCGGAGACGGTAACTAAGATCGTCTACGGGGACGGGGAAGCCGTTTTGGGAACACTAACGGATATAACCGAGGCGCGCCGCGCGGAGGAAATGCTCGGGACGCTTTCAAATAGCTCTCCTATGGGTATATACATAGTAAAGGATAATGAGCTGAAGTTTGTAAATTCCCAGTACTGCGTTTACACAGGGTATAGCGAGGAGGAGCTTCTGGGCTCTTCGCCTGAGACCTATATACACGCCAGGGACAAGCAGGAAGCCTCTGCTAATGTGAGCAGTATGATTCAGAATGGAGACGCTTCCCCGTACGAGTACAGGCTTGCAAGAAAGGATGGCGAGCTAAGATGGGTAATGGAAACCGTCAAGAAGATCAGGTTTATGGACGGCCCCGCTGTGCTTGGGACGGTCTCTGACATCACCGACCGCAGAAGGGTGGAATCGATGTTAAGGACGCTTTCCAATAGCTCTCCGATAGGAATATATATCGTACAGGAAGGGGAATATAAATTTGTAAACCCGGAATTTCAAAAGTACCTGGGCTATAGTGAAGAGGAGCTTACGGGCAGTGCGTCACTCACTCACGTTTACGTTGAGGACAGAGAAAAATCAAAGAAAAACGCTTCAAGGATGCTCGTGGGTGAGAAAACTAACCCATATCACTACAGGATGGTGAGGAGCGACGGTACCCTCATGTGGGTGATGGAGGTAGTGAGGTCGATACGCTACCAGGACGAAACCGCGGTGCTCGGTACGGTGATGGACATATCTGAGAGAATACAGGCGGAAGAGCTGTTCGAGACTCTTTCGGAAGGCTCACCGATAGGCGTATACATACTCCAGGACAAGAAATTTCAGTTTCTTAACCCCGAGATCGAGAGGTTTCTCGGGTACAAGAGCGAGGAGCTTGTGCAGACAAATCAGTGGAAGCTCGTCTATCCGCAGGACCGCTCGGGTGTAAGGGATAATAGCATGCTTATGCTCAAAGGTGAGAGGCATAACCCTTATGAATACAGGATTATTAATAAACAAGGCCAGATTAAGTGGGTGATGGAAACAGTCACTTCGATACAGTACAGAGGACGGCGCGCGATATTGGGTAGCTTCATGGACATAACCGAGCGTAAAAGATCTGAAGTAGAGCTGTATCAGGCAAAAGAAGAGGCAGAGGCCGCAAACCTGGCCAAATCGGAATTCCTTGCCAATATGAGCCATGAGGTAAGGACACCGCTGAACGCAATAATCGGTATGACGGAGCTCACGCTTGAGACAGAGCTTTCGGGAGAGCAGAAAGAGACGTTAAGGGTGATCCAGAGCTCCTCTGAGTCGCTACTCGGGCTGATAAACGATATTCTCGATTTCTCCAGGATAGAAGCAGGGCAGATGGAGATAGAGAATGCCGACGTGAGTCTGAGGCAGCTTGTCGAGGACGTTGCCGAATCTCAGTCTCTGAGAGCGTTTAACAAGGGTATTGAGCTCCTGTGCTATATAGAGGACGATGTGCCCGACAGACTCATGGGCGATTCCACCAGGATAATGCAGGTGCTGGTGAACCTTATCGTAAACGCGATAAAGTTTACCGACACCGGAGAGGTGATTGTTAATGCCTCTATGGGATATGATGGGACGCCTGACCGTAAGGAGCTTCACTTCAGCGTATCGGACACGGGGATTGGTGTTCCAAGGGATCATAGGGATAGCATCTTTGAGAAATTCACGCAGGTAGACAGCTCAACTAAAAGGTCTTTCGGAGGCGTGGGGCTAGGACTCAGCATATGTAAATCGCTGATAGATCTTATGGGAGGCCGGATATGGTATGAGAGCCGTGAGAAGGGAGGATCGAAATTTAGTTTTGCATTACCGTGGAGCTATATATCGGAAGACCCCGATCAGAGCGGCGGGTATGATGAAAGGTTTAAAGGCAAGCTTGCTTTAATTGTGGAAGTTAACAAATCGAGCAGGGAAATATTACAGAAATTAATTGCCCGTACGGGGCTGCAGGTACAGATGGCCCCCGGTGCAAAGGCCGCGCTTCAGATGCTAAAGAATACGGACATCAGGCCCGACGTGCTGTTCTTGGATTATGCCACCAGGGACACGGGCGGTGTTGAGCTTGCGGAATACGTGAGCAATGAGCCCGGCTTATCCGATACCAAATTAATACTGCTCTCACCCCTTGGAGCAGTAAGCATAGAAGGGCTTAAGAAGCCTAAGATCGATGATTCTATTGTAAAGCCCGTTCGGGTCTCTCGGCTAATAACTGTGCTCGAAGACCAGCTGCTGGGTATAGCGCATGAGGAAAAAGGCGAGCCTGTAAACAAAGAAATAAAGGGTGATGCTGTCCCTAGTAACGGAAACGGTTCGATGGATTATATTCCCAAGATTCTGGTTGTGGACGATACTGAAGATAATAGGAAGCTCATAAAGAGGATGCTCGAGATCGGAGGCTATACGGTTGATCTGGCCGGGAGCGGAGAGGAGAGTATTACCGCCGTATGCAGGAGCGACTATGATCTGATACTGATGGACCTTCAGATGCCTATGATGGACGGCTTTGAGGCTACAAAGGCTATAAGGACATCAGAGAACGGCAAGCAGAGGACCCCGATCATCGCCGTTACCGCGCACGCGATTGCGGGTTACAGGGAAAAGTGTCTTGAGAACGACATGGACGACTATATTACAAAGCCCTTAAGGAAAAAGGAGCTTCTGGATATGGTCGCTAAATGGGTACACGTAAAGGACGAAAGACCACAACAAAACGCTAGTACCGGCATGGATGCAGTCCTCTAGTCATATTCATATCTAATTCCATTAAACCACTATATTTGTGAAACGGAATTTCATCTGCCCCCTTGGGCATACTTGAAATCACGTATAAAATATTCCCGGGCTACATCAAACTTATTATGGGAGATCCGGAGAATTGAGCACCGAGAATGATTATCTAAATGAGAGCGTAGAAGCGGAGATTTGCACTAGGGGTCTTGATCCTGCTACAGTGAGATCACAGATAGAGACTTTCAGAAAAGGTATAAAGCATCAGGAGCTCGCGCGGCCCTGTACTCTCGGGGACGGGATAGAGTCTGTCGGTGATAATCTCGTGACGCTCTCTTCGTTGTTTGATGAGTATTGCCAAGACAAAAATGTAATCAAATTCGTTCCGGCATCTGGTGCGGCGAGCCGGATGTTCAAAGAGCTGCAGACTGTACTGGCAAGAGGTGAAGTCACCAAAGACGAGCTTCAGGCGGCATCTGATTGGGGAGGAAAGGAAGAGGCTTCAGCGCTCAAATTTATAGAGAGCATCAAGCGCTTCGCTTTCTATTCGGACTTAGCGTCATCACTTGAGTCAGAGGGGATCAATATAGAGACGCTTCTTCGGGAAGGTCGTTTTAAAGAAATAATCAGCCATACTCTCGAAAAGCCAGGACTTAACTACTCAAACCTACCCAAGGGGATAATAAAATTTCATCTCTACGGTAATTATCCGAGAACTGCTTTTGAGGAGCACCTGGTTGAGGCCGCTCATTACTCGGCAGGCGAGGGCGGTATAGCCCGCCTGCATTTTACTCTTTCTCCAGAGCACGAGGACGAGGTGAAATCCCTTATCTTACGTACAAAAGCTCTATATGAGAGTGAGGGAATGAGTATAGAGGTCACATATTCGGTCCAGAAACCCTCGACAGATACGATTGCAGTCGATATGGAGAACAGGCCGTTCATTGAGTCTGAGGGCAGAGTGCTTTTCAGGCCCGGCGGGCACGGCGCCCTCATAGAGAACCTAAACGATCTTGAGTGTGATATGGTGTTTATCAAGAACATAGATAACGTCGTACCCGACAGGATAAAGGAAGAGACTTACAGCTATAAGAAAGCACTCGGCGGATATTTAATAGAGCTTGAGAAAAGGGTGTTCGGGCTTCTTCGTGAGCTCGATAGGGGGTATGAGGAAAAAGAGGTTAATGACGCCCTCTCCGAGCTTTCAGGGATGGGGCTTCTAATCAAGCTTCCGGAATACTTGGCGGACGCTACGGAGACCGAGAAAGCAATGTACACAAGGGCCAGGCTGATGAGCCCCATAAGGGTGTGCGGCGTGGTCAGGAACCAGGGCGAGCCGGGTGGCGGGCCATTTTGGGTGAGAGGTTTAGACGGCACCCTGAGTAAGCAGATTGTCGAGTCTTCCCAAGTGGATATGGGCAACCCGACGCAAAAGGCTATCTGGCAGTCCTCTACCCATTTTAACCCCGTAGACCTCGTGTGCTCTGTCAGGGATTATGAGGGCAATGCGTTTGACCTGACTCAATATATTGATCGTGACGCAGGGTTTATCTCGCATAAATCTAGCGGAGGTAGAGAACTTAAAGCGCTCGAGCTGCCGGGGCTGTGGAACGGTGCAATGGCCTATTGGAACACAGTGTTTGTAGAAGTCCCTCTCATCACATTCAACCCCGTAAAGACCGTTTTTGATCTATTGCGACCCGAGCATCAGAACCCCTGATTTAGCCGCCTCATAATTTATAGCAGACCCGTTTCTCAAAACGGGTGTATTATTTATGTGAGGTTATTTCAATATGAGCGAGATTAACAGCGCGAACAACATAGTACGTGTAGATCCCGATTACGCAGACCTTGTGCCCGGATTTCTGGAAAACAGGCGCTCTGAAATAGATATTATAAGAGACTCCGCCACCCGGGGGGATTTTAAGGAGATCAGAAGACTCGGGCACGGTATGAAAGGCGCAGGCGCTGGATACGGATTCAAAGTAATAAGTGATATAGGCAGGAATCTTGAGGACGCAGCCGCAATTGAAGACGTTACCGCGATTGAAGCAGAGCTAGAAAGGCTCGGTAGGTACTTGTCAGAGGTTCAAGTAGTGCTTGATACCGACTGAGATTTTGTATTTTCACAACCTCCCTCTTTCCATAATTCCCTTTTACATGCTAATGTTTTAGCCGATGACTGTAGATAAACACACGGCCGTGGTTGACGTCGATGTTTCACTGCCCCGGGACTTGCGCACTGTATCTGAAGCCTTTCTAAAGGCGCTTGGGATGATCGATAAACTATACAGCATGCAGCTTGGGGGGCGTGTAGCCGGGGCTATCACCAGGGCGCAGGAAAATAGGGCGTGGAACGAGATCATAACTGTACTTTCCAACAGTGCCGACACACTGCCGGAGCAATCTAAAGAGGCATTCGAGCAGTCACTGCGGGCTCTTAAGGGCGGTATCTACGATCTTTATCCCATGAAAATCCTGAGCGCGGATGAATGTCCTAACGGGATAGAGCTTATTTTGGGAAAGGTGTTTCTTTCATCCGGCGGAGGGGAGGGTTATTACTCGGGCGCCGCGGGGGTAATGAACTCAGACTATACGGAGCTGATTGCCAGCTATGACGCTCATATGCCGCTTTTTGCTCAGCGGCTTGAGGAGCTTTCCGGGACTGAGGGAATCAATGTCCCTGATGTGATTCCGGAGCTCAGGTGCCTGGATGTTTTCTCTCTTTCAGGCGGTCTCAACACCGAGCACAAACCCATATGCGTATTTTTCTCGGGCGGCGCGAGGGAAAACGTATCTTCGCTATCTAACATGACAGTGTTTATAAATCTCTATCAGTCAAGGTTTAAAGCCATAACGGAGAAGATTGCGGAGCGTTATATAAGCGGCGCGTCGGATCTCTTGGGCGGGCTCACGAAGGGGGATACCGCGCGGCTCCTGTTGACATGGCTCAGGGGGCACGATGTGGGACACTTCTTCGGGGCGGATAACCTGGGCTCTGTAATGTCCGAGTTCGATATGGACTACATGATTCTTCACGAGCTTAAGTCAGATTTTATCTCGCTTTATAACCTAAGGTACCTGGACAGGGCTCTGTTAAACGGGTGCACGCTCGAGCAGGCGTATATGGTTGCTATTTCAGAGATGCTCCGCTATATCAGACGGGGCGGTATCTACAAGCACCCGGACTCGGGCTCGGCCTATCTCACTTATTGCGTGCTAAAGGATGCGGGCGCGATCACGTTTGATGAAACGACAAAAATGCTCTCATATGACATAGGGCTCTTTGAAAAAGCTGCGAAAGAGTGCACGGCCACGCTACTTGAACTATTTTCAATGGGCAGTGCATCCGCTGCCCGAGCATACGTAAATAGCTGGGGTGAGCTTGCGGATAGCGATGAGCGCGGTATTCCAAAATCCTGCACGGAGGAGCTGCGTTTGATTGCACTGGATGAGGAGATAGCAGGTTTTATAGATTATAATTTTGAGATATAAATGTTATCTAATATGTAACTCCTGGGGGGACTGACGGGATTAAAAAAATATATTCAAATAAGACATACAGGATAGCGGCAGCGTTGTTTATACTCTTTTTTGCTTGTTATGCTTATTTCGCTCAGTCTCCTGGGAGTTGGAACGCCGTACCGAGGCTTGCCCTAACACTATCCATGATTGAGGAACAGAGCCTTAGCATAGACCGGTTTCATAGAGCGACCGGGGACAAAGCATACTATGACGGCAAATATTATTCGGAAAAAGCTCCGGGTATGTCGTTTATGGCTTACCCTTTTGCAGTGGGTGCGGTGTTCGCTTTGAAATCTCATTCCCCGCATATAGGCTGGGTTCAGCAACAAGGCGGAAAGATCGTTTGGATCGACTCCAATGACAAGATTACCGAGCCCTACATGTTCGTAAACCAGATTGTAACACTAGCTACCTCGGGACTGATCACAGTGCTTGCGGCTTTGGCCGTTTATTTTGTTGCGATAAGGCTGGGAGCCGGCTTGGGTGGAGCCGTATTCGGCTCCTTGGCATACGGGATGGCTACGCCAGCATGGGGGTGGGCGACGGCTTTCTTTGGCCACGCTTCAGCCGGAGGGTGCCTGTTTTTGGGCTTTGCGGTAGTTTTCTTTTTGCTCAGCTACCAGCCCGATGTGCGGAGGGATATATGGCTGTCTTTTGCAGCGGGTGCGCTGCTCGCATGGGCGGTCGTGATTGAGCTCACAACGGCGCCAGCGGCATTTTTTATAGCTTTATACGGTCTATACAATGCCCGGGCGTGGCAAAGAAAAAGGCTGCTCACAGTTTGTCTCGGCGCTCTTGCGGGAGGGCTTTTATTTATATCACCCTTACTCATATACAACTACGAGATTCTCGGCATGCCTTTCGGGTCGCTTTATAAGTATCATGTGCTGTTCCCCAATATGAGCAAAGGGTTTTACGGTCTCGCGTACCCAAATTTCGATGTTATTATCAAGCTCCTTTTCAGCGGCAGGCACGGTATATTGTGGTTTTCTCCGCTGCTTATTGCCTTGCCTATGGCTCTAATAACTCTTTGGCGCCGTCCCGAGCACCGCTCGCTTGTCGTTATGCTGACGGTAATTCCACTATATTACCTGCTCTGGAATTCGTCGTTTTTTTATTGGACCGGCGGCGAATCGACAACGCCCAGATATCTAACTCCGATGCTGCCCTTTCTATGCTTGCCTTTATCTCTACTCTGGGCGAGCTCGGGAAAAATTCTCCGGCCCGTGCTTTTAGCGCTGCTGGCGGTAAGCATATTAATATCCCTTATGAGCGCCTCGGTTTCGATGCTTCACGGTCAGTATGCAAGTGGTAACATAGTCACTACATACCTGATTCCCGAGTTCTTTCACGGCCGCATCCCCTGGCTGTCGCTTCCCGTGATACTCATATTTTCAAACCCGACCGTAGCAGGTTATAACGGGCAGGTGGCATTGATACCACTTTATTTGATTATTACCGCGTGTCTGTTTTATATATTGCGTGAGCTTAGAAAAGATGATCGGACTAGCTGATTTATAAGCTAAGAGATTTCTCAAGCTCGGAGAGTTTACTTTCTAGCTCTGTGCTGCTGTAGAGCTTGCGGAGATGCCAGAGAGCGTTTTGTTTTACAAGCTCACGTGTGAATTTGCCTGTGCCCGGGGCGCGTGTAAAACTCTCAATCTCTAAAAATACTGTATCTTCCGCCCTGTGCCATGGCCTTATGCACACCTCAATGAGCTTAAACGACTTCTTTGGGAAACGCTCTTCTTCACTATCGAATAATTCCGAGAGCGGAATGCCCCCTAACGCCCGCGTAAGGCGCTTTACATACAAGCCGAAGATGTTTATAGCCATGGTGAAGCGCTCGATCTCTTGCATATATTCTTCAGTGCTTAATGATAACGAGTTGTCTCTATCATAAGTAGCCCCCTTATCGTCCGCTGGTTCTTCTACCGTTTTTAGTAGGTTCAGTGACGAAGCTCCTAATGAGCGGAGCCAGAAGCTGTAAATGGTTTGTGCCAAATTCTGGGTGCTGGGATCCTGGGAACGGTTACGGAGGCGCTTTTTAAGTAGTTCACCCGTAATATCGAGAAGCGTGAGATCCTTGTGAGTATTCTCAAGATGCTTTCTCATGAGCTCGAGATCGGAAGGAGTTCTGTATTCATAGACTGAGCGTCTTTGGGAAGTCAGTACCCATGTGCGCTCTTTTTTTGATGCGTACTCTACTCTGAGCTCTCTGAGTTTTTTGTCTTTATCCCCGGTGCTTATGATGGATTCGATAAGCTCGTCTATCTCGCGAATCTTTTCATCTACAGAGTCAGGGGAACTATCCTTTACCGAAGCATCGAGCGCGCCAGTAATCTCTTCGAGTATCAACGGATCGTTTGAAAGGTGGGTGAGAAAGAGCATTATGTTGGCGTGCTCCCAGTCCCCGAGATTATGGCAGAGGCGGCGGATATCGTCCCTTACGCTCTCAAGACCCAGGTTCCGCGCAAGATACAATGCGGTGAAGTAGTGATAGACGTAGTTGTACTTAAAGCAGTATCCGGATCCTGCTACACCCAAAGTACCTGCTTCAAGAAGCGTATTGATCAAATTATCCACCCGGCCCGGAGGCCTGAGCTCACCCGACTGCTTCTCAAAAAGCTCAGTCAGCTCGAGCACTGTCACGGAGGATTTCCTCTCCATAAACATCAGGTTTGCAAGCTGAGCGAGATAAACCATGAAAGCCTTCAGGTCCTCCGCTCCCGTGCTTTCTTTAATAGGTTTTGTAATCAAATGCTCAAAGTAGTGAGCGTATGAGCTTTGTGAAGGCGCTTCTTGTTTTCCGGAATCTCCGATATTCAGGATCGTAAGTAGTATCAGAGGATAAGAGGGCGCGAGGTCTCGCCCGATTGCTTCTTCCATCATGTTTAGCGAAGATTCGATTTTGGTATCTATACCCTTAGTCTCTCTCTCCCTCTCTGGGGTAAGTCCCGGGTTATGCCATTTTTTGGACAGCTCGCGCTTTAAATCAAAGCTGAATTCCATGAGCTCAAAATTTAGCGGGGCTTTGTCTTGAGTAAATTTCGAAGAGTATATTTCACTCAGAAATGGAGTGCTCGCCGTAAGAATTAATAACCTGAAGTCATCAAGTAATGCTGCAGTCCGGTCGTTGTCTAGTTTCAGGCCCTCAAAGTTGTCCAGGAGGCAAATCTTTTTATCGCTGCTTGATGTTAGAATCGGCTCAAGATGTTTCACTGTGTATTGTTTCTCGTATGAACTGCGGATTAACTCTCCTAGCCTGTCTCCGCTTATATTGCCGATACGGTTACAGTCGATGTATAGGGGGTATAGCCCAATTTCTACGTAATGCTTCAAAAGGGTTTTTAGGAGCGTAGTCTTGCCCGAGTCTCCCGGGCCTGTAATACATACGACAGGCGGGAGATTCTCAATCTGTATTAAGTCTCTAGAACTTATAATTGCAGCTGTGCTTGAGCCCGGTCCCTTGATACCGGCTTTTGATAGCATAAGGTCGGGGAATACGAAAAAGTCCGCAAGCATAAGCGGGTCTTTACGCGGGTGCTTCATCTCGATTCCGGGGTCGTTTAGGAATTCCAGGAACTCTGGTCGGAACTCTGTAGTATGTTTTTCCAATTGCCGCTTCCTTGTGATCGTAGTTATTTTGTGAAATTGGCGCCTATTATATATTTAATCCCGCTAATAAGTGAGCAGTGTCTATAATTCAGGGTGTAATTATTTAGATTATACTGGACTTACAGAGAATCTTGCAAATTATATCTAGGATGGATTGTGAGATTATTTTCGAGACGGTATTCTCAAATGGCTATAATGGATATATAATACTTAGAGTCGGGTGATGTTTACGGGTCGAACTTTAGAATTTGCTGGAGGATCGGAAGATGAAAAAATTTATTGTTGCTGTTCTTATTCTACTCACGGGCGCTCAAATCTCAGGGGCGGAGACACTTACGGACCTGCTGTATATGGAAGAGCGGGATGATCCCCAGGCCATAGAGTACTATGACTCTATAAAATATGTTACGGGGAAAAGCGAGCGTCATTACAGAGAAGCCTGGCTTCAGGTTTTTAACGAGGATAACTACGTAAACCAGTGTGTAAGCACTATTCAAAATCAGGCTGTGTGCGTAGGCGCAAACGCTGTGGTTAATCTGAGCTGGACACTTGAGCACGAGTACCCGGACAACTGGTACACGGTAGTATGCCAGGGACTTGCGGTCTGGAAATACAGCGATTCTTATTAATTTCAGGCACTTAGATTGTTAAAACTAGAAAGTGACTGAGCTTTGTAATTAATAGCTCTAAAAACCTGCATTGTAATTCCTGTCGTAAAGCTTTCCTTGAGCTTTATTAGCTGTTCTAAATTAATTTCTCCAAATTTCACATTTTATCCATTATAATGGTTTACGTTGAACTGAGGGAAGGTCGATGCTATCTCCCACAACGTTGCTTGGGTCTTGGTGAATGCCTGAACCTTAGCTATTTAAGAGGATGGGTTAAGTGATGAAACGGGGTCTTCTCATAATAGTCGCGCTCTTTTTGATTGCCGCAGTTGTTCTATCGTATTTTGACCGGGGCCGTGAGCCCGGGCCCATAGAGATTGCCGAGGATATGAGGGCCAGGGCGTGCGGCGGCGAGCTTGAAGAGTTCAATGCGTATTTAGATAAAGAAGCGGTAGAGCTGGCGCTAAAGAGGTCTGAGCTTGAGAGGATGCGTAAAGATTTTATCTACAGCACCACAAAAGAGCCCCACGGCTCGCTCAAGGTGAGAGACATTATTGTAAACACCGTCCCAGAGCTGCTCTCTTTTAAACTGCAGCTGTATAGTAAGCAGGTGAGGGCAGGGGAGTTCGGCCCTATCTGCAATATGGAGCTTGTAAGAGTCGGGAGCAATGAGAGTACAGTCAAGATAAGGTTCCCGGGGGGTGAGCGATCGACATGGGGTTTTGGTAAAGTCGGGCAAGAGTGGAAGCTTGTCTCGATAAGGGACGTTCTGCCGCTTACACTTGCTTCGCTAAAATCAGGCAAAAAGAAAGCAGTTAATGGTAAACCTCCATATGATAATACCTCGAGCGAAATAGTGCCTGACCCCGGTGCGGCAGAAAGCTCCACACAGCCTGTACTGAAAGAGGGTACGAAAGAGCAGGCTTACGAGCCTGAGGATCATACGGCTCGGATAGAAGCGCCTGATCAAACAGATCAGCCGCACGGAGCTGAAGACAAGAATGAAATTGAAACTACGGTGATTGATAATGAGCCAGAGGAGGTTGTGGAAATTATAGCCGGCCCCTCAGGACATGACTTCAGGAATACGAGCTGGGGGATGACGCCCGCGCAGGTTCAAGCAGCGGAGGGCACGGAGCCCGGCATCAAAGGCCCGGATGAGCTGGTGTACAACACATACTTTAAAGGTGAGAGCGTAAAGGTGCGTTACAAATTCACTGTTAACGCGCTTAAATCTGGTGGGGTAATATTCCTTAACGAGCACCCGGAGGAAATTTTCTACGTTCAGGATTATGAGAAAAGGAAAGGCGACTTAACTGCTCAGTACGGGGAGCCGGTAATAGATGAGGAAATATGGTACAACCGCCTCTATGAGGGAGCACCGGAACGAATGGGGTTTGCTGTAGCGATAGGACATTTGAAGCTCAGGACCAAGTGGAGGACTGAGAGCTCGGATATACTTCTTGAGTTAAAGAGCGAAGATTACAATATGATTCTCGTACTGTCTTTCCATTCCCTTTAACATCCATTAATATTTCCGGTACAATCTACGGACCTCAGGAGGAGATAGGAGCATAATGAAACAAGTAATAATGATAATTCTCACGGCGCTTTGCCTTTCGGCATGTTCTTCAGGAAACAGCGAAATTGAGCCCATTTTTAACAGTATGAAAGAAGCCGGCTGCCAAGAAGACATGGAAGGCTTCTTTTCAAACGTGAGCATGAACGCCATGAGGAACAACTTTAATAAAGACACCGTCGATAATATTATGGGAGGGGCCTACGAGGACAAGCTCTCTGAGCGCGCTCAGGAGCTTAGCGGTGATGAGTGGGAAAAAATGGCCTCACGTTATGTGCTGTCGGTCATGCAGCATTACAGGGACGAAGTGAACAAAGGCCAGACTGGCCAGATATGCAAGATGCAGATCGTGACCGTGAAAAAAAATACCGTGACCGTGAAAATGCCCGGTGAGCCGGATATAAAATGGGTCTTCGGCCAATCAGGTAAGAAGCTAAAGCTGGTGTCGGTTTATTAAACGGTTTTTGCTAGGTCTTCCGCACTCTTACACATAACTGTTTATATACCCCACAGCTCTAATTATTTGCAGCTTGAATTGAAATTCTGAATTTATATTGGCGAATTATTTCCTGCTTTTATCCTTGCCCCTATGTTCTGAAATAACGCTGTACTTCTTCTTTTATATATTCTATAGTTGATATATAAAGTAAGAGAGGTAAAGGCAAATGGCTTGGGGAAAGTGTTTAGCAGCATTCTTTGTTGCAGGGCTGGCCATATCGATAAGTCATTCTTCAGAGGCCAGAGATTTTATAGTTGATTCCGTGATAGACCTGCCTGCCCGGGAGCTCAGCTCTGAGAACTGCGAGGCGGAGTCCGGCCGCTGTACGCTAAGGGCCGCAATCCAAAAAGCCAATCTGTTATTCGATAGGGGCGAGACCGACCACAGGATCCTGCTCGGACCGGGGGAGTATCTCCTGAGTGTGGAAGGCCCGGGTGAAGACGGCGCTCGCACGGGAGACCTGGATATAAGATCGAATATCACTATCACGGATAACGACTCCGGGACGGGTAAGGATTTTTGCGTACTTCACTGCTCAAACGCCCAAACCATTAATATTATAATAGACGGCAATAACATCGACCGTGTTTTTCACATCGTAAGTGGAAAAGTAACGATCGAAAACGTAATTATAAGAAACGGACGTATAGACAATGCTCCGGGCGGCGGAATTTATAACGAAGACGAACTTACACTCCTAAACGTCGCGCTCTTGAGAAACCTCTCGAACAAAGGCGGGGGCTTGAGCTCAAGCGGAGCTTCCTCGTTAACTAAGGTGGATATTAAGAGTAACGGTTATTTGGTATCTCACACTGTACATTCCGATAAAGTGGGGGGAGGGATTCATAATAGTGGCAATATGGCAATATCCGACGCTCACATAGAGGGGAACTTCAGTAAATTTAAGGGCGGCGGGATTGCAAATGAAGGCCCGGGTGCGGAGCTTAGTGTAACGGACGCCGTGATCTTTTCTAACCGTGTGCCGATCACAGATGAGATTACTTTGCCGGGCTTGATGTTGAACCCCAGAGGGGGCGGAGTATTTAACTCGGGGAGCATGAGTATCACCGGTACGGAAATTTACATGAACCTGGGTAAAAACGGGGGTGGAGTTTGGAACGAGGGGACTATGGAGCTGGACAAGGTTGCAGTTTATAGAAACAAAACGAGAGACGTCTATCCTGGAGACAGCCTCTACAGGGGTGGTGGTATCGGGAATTATTCTTCAGCTATGCCCGGGAGCGTAATTACGATAAAAGAAAGCGCAATATACGAAAATCGAGCCGGGGTAGGCGGGGGGATCTATAACCTGGACGGGAGAGTCAGGTTTACAAACTCCACCGTGAGCAGTAATGTGGCGGATAGTACTTCTGCGGGAATATACTGTGAAGACGGGGTCCTGGAGTTCTCTAATTCCACATATTACAGGAATTTCGTGAGGCTTGGCGGCTCCACTTTTAGTAATACCCATTCCCTGGGAGCACACAGTTGTGAGATTACGATCAAGAACTCGCTATTTGTTGAAGACCGTCACAGTACTATGCATCTGGAAGACACGAGAGTTAACTCCCTTGACTATAACTATTCGACCCGGGCGCACTTTGTTCAGGACCGCTTCGGCAACCCTCTTAGCCCCCATGACCTCGGGGGAGGTGTGCCGACGGGCATCGGGCCGCTTCAAAATAACGGGGGGCCTGCCCCGACGCACGCATTGACGAGCGGAGGCGGAGTGGACTATATACCACCGGGCAATTGCACTGATCTGGACGGGGCGCCCCTTAGGACTGATCAGAGGGGTTTCACACGGCCCATAGGCGTGGGGTGTGATATAGGGGCGTATGAAAAGCTTGACTTCAATTTTATATTATCCTTCCCTCCGGGACATTTTTTACGTAGAGCATACGGAATAAATTAGTCCAATCCGGTATAGTTTCGATTTAAATAACAAAAATTTTTGAGCGAATAATTTGCTCATTCACGATCAGGGTATTATATTATGCTCTGAGGTTGGAGTTTAAGTACAACCACGGGTCAACAAAGCATTACGAACGGAGGATAGGAATTGGATAGAGAGACTTTCGGACCGCTGACCGATCTATTTGGCAGCGATACACAGGGACGGTTAATTTTTGATCTAGTAAGAACGATAGTGGCCAACAGAATAAAATTGAGAGCGCTTGAAGGCGTTCTCATAGAAAAAGGCATAATAACCACAGAAGAGCTAAACAGGATATATGAAAATGTATTGTCTGCTAGCTCAGACGATATTATTAATGAGGTTCTGCAGGAATTCGGCGGCGGCAATACGGATTATTGAGCCCAGATTAAGCTTATAACAAACTTACAAAGTGATACACGAAGCTCAGAGCGGAGTGTAGTCGGATAGCAGTATTGAGTTTGTGCGAATAATTTTCTTAAAAACCCTTGAGTTACGCTCGCAATTAATGTTAATACATGTATTTTATAACAAAACGGATTCAAAGAACTAAGGACTCGGGCATGAAGAAATATATAATTATTCTACTTTTTACTGTGGTATCCATACTTACTTACGGATGCTCCACAGATGAAAAAATAAATGACAAGAGTGATGGACTTGACTTCAGGAATACTAGCTGGGGGATGACACAAGAGGAAGTGAAGGCAACCGAGAGTATACCCCCGACTGATGAGCAGCCGACCGTTATCACTTATGTAAGTGAGTTTGAGGGGATGCCATCGGTAATCGGGTATTTGTTCGAGGACGGCAAGCTGACACGGGCGGGTTATGTTATGACCAAGAGCTATGAGGAGCCGGGGATGTACGTAGGCGACTTCAACAAACTAAGAGATTTTCATACGACGAAATACGGCAAGCCTGCGTACGATAGTGTGAATTGGAAGGAGGGCGCTGAGTCTGACATCAAAACCGAAGCTTACCCTCAGGCGGCGTGCGACGGGGATGCGCAGTACATGGCAGGCTGGCTTACAGAGGGATCAATGGTTAAGCTAATGCTCCATGGTAGAGACGGAAAGTGCGAGCTTGGCGTAATGTACGAGAGTAAGCAATATTAGTTCGGTCGCAAAATGAAAGAATAGGTATGGGAATAGTACAGATCGAATATAAGGCGCTGAGGAGCAATAGAGAAAGAATTTCTGTAAGGATAATTCAACCCAAACTTGAGATGGATACTCTATGATTAACTATAAAGTGGATAATTTGACCCTGATGGAAGATGAGAAATCTTTTCTCGTCGATATTACAATTGAGCTTGAGGACTATGATATCTCAAGTGAAAATGTTTATATCTCTATCACTTTTCCTCTCGCAAACGATTCAAACGATGTCGAGGATATTAAGGAAAAAGCGGTCATTCACGCAAAGAGCATACTTAAACGAGTACTTCTTGAAGACGCTCAGCAAGAGCTGTTCTAAGGGAAGTACATGACTGACCCCCCCCTCATTCTCATTTATTCATGATGCTTATGTAGTTATGTCTTGTGCCCCATTTATTTTCTCCAAAATAGGGGGGTGAAAAAGACGAGCACTGTGTAAATCTCGAGCCTCCCGAGAAGCATCAGGAAACACAGCCAGAGTTTTGAAAAGGCAGAGAGGAATTTATAGTGATAAGCCGCGCCTACTTCTTCAAAACCAGGACCTACGTTGCCAAGCGTTGCAGTACAGGCCGAAAGCGCGCCTAAGATTGATATATCTTCAACCGATAGTATCACCAATACAGAGATTACCAAAATCACAATAAATAGAAGGAAAAAGCTCGTCACACTCGAAATAACCTCTTCACTAACCGCTTTTTTATCAATCCTTACGGGGAGCACAGCTTTTGGCATAATGAGATGGTTTATCTCTCTAACGCTTTTTTTTATGAGAACCAGGATTCTGATTACTTTTATGGAGCCTGTGGTAGAGCCTGCGCACCCGCCTATAAACATTACAGTCAATAGTGCGAATACGGCGAATTTTGGCCAGAGGCCAAAATCTGTAGAGCTGAAGCCTGTGCCTGTTAACATGGAAACTACCTGAAAAGAGGCGTATTTGAGCGCTTCAAGATACTCCGGGTATTGACGCAGCCAGAGGTCGAGACTGACTACGAGGATAAAGATAAGAATCAGGGTTATGAAGAACTTGAACTCTGAGCTTTTTAAGAGCTTTGAAAATTTGCCTGTGAAAAATAGATAGAGAAGGAAGAAGTTTGTACCGCCGATAATCATAAATATGATTACAATAAATTCCACCATAGAGCTGTCGTAGGCCCCGATGCTCGCGTTATATATCGAAAAGCCCCCTGTGGATATTGTGCTGAACGTTGTTGTTATCGACTCAAACGCACTCAAGCCTGTAAGATAGAGAATTACTGTTAAGAGCGCAGAAAGAGACACATATGTGAACCACAGTTTTTTTGCGGTGTCTGCAATCTGCGGGGTAAGTCTTTCAGCCGTAGGCCCCGGGGCTTCAAGGTTCACGAGCTGCATGCCTCCCACGGAGAGCTTTGGCAGCACGGCGATGGCGAGCAGGATGATGCCCATTCCTCCCAGCCACTGTGTGAAGCTCCTGTAAAAGAGCAGACCGCGCGGCAGGACCTCAATATCGGATATAATTGTGGCCCCAGTGGTGGTGTATCCGGAGATTGATTCAAATAGCGCGTCTATGGGGCTGAAGACCGAGGGCAGAAAAAGATAGGGCAATGAGCCGAACAGGCTTGCAGCAATCCAGCATGATAGTGCGATGAAGAAAGCGTCTTTTCTGTAAAGCTCTTTTGCTTGTTTGGTTTCTTTTGTTGCTTTTTCTACTACCAGACCAAGGACCGAGGTCGTAAAAGCTGTAAGCAAAAAAATATACCAATCAGTGTCTCTGTAAATAATTGAGCAGATCGCAGGTAGTAACTGTAGTAAACCAAAGAATTTAAGGAACTTGCCGACTACATGGAGAGACAGTTTAATATTCATATTGTTTTACATAATACACGCTAAACCGGCCGCGGCTGAAGTCGGCTTTTGCGCCCTGGAATCGGTTGTGAACTATTATTTACGCAATATTCGCTTAGTCAGGCTACATAGGAATAATATCTCAATATTCATCTATATCAAAAGTTTCAGGGTTGTCCGTGCGTACGTATCGCGTTGCCCGCGTGTGAGCAAGCGGGGCTTTCTTCTCTGATTATCAAGTTGTTAATTTATTGCAGGTAGGACCATGCAGCGCTGAAATCAGTAGGACGTGTCGTGCTCGTGAGGGCTGTAGGAGCCGGCAGGGGTGCATTTGTCATATAGTCCGCCGTTCTGAGCGCATTCCGCGTCACCGCTGCAGACGTAGCCTTCCCAGCAGTCGGCTCTGGGGTCCTCGGGATTATGGGAGCAGTCACAAAGAGGCACAGCCATGATCACTTCAGGCTGTTT
>DEIM01000193.1:30509-31633 GCA_002352485.1 Candidatus Dadabacteria bacterium UBA2774
ACGATAGAGCTAAAGCTTTATTCTAAAGTGATGCGGTCTGTCACCTTATTGCGGAATTCTTGTAAGAAGGGCTTATTAGCTTTATCCTAAGTCTCTAATGAAAATAGAAAAACCGTTCAGCGAACCTTGTGAAAGAAATAAGGAGCCAATACTCAGTGTACTTAAACAGGCATTCCGGGACGTACACTCTGTGCTTGAGATCGGAAGCGGCACGGGGCAGCATGCCGTGCACTTTGCGCTCAACCTGCCGCACCTGACGTGGCAGCCCACAGAGCTTTCAGAGAATATCGCGGGGTTAAAACTCCGTTTAGATGAAGAGGGTTCTTCAAATATAAAACAGCCCCTTGTGCTCGATGTTACCCTACAGCCTTGGAATGTAGGAAGCTATGACGCAGTGTTTTCAGCAAACACTCTTCATATCATGTCTGAGGCTCTGGTAGAGCATTTCTTCCTCGGTCTTGATACAGTATTGACAGGCGGCGGCACGCTATGTGTTTACGGTCCGTTTAATTACGGTGGAGAGTATACGAGCGAGAGTAACGAGAGCTTTAACGAGTTCTTGCAAAGCCGCGACCCCGAAAGCGGCATAAGGGACTTTGAATGGGTCAACTCCCTTGCCGAGGCAAAAGGGCTCACATTATCCAAAGACCACGAAATGCCGGCCAATAATAGATTGCTGGAATGGCGCAAAGTATCTTAAATACATTTATCTCAATTGTTTATTAGACAAACAGATTGTTTCCTTAACCCTTAGCTGATATAATCGGAACTATCGGTAAAAGCTAAGGTCCAGGAGGTAGTTATATGTACAATTTCAGATATATGTGGAGCATTATTGCTGTATTTCTCGTAATAGCAGCACTATCTGCGGGCAGTGAGGTTAAAGCCCAGGAAACGGAAGCAACGGTTGAAGAGCAGGTAGCGGTCGAGATGCCGGTGCTTAAAGGGGACATCTGGGTAACTATGACCCCCGAGTCCAAGCTCGCTTTCGTGTGGGGGGCGGGTCACGTGGTAACCATCGAGCAGGTGCTGATGCGTCAGTACCCGGAGCTAAAGAGAGAGAGTTTTGTTCTTAAGGTCGCGGAGTCTCAAGCCGCAAGCCCTATGAAAATGCAGGAGGTTGT
>DEIM01000193.1:31726-38738 GCA_002352485.1 Candidatus Dadabacteria bacterium UBA2774
GGGGACAGAGGCGAGCGCATCACAGCGATGCCGGGGGAGGCATAAAATTAAAAGCGGATGGATTCCTGATGCATACATTCAGGAATGACAATATAAAGGAGAAAACTCAATGAAAAATATAAAATACTTAATCGCAGGACTAGTACTCGTAACTTGTCTGACAGGCTGCTCTGGGATGTCGAGCACCGAGAAGAGCACACTTGGCGGAGCGGCAATCGGCGCTGGCGCCGGAGCGGGTATCACAGCCATAGCAGGGGGCAATCCATGGGTGGGCGCCGGGCTCGGAGCCGCGGCGGGTGGACTGACGGGATATCTGGTAGGGAAATAGGGGTAATATCTACTGGTTTTTTAGTCCTCGGGATGGAGCAGGCTCTCTGTGGACAGCACGGCTGAGTAAGTCATATAAGAGGCCACAGCGCCTGCGAATACCGCGACCACCGGTATGACGATTGACGTGGATATTTCGGCATAAGTGGGGTACAAAGCCCTTAACAGAAGTGCCAGGCCCAGGACGTAAACGAACGCCTGCACTGCTCTGATTAGGGCTTTTATGAGGGTTATTCTGATCCAGGGAATATCTCCCGCGTCTTCTTCATTGTGGGCCTTGAGCGTAACCCATACCGTAACGAACGTAACGACTATGCTTATTATGAGGGCTCTGGGGATTAACGCGCCTATTAAAGAGTGGTTCCATTTCTCAGCTACAAGCGCGAAGAGCGGTACTTCCGATTCCCCGTTTAGCGCGAAATAGAGGATTATGACGTTCACTATTCCTGCGGCGATGCCGCTTGTCAGGGCGCGTCTTTTCGCAAACGTAATCAATTTCTCTGACATCAGGGTAGTTATCATACATTAAAATATTTCACATGTATAAGCCAAGCCTTAGTTTTAAATAAAACTGTTATATCATGCTATTAATCTGTTTGAATCTTGCCCAACCATTCATAATAGGTACAATTAATCTCTCCTCTGCGCGCCCGTAGCTCAATTGGACAGAGTGCTTGACTACGGATCAAGAGGTTGGGGGTTCGACTCCCTCCGGGCGCGCCAGGATCTCCCGTTAGTCTGATATAAGCAACACAGTGAGTAGTCAAGACTACGGATCAAGGGTTGGGGGTACAAATCCGAGCAAGCGAGGATTTGGTCCAATTTGAGATAAGTACCAGAATTACAAGACTTGGAAATTTGATGGGTATTAAAGAGAGCGAGTGAGCAATCGGTCCATGCTCTTAGAATTGAAGAAGTCACAATACTTGGCTAAAACGGATGGATCGAAGTCTAACACTCCCTCCGGGCGCGCCAGGAAATCCCAAGATTTATATATAGCGGCACATGGAGTACTAAAGACTGATGTCGAATAATGAAACATTAGAGCAGAAGTTGGATAAAGAGGTAGAGGATTACTTAGAGAGGGTAGAGGGGACAGAGGAGATCAGCTCGCTTCTCGGAGACGGGATCTCGCGTGAGGACTATGTGCGGCTCCTTAAGACCTGCTATGTAATAGAGCATGTAAGCCGAAACGCTGTGCTCCTGGCAAGTGATATAACCGAGAATACCAATCCCTATCTTAGCCAGAGGTTTAAGTTCTGCGCCAAAGGTGAAGAGGGGCATGCAGAGATGGCTCTTCAGGACTTAAAAGAGATGGGCGTAGAAGGGGTGGAGATGAAAGATATTCCCCATGCCGATGACTATGGCTCTATGCTCCGGGATACTGCCAAGAATTTTCCCCTTGGAATACTAGGTCATTCATACCTTTTTGAGAACGCATCGGGAATTATGTTCCCTAAGCATAACGGCCACGACTATCCTTCTGAATTTATCCGGGTCCACGCAAAGGAAGACCCCGGACACTCAGTCGCCATAAAGAGGACTGTTAGGCACCTTGAGGCCGATCTCTCAGAAGATGATGTAGAGAATATTTCTAGATTCGCGAGAGAGAGCGGTGAGTTTCTACTCAGGATTTTCCAGGAAATTCAGGGCTGAGCGCAGAATCCATTATTTTATAATATTAAAGAAAGTTCTTCTCTTCTTTTGAATGATCAAAAGAAGCAAAAATCACCGCCTTCACATAAATTACGCTAAAAATGAATTCTGTAAGCTAAACATCACAATTCCACCCACACCCCGTGTGAAGTTTTTAACACTCCCATAATTCATTTTCTTAACGCTATTTATGTATGTCGGAAGCTTAAAAGGCAAAAACTTAAGTCTAATTCATGATCAATCTATTATATAGTGGGCTTGTGCTTGCTGAGTAGTGGCGGAGAGGGTGGGATTTGAACCCACGAAAGGGTTTAAGCCCTTTACTCGCTTAGCAGGCGAGCGCCTTCGACCGTACTCGGCCACCTCTCCGTGTGTTGGTTTTTATTGTGAGGGTGTGATTATACCAGTATCGTGAGAAAAAATCTAACCCGCCCGAAGATGCTGATGATGGGGGTTGACTTAGGAGGGTCAGTACTCACTATCTTCGGGCGGGTGGTAGTTTATTGAAGAAATTGGTTGTAGATATGCCGATAAATCTAATGTTAGTAAGGGAAAGTCCCGGGCGCGGAGGGTCAGGCCGCGCCCGGATGTAGATGGGGGACAAATAGGAATGCTGTGTGTATTAATCTTCATCATGATGCCTGTCTTATATCGAAAAATGTCGAGGTACTGTCCGGCGCACTATGTATTATGCCGTCCTGTCTGAGCCCTTCTAAGTGAAGGCGTACAGAGCTCAGCATTAATTCTTTGGTTTCGTCGAGCGTGTCGCCTACGGCAACGCATCCTGGAAGATCGGGGCAATAGGCTGAGAAGCAGTTCTGCGATTTCTCTACTGTAATCTCATAATGGTCGCGCTCCGTAATGGCTTCTGTATCGAAGCAATGTTTTAGTGAGTAATAAAGCGCGCCTTCCGGAAGTTCTTTATCCATCATGCAGTTAAGCGTAACTCTTTGCTTTTTGCTCCTTAATTTGAACTGACGGTGGCTGCCGCATATTCTGACCAGGTACCACCCGTTATTTTCGACCAAAAACTTAATCACCTCTCTAACTTTCATTTACCATCCTCTCAGTATGTGTTTTCGTTGAAAGCCAGCTTTAATCGTCTTCTTGCTTGTACATTACTACATTCTTAAACTCCTCACCGGTCATTGCATTATCGAGATACTGTGAAAGCGCCTCCTCAATGATCTTGGATTGGCTAGTTCTCGATACGAAAGAGTACAACCTGAGCCTTTCGTAAAGCATCGAGGGTATGTAAAGAGACCCTCTGTGCATCTTCTGCGGGTTAGCCCGCTGTTGTATGGTTGCCGCTGTCACAATCTATTTATAGCATCATTACGTAATGATGTCAATAGGGTATTTTATGAAGATCGCAAAAACCCCTTGATATTACTGCACTATCGGTGTTTAAGCCTTATTTTGATTAGTTTTGGTTGTGTGCAGAGAATGTGTTATATGACACTATTCGCTGAAATTTGCCCTTTTTTCTGCTTTTTTATGAGGGAGATAGAATAGTAAAAAAGATGAGATCCCGGGACGCGGGCCGGGATGACTGAAATGGTTCATCCTTCGACAAGCTCAGGATGAGCGGGACAAAATTGGTGGAGATTGCGTCGCTTCGCTCGCAATGACTAGAATGGGGACAGAGGCGAGCGTTTCACAGCGATGCCCGCAGGAATAAAATTAGAAAATGGGGACAGAGGCGAGCGTTTCACAGCGATGCCCGCAGGAATAAAATTAGAAAATGGGGACAGAGGCTGGGGGCAGCCGGGAGTGCGTAGCACGATCCGGGGGAATAAAATTAGAAAGCGCGATGCCGAGGCAGGTATAAAATCAGGCATTCTATACCGGCCAGATCCACCTACGGGTGCGTTGCTTATATGTGGTGTATTCAACGCCGAATTTGCCTTCCAGGTAGTGCTCCTCGCGCTCGATTACTCCCTTTTGAATGACGATTATAAATACCGGGGTGAGGATTAAAATCCAAATATTGCTGATGAGAATGGAAATGGCGATCATTAGGAGCGCCATCGAGAGGTACATTGGGTTACGGGTGAAGCGGTATATACCGTCGCTCACTATGGTAGTCGCGGGCTTCCGAACGTCTATGTTCGTACCCGCCTTGCGCATCTGCAGAATAGCCAGGCCTGCTACGAGGACGGAGTATGCGAGAAAAATTACGCCTACGATGTTGCGCAGCGGACCGTGAATAAAATGCATAGGGAATAGGTTGTGGAGGATTACTCCTACGCCGAGAAAGGCAATGAATATAAACGGGGGCAGCGCGATCACTCCGGGGTTGTCTTTCTGAACGGGTTCTTTTTCCCCTGCGGACCCGGTCTTTTTTTCTGGTTCAGCACTCACTTAATATCTCTCTCCCGGAGGGCCTGGCGGGTGGGGTGGTCTCATTCCAGGAGGTCCTCCACGGTGGCGGTGTTTTCTCATTTCCTCAATAAATTCTGAAAGCGCCACTCGCTCTTCACGGTCAAGGTTCTGCGCAAGCTCTGAGACAGTGTATGCCATATCCATTGTCAGCACACCAAGGAGATCGTGAAGCTCCCGGGCATCTTGTTCAAACCGCTCGGGATCGAAATTCTCAGCCGTGAGTGTTTCTATAAGCTCTCTACGGGTTTTCTCGACCTTCATTTTAGTGCCGCGCGTCTCTCGTCTCAGCTCTTTCATGGTGCCGAGTATAATCTCCCTTTTTTCTTCCGGGAGGCTGCCGAGGACTTCTGTCATATTTGCCCTCATCTTTCCCATCATTGCGGCGCGTTTTGAGAAGTGGCCGATAGTGAGCCCTATGAAAAGGAAGTTCAGCAGTATGGATATTATGAAGATTACCTTTAGTCCTTTACTCATAGAAGCCCCCGTCATTATAGATTAGCTCAGCCACCTGAACGCCTTCGGGCTCGGATAGGGCATTATCTGCTGGGTAAAGATAACCAGCAACAATTCCCACAACTAAGATAACAGGCAGAGCAAGGGCCGGGCTCGGTAGCGGTATAAGGGTGAATATTTCTTTTATGGATGAGAGTATGGATTTCTGCTCTGCTGGTTCTTTTTTGAGAGCTTCGCTTATGATCCTATCGCTAAGACCCGGGGCGCTTTCTTCAAAGCCTCTTTGCATGAGGGCGTCTTCAAGGGCCTTCTCGGTCTCAAGCAATTCGGCAAGCTCTGTTGAAGAGCGGAGCGCGCGGTTGGCTTCTTCCGCTAAAGCTTGTGGCCAACTGCCCAAATCGGCGCCGTAGACGCTTAGATATTCTAGAAATTTTTCCCTATCGATCTCAAGCTACCTCCGTTTTTGGATTTGTGTTTAATTTTGCCCTCAAGCTGCCTTTAGCCCTCATAAGTAGTGACTCTACTGCTTTTACGCTAATGTCCATTACTGACGCTGCCTCTTTATTACTAAGTCCCTCATAAAAACATAGTGCAAGCGCCGTCTGCTGGCTCTCGGGTAGCTCATGAATGAGCGCCTCCACTTTGTTCTTAGTGCTCTTTAGCTCCGACGCTTCTTCCTGAGAGTGCCCGGGGGACTCAAGCTCAATATCATCTTCCGGCACCGTATATTTTACTCTTTTTTTTACATCGAGACAGGCGTTAACCACCACTCTGAAAAACCATGTGGTAAACTTGGCGTTCTTAGACCCGTCCCACTTCTCGGGCGAGTTCCACAGCATAAGGAAAGAATCCTGTACTATATCTTCCGCCCCCTCACGCTCTGAAAGCATGCGGTACGAAAGAGCGTAGTACCTATCTGTGTGGCGCCTTACGATTTCGGAATACGCATCGCCGTTTTTTTCCATCACAAGCTTCATGAGTTCCTCGTCCGTAAGCTCTTTAGTCTTGCTATTCATTGATAGAGTAAAAATAATAACATGTTAAGCATAATATATACGGGAGGGAGGGAGATTAGTCCCTCCCTCCCGCGAGAATGGAGGATTGTAGGACGTTATTCGCTATCTGTGTTTCTGTTTCTATCGTGCCTACCGCCGGGTCCCTTAGGGCCTATCTGCGCGAGCACTTCCCTTTCTTCCTGGGTTAGCTCGGGCGCGAGCTTAGCCACGGCGTCTGTGAACGTGCTGAAACGCTGGGCCATGAGGGTCTCTAATTTCTCGGCATTGGCATTGAAAGCCTCTGCGTCAAAGGTAGGCGCCGTGAGGGCTTCTTTCATTGCCTCTCTGGTTGTCTGAACTTCTTCCCTGAGTCCCTTGTTCTCTTCCCTTACTTCTTTCATGGTGGAGAGTATCAGGGTCTGCGTTTCTGCCGGAAGCTCCATTATCGCTTCCATGTTGGCCTTGCCGTGCCTTCCGTGCCCGCCGTGTCCCCAGTCGCCCGCATAGGCTGCTATTGAAGTGGTAAGTCCTATTCCGAGAATCGCTGCTGTTTTAATGTATTTGTTCATTTCTGACCTCCTGGGTCGAATTTATTTTGGGCCTTTTCGGCCTCTTTACTAATTGATACGAGCTAGCGCGGAAAACCCTTCGGTGTTTTTTTTCTTGTGGAGAATTACGCCGGATGACATCTGCCAATCCGGATAGAACGGTTATCTCAATCTGTTAATTCAGGATGCATGTGTTAATATTCGATAGATGAGATTAATACCACTATTACTCTTAACCTTACTAATCTTTCTGCCAGCTGAACTCCTTTACTCAAAAGAAAATACAGAGCAAATCAGATCCCAGGTTCGGATGTTGATTGATGAGACGCGAGGGTCTCCTGACTGGGAGTATATCGGTGAGACGAAGCACGGTTATGTGGGATTTATGGGCAAGGACCGTTTTGTAGTCAACGGGCCCGAGAGACGGGCGTGGACAAAAGTATTCGTGCGGAACGGGGAGACGGTTAAAACTAAATACGGTAAAGAGATGACTTTGATATACCTGCTGACGCACAGAATCTATGACTGCACGCTCAATAGAATCTCGGACATTAAAACTGTCAATTATTACTCTGACGACACAAACGAAAGCCTGGACTACACGGCCTTTTATAAATCATATCCAGAGAAAAGATGGACGGAAATAGT
>DEIM01000193.1:38811-43757 GCA_002352485.1 Candidatus Dadabacteria bacterium UBA2774
CCCGGTTTCAGTTATATTAGAATTTCAACCTATTAATAAAGGAGCGAATCTATGGCTGAGCGGAGTATTAATATAGTAGCTATAAAGGGGAGCGTGAGGCCCAATAACTACACGGAGATGGCGCTTGCGCTCGTGCTGGATGAATTCAGTAACCACAGCGGGGTTAAGGTCGAGCTGTTTGACCCGGCTGTAATGCACCTCTATCCCCCCGGTCTTGGCGGAGACAACCCGGACCCTGCGAGAATGAGGGAGGCCGTAATAGAGGCAACGGGGATAGTGCTGGCAACGCCCGAGTATCACGGCTCGTTTTCGAGCATAATGAAGCTTGCGATAGAGAACCTGGGGTTTCCTTCGGTAATGTCGGGTAAGCCAGTTTCTCTTCTTGGTGTAGCGGCGGGCGCTATCGGCGCTATTAAGTCGCTCGAATCTCTCCGAGGGGTGTGCTCGCACGTGGGCGCCATAGTGCTTCCCGGACCCGTGTCGGTTGCCAACTGCCGAGAGGTATTTAACGAGGACGGCACGTGTAACGACGAGCGGACAGAGAAGCGGATACGGGGCGTTGCTACTAACATGATGCACTATATAGAGGATAATATATGCCCTCGCGTATCGCTAGAAGCCATGGTTAGGGGAGAGGACTTGCCGGAGTGCTGACGGGTCAAGTAACTTATAATTAAGTTATATAGGACTGGGACTAGGGTCTCCGGCCGCCGAAGAGGGCAAGCTCGAAGATCTTAAAGAAGCAGTCCACCTCTTCAAAGCCGATTGCTCTTAGCCATTCGCACTGGTCTTCTACATTGGCCAGGATATTCTCATCTTTGTCCGGGCGGTTCAGGAAATCGTGCGCGATCTGCTCCCTTTCTTTTCCGCTGTTATTTCCGGCGCTATATTTGTAGAGGCTGTCTATGATGAGATCGTCGCTAAGGGATTCTATCCAGTCCGATCTTGAGGCTACGTGCTCCAAGTTCAGAAAGAAGCCGCCTAGCTTCAAGAGGCCAAAGATATCGCTGTAGATTCTTTTCTTGTTTTCATCCGTCTGGTGATGGATGGAAAATCCCGAGACTACAAGATCGAAGGGGCCGCTCTCCGACGCGTCTTTCCACCAGTTTATGTCTTCATAATCAGACTTTAAAAAAGCGGTCCTTTCACCATACGGACTTAGAGATTTCCGGGCCTCTTCGAGCATTGGCTCAGAGTAATCTAAAAGCACACCCCGGCACTCCGGGATGTTAGAGAGTATGAGCGCTCCCAGGATCCCGTTTCCGCAGCCGACATCCAGGAAATTGCGGACCGGACTGTCGAGTGATTTTACAATGTGGACTATAAAATCGAGCTGCTCTTGCGCAAGCGGGATGGCGCCCCTAATGTCCTTTAGAAACGTGCTGATAAATTCTTTATCTTTCCAGATAACGTCCTTAGCGTTCATCTTCTTTCACCTGTGTAGATATACCGATATTTAATATACGTATAATGTTTATCTATGCTATCATCTAACTGTATTATTGCTAGTAAGCTTGGAAGGCAGGGTAAATGTCTTTGATAAATCCAACAAAGGGATTTTTGGAGCTTGGGTAAGAGCGGGTAGCCGCTTCTATTCCGGTTTGTATGAATAGCTCCTCGGGTTGTCCATGACCTGGATTTTGTACTCTGAGTAATATTCCTCTCGCCCGAGTCTCTGGGCTTCCAGGTGCTCGGGGTGGTCTCTCCAGGCTTTCTGCGTTTCCTCGGATTCAAATTCCACTATAGAAACCCTCTCGCCGTCAGGGGCCTTGAACGACTTAAACGACACGAAGCCGGTCATGCTTTTAGCAAGAGATTCCATCCTCTCTGCAGTCTTATAATACTCTTCTTTATGCTCTTCCCTTAGTCTTGAGCGGAAGATTGTTACGATCAATTCTATTCTCCCGGACTTTCTATTTGAGTCCCCACATTAGTAGAGTATATTTAATAACCCTAATCACTCAATCGGGTTGAGTAAAATCCAAAATGCCGAAACACCCGTATATATTGAAGATTAGCTATATCGTCTCTCATGTCTCTTGACACTCAGGTGAGGCTTGGTATATTGATATTGATATTGATTTTCATGAAGCGCCCGGAAAGCGCCTCCAAATTCACTTAGAATCGGGATGAATAAATGACATTATCAGAATTAAAGCAAGACGCGGAAGCAGAACTTTTAGGGTCATTTTCCAATAATAACCCACACATAAATAAGGTTGAAGCAATGGGTCTTCGCTCCGGCGCTAAAATAGTTATCCGTAAGATACACGGAAGAAACATTGTGGTGCAGGTGAAAGACCTGGGAGTAGACCTAGTAATAGATAAAGAGCTGGCGGGGATGCTGGAGGTAAGTTGAGCAGAATTACCGTCGGGCTTGCTGGGAACCCGAATGTCGGCAAAACCACAATACTCAACAACATAGCGGGAAAGAACTTAAAAGTCGGCAACTGGGCCGGCGTCACCGTAGAAAAAGCCGAAGTAGAATTTACCTATAATAATTACACTCTCCATATAATAGATATTCCAGGCATTTATAACCTTACCGCGACTTCCGATGCGGAGAAGGCAGCCGTGCAGTTCCTCGTAGATGGCGAGATAGATGTTATTGTAAGCGTTCTCGATTCCTCGAACCTTGCAAGGAACCTGCTCCTGACCGTAGAGCTGATGGAGCTTGAGAAACCCACAGTTCTGGCTTTGAATATGGCGGATGAGGCCCGGAGTAAAGGGCTTGAACTCGATTTGGGGAAATTAAAAACCATACTCCAGACAGACGCGTGCTTCACGGTAGCTAATTCTGGGGAGGGGATAGACGAGCTTCTGGATAAGATAATTAACTGTTTTGAGAACAGCCATGACCCGGCGAAGCTTAAGTATAGCGAGAATGTCGAGTCCGTACTCACTACAGCCGCCCAGAAATCGGGGCAACCTGCTCAGAGTAAATATGACGCTATACGGGCGCTTGAATCCAGTGAACAGGAAGCAAGCGAAGCCGAGCGCACGCTCGGAGTAGGAATTACAAAAGCCATAAACGACGAAAGGTGGAAGCTTGCTTCATCAATTGCCAAGAGCGTTACGGCATCATCAAAAGTAAAAGAGAAGAGTGTTTCCAATAAGCTTGACAGGGTGCTTCTTCATCCCTTTATGGGGATTGCTATATATATCGCGCTCTTTTATCTGATGTTCAAGATCTCCTTTGATTTCTCGGCCCCATACATGGACTGGATCGACGGGTTTATGAATAATTTTCTGGCCACGGCCTCAAGTAAGCTCTTGATTACGCTCGGGGTCCCCGATGTGGTGACCAGATTCGTATCCGAAGCCGTCATAGGCGGCGTAGGCTTTGTATTAACCTTCGTTCCCCTTGTAGCGATACTGTATTTTTTCATCACCTTTTTCGAGATGTCAGGGTACCTGCCCAGGATCGTATTTATGATGGATAGATTCATGCACCGTTTGGGTCTACACGGGAACATGATGACCCCGCTGCTGCTCGGGTTTGGCTGTAATGTGCCGGCCATAATGGCGACTAAAAATATGTCCAGCAAGAAAGACAAAATACTCGTTACCATGATGATCCCCTTTATGAGCTGTCCGGCAAGACTCGTAGTATTCGCTTTTTTCGCTTTTATATTCTTTGACAATCCCGCTCTTGTAATAGTATCGCTCTATGGCATTGGTGTTATAGTGGCGCTGATTACGGCTCTTCTTTTAAGAAAGTCGTTTTTAAAAGGTAAAGCCGCAAATTTTTTGCTGGAGCTTCCGCCCTACAGGCTCCCTTCGCTAAAGACCGTCTCTAGGATAGTCTGGGCACACGTTAAGAGGTTTATATATAAGGCCGGTACGTTCATATTTCTGGTATCGATAGTCGTCTGGGTGCTCCTCAATCTGCCGCCCGGTATAAAAAGCGCCGACGAGAGCATAGCGGCAAGGATAGGAAAGACCATAACCCCAGTGTTTGAGCCGATTGGGCTTAGTGACTGGAGAGCTACTACTTCACTGATACCGGGGTTTCTGGCAAGAGAAGTCGTGCTTAGCTCGATGGGTATAATCTATAAAACCTCTACCGAAGACTCGCTTCGGGAAAAGGCCGACGAGAACCTGGCCCCTCTTCTGAAGGAGCAGGCCGTGGAATTATGGGAAAGCATTAAATCCTCCTTTGTCTCGGTCGCTTCATTGGGCTTTTCTACATTTGAGGTTGAAACATCGGATGAAGGAAGTGAGGGTCTTCGTGAAACTATACAGAAATCCTTTACAGCTTCTTCGGCTTACTCATTCATGATACTATTACTGATATATAACTCATGCGTTGCAACGGTAGCTATCATGATCCGCGAAATCGGGAGAAAGGCATCTTTTTTATTTCTCGGCTACAGTTTTGTCGCCGCCTGGCTTCTGGCCTTCGTATTTTACAACGTGTCAAATCTCCTTTGGCCGTGATTGCGCCTGTTAATAAAACACTTTAATCTGAGGTGTCATTAAATGTTAAAAAGTTTCCTCATATCTGCTGCGGCAGTTTTACTGCTGACAGGCTGCGCTCAAAAGCAAGTGAATGTTTCGGATACACCCGAGGCTGTGACTGAGACCGGGAATCCAAAACTCAAACAACGCTGGACGTTCAGCCGGCAGTACACGGCGGACGGTGAAATGAAGCCCAGGGGCGGCACCAGTAAGGGCGCGCCCGTCGTACTCGATACCTCGCCCAACGAGGCGTATCTTTCAATAAACGAACCCGGTATATCTAAGTTCGAGCAAGACCGCCGAGCGATACTCGCCATGACAGGCACTTACAGAACGACTTTTGATTTCGTCGAAACCGTGCCTCTCAAGCAAGGATATAAGCTTGACCGCCCATACCAGTCGTGGGCTACGGAGATTGTTGAAGTTATTGAAGACACTGGGGATTTTATAAGCCTCCAGCATATACTCGTGATGTACCTCATTGA
>DEIM01000030.1 GCA_002352485.1 Candidatus Dadabacteria bacterium UBA2774
GAGCGCGCCAATGAGGTAAAGCGAGCCAGTGACGCACCCGGGCATGTTGGTATTAATTAACTCACGGTATGCTTCTTTGTAATCATCTATAACAACAACATTATTTATATGCTTCTTGGCCGATTCATATAATGTATTTGAATCTCCGCTCCTTTCGGACGGTGCTTGTGTAATAATTATCTTGCTGGCAATTTGAGCTATTTCAACAATAAATGCACTATGATCTTTATCTCCAAGCATGCCGATTAGGAATGTGAATTTAACTTCGGGATAATAGTCTTTCAGAGAAGAGACGAGAGCTTTTGCGGCGCCCGGGTTGTGAGCGCTGTCCAAGATAAGAGGGGGGTCTTCTCTGATAACCTGAAACCTTCCCTCCCAGTCTATATGTGAGAGAGCCTTTCGTAATGTTTCTTCTTCTATGTTTACATGTCCCGACTCGGTGAGCACCTCCAGGACCTTAATGGCGAGAGCCAGGTTCTCATACTGATAGAGACCCTGAAGACTTGATGATATATTTTCTATATTCCATATATTGCCAATATAACATAGTCCTTTATCTTTCGTTTTAGCCAGTTTAAAGTCTTTGCCCGAAATATATAGCTCAGAAGAATTATTCTGCGCTTTGTTCTGTATTACTTCGAGCGCTTTACCTCGGGCTCCCGTTACTACGGGTGAGCCGGGTTTAATAATGCATGCCTTCTCGGAAGCGATTTCCGCTATAGTGTCGCCCAGGTACTCGGTATGGTCTTTTGATATATTGGTGATTACAGAAACGAGTGGTTGAATGACGTTCGTTGCGTCCCATCTTCCCCCCAAACCGACTTCAAGGATATTAAAATCACATTCGTTATCTGAGAAATATAGAAACGCGCAGGCGGTTAGCACCTCAAAATAACTCAGCTCTATTGCGCGCTTTTTAGACGTTCTTCTTATCCGTTCGATATATTCAGAAAGCTCAGATTCTTCTATCCGATTTCCATTTATCCTGATCCTCTCTGTCAGGCTGACAAGGTGGGGAGAGGTGTAAAGCCCTGTATTAAAACCAGCTTCGCTTAATACGGTAGCAATTGAGGAGGCAACAGAGCCTTTACCGTTTGTTCCACCGACTATTATTCCCGGAACTTTTTTCTCAGGGCTTCCCAGCATTTTCAGAATTACTTTAATTCTTTGTAGTCCGGGTTTTACCTTATGTAGCCCGAGAGAGTTTAGGTATAGAATAGGGTTTTGAGGCATGTTATATTTATTCCCAGAAGAGGTCTTGGTTATTATATCACACCTGAATTTAGTGAAATGGTAATTATTTGCAAATAGTAGTCTTGACCTCTTGATATTTTATCCTCTTTAGGTTATTATTGATAATTATATTCAATATCGGAAAGAGGCATAAAATATGACTCCAGTGGCGCAAAGAAAAATGGAACGAAGAAAAACTCTTAAAGATTATATCTCTAGAATGCAGCTTAAATCAACTAAGCAGAGAGATGTAATATTTGACGAGTTCTTTAACAACTATATGGGTAAACACGTTACTGTTGAGGAGTTCTACGAGAATATAAAAAAGAACCATCCTAAGATAGGATTTGCTACGGTGTACAGGACGCTTAAGTTATTCAGGGAGTCCGGTATCGCCGCAGAGAGGGACTTTGGCGACGGAAAGGCGCGCTACGAACCTATACGTTCAGAGAATGAGCATCATCATCATATGATCTGTACTAACTGCGGGAATGTATATGAGTTTGCCAATTCACAAATTGAGCTATGCCTGAACCAGATTGCGAAACTAAACCAGTTTGACGTAAAAGACCACAAACTTCAGATTCACGGGCTCTGCTCTTCTTGCAGCGGGTCTTAATTCTCATTATATCCACTTTCTCTTTTTAAACACAATTAAGAGCAATAACTCTCTATTTATTGCTGAGTAATGGGTATGAAAATATTTATGGCGGAGATATTAGCTGCAAAGGATGAGCATATCACTTACAGCTTTTTCCATGCCTACCAGAACCGCGCGGGAGACAATGCTGTGGCCGATGTTAAGCTCTTCAATGTCCTCGAACTGAGCTACATACTGGGTGTTCGTATAGTCAAGTCCGTGTCCTGCCGCAACTCTGAGGCCTGCTTTTACTGCCGCATGAACGGCGCTCTCTATCTTATCGAGCTCTGTCTCCATTTCTTCTTCATTTGCCGCGTCAGAATAATTTCCTGTATGAAGCTCTACCATTTGGGCGCCTGCTTCTTTAGATATCTTTATCTGCTCATGGTCAGGATCGATGAAGAGGCTCACGAAGAGACCGCTCGTCTTTAGCTCCCTTACTGTGCGCGATACGTTTTTATAATTACCCTTAACATCAAGGCCCCCCTCAGTCGTTAGCTCCTTTCTTTTTTCGGGCACAAGGGTTACCATGTCGGGTAATACAGCTTTGGCTATCTGCACCATTTCCTCCGTTGCGGCCATTTCCATATTGAGTTTTGTTTTTACTGTTTCTCTTAGGAGTCTTAGGTCTCTGTCCTGGATGTGTCTTCGGTCTTCTCTCAAATGTACGACTATGCCGTCAGCCCCTGCAAGCTCTGCGAGTACGGCTGCCGCCACAGGGTCGGGCTCGACTCCGCCTCTTGCCTGTCTTATTGTCGCTACATGATCTATGTTTACATTTAGTTTAGGCATCTTTCTTAAGCTCCTATTTCTTGTCTTATCTTATCCGTAAGCATATTTGCAATCTCGTTAATGAGCGTGTCGTTTTCGCCCTCTACCATTACCCGTGCAATGGGTTCAGTGCCAGAATACCTGATATTTATACGGCCTTTAGCATTTAAGCGCTTTTCTTGCTCACCCATTAGCTCGTTTAGTCCGGGGATTTTAGAAAGATCTCTCTTCTCGCTTACTTTTAGATTTAATAATACCTGGGGGTAGAGATCGAAAATAAGGGAGAGCTCGGAAAGGGGTTTTTCTTTTCTTTTCATTATTGCTAATAACTGAAGCGCAGCGAGTGTCCCGTCCCCGGTCGTGGTATGGTCAAGGAAGATTATGTGGCCTGACTGCTCTCCTCCAAGGTTGCAGTTTCTCCTGCGCATTTCTTCAACTACATAGCGGTCTCCCACCTGGGTGCGTATGAATCCGAGTCCTTTGTCTTCTATATATCTTTCAAGCGCCATGTTACTCATTAAGGTAGAAACAACTGCGTTCCCGCGTAAAGCCCCGTTCTCTATCATCTCGTTTGCGCAGATTGCTATGATCTTATCGCCGTCTACGATGTTGCCCTTTTCGTCCGAGAATATGACTCTGTCCGCATCACCGTCAAGAGCTATACCTACATGCGAGTCAGTATCGAGTACTTTTTGGCAGAGAAGCTCTGGGTTCAGGGAGCCGCAGTCGGTGTTTATGTTTTCACCGTCAGGGTTTACGCCGATAGTTATGAGTTCTGCGCCAAGTTCCTGAAACACTGTCGGAGCTACCTTGTATGCCGCGCCGTTTGCGCAGTCAAGTACCAAGCGCACTCCGTCAAGTGTGAGGTCTCCCGGAAAGGAGTTTTTAGTAAATACCACGTAGCGTCCCTGGGCGTCGTCTATCCTGTATGCTTTCCCGATGTCGTTCGGGGAGCCTTGCAGCTTGTCAGCCTCTCCGTTATGCATAAGCTCTTCAATCTCAAGCTCTCTTTGATCGGGGAGCTTAAAACCGTGTCGGTCGAATATTTTTATGCCGTTATCATGGTAAGGGTTATGAGATGCAGAAATAACAATTCCGGCATCAGCCCGCATGCTGGAAGTAATAAATGCTATAGCGGGTGTAGGAAGCGGACCCACTAACAGCACGTCCGCACCCATTGAGGTTATGCCCGAAGACAGTGCCTGCTCGAACATGTACCCTGAGAGCCTGGTGTCCTTACCTATAACAATTTTGGGTCTTTTGGAGTCAGACTTACTTTGCCTCAGGATATGCGTGAGGGCCTTTCCGAGCCTTAGGCTCATCTCAGGCGTCATGGGATCACTATTGGCTACACCCCTTATGCCGTCTGTGCCGAAGAGGCGTCTTTGTTTAAGCTCCAAGCTGATTCTCCTGCTCAGTTTAGTTTTATCTCGATAGTCGTCGGAGACTGACTCTTTAACTTGAGTAATTCCTTGTGTGGATAATCGACGCTGACCTTTAGTTTCTGAGTCTTATTGTTGTTATTATTAATATCGCTTCCGTCAACGAAGAGCTCTATATCTTCGCTGCTGAGGTTGTTGATGATACTGAACGGACCTTCGAATGATATCTCTGTTACTATATTGCCGTCTGTCTCGAAATCAAAATCGTCAAAGTTAACAAAGTTTATGGCAAGGTTGTTAAATTCTTTCTCGAGTGTCCTTTCAGCAATGTCCACTGTAACACGGACTGTGTTGTTGCCGACTACTTTGACAAGAGAGTAGGGTGAGCGGAGCGGTACTTCTATTGTGAATTTAGCTTTTTCACCCTTTAGCTGTACCGGGTCAGTAGTAATACTGCTTATTTTAGTTATCAGACTTTTGGGTCCGCGGACCATGACCTCGGACGGCACGACTTCGGGCTCGCCGATTATCTGGTAACCTGCCTCGAGGGATCCTATGGACGGTACGACTTTGACGTTCTTATCGCTAAGCTTGTCTATATAGATCTCGATCTCAGCCGGGCTTATACCTGTGACCTGGACATCTCTAGGTGGAATAATCTGATCCGTGGTTATATCAAAACGTGACATGCCTTCGCCCAGGTTCGAGAGGTCTATTGTAAATAGCATGCTCTCAGAGTTGGCTGAGGGTAGCTGACTGCGCGGTCCCCTCATTCTCACTGTGAGCTTTTCAGGCGGGTTGTTGGCTATGACGAGCCCGGGGGGCAGATTTGCATAATTTATATCTATATTCACATTTTTATCTACATCGTGCTGGAGGTTCGCTACTAGCCACAGGGATATGGCGATTACCACGGCAAGGAGCTTCTTTCCCATGTCCGAAAAGAAAGGAGCTTTTGTCTTATTAGTATTGCCGCTATCAGATTGATAGGGTTTTTTTAACCAGTCCACCATATCTATACCCTAAAGGTGTTTGCTTTTAGCTCTCCTCTTTATTAGTTATTGCAACTTGTTTAGACTGATCGGGCTTTTTTATCCCGAGGAGCTCTTGAAGCATGTTGTTAAGAGCCGTCGCGTCCAGTCCCCTCGTGATCTCGCCCCCCGAAGCAAGGGAAATGCTGCCTGTCTCTTCAGAAACGGCAATTACCATTGCGTCTGTCTCGGCCGAGAGTCCTATTGCCGCTCTGTGCCTTGTCCCAAGATCCCTTTCAAGATCGGGGTCGGTCACAAGCGGGAAAAATGAGCCTGCAGAAACGATCCTGTTGCCTACTATGATTATTCCGCCGTCGTGAAGAGGGGAGGCGGGGTTGAATATGCTTATTATCAGCTCCCTTGATACCAGAGCGTCGATCCTCATTCCTATCTCTATAAAGTCAGATAAGCTGTTGTTCCTTTCTATTGCGATGAGGGCGCCAATGTGTCTATTGGCCAGGTAGCTCGCCGCTTTCACAACCTCTTCCGCATATAGCTGTTTTGACTTACCCGGAGAGAGTTTTAGTAAAAAAGGCCTCCTGCCGATTGCCGCAAGGCCGCGGCGAATGTCGTGCTGGAAAAGAATCACCACTATAAGTATTATCGATCCCAGGAACTGCCCGAGTATCCAATTGAGCGTGAAAAGGCCTCTCTGTGAGAAGTAATAAAGTACCACTAGAAGCACTAGTCCTAACAGTATTTGGACCGCTCTTGTACCTTCTATGATCCTTAAAACATAATATATTACGAAGGCGACAAGCACGATGTCGAGAGTGTCCCAAACATAGCGGTAATTAATTATAGCATCGAGCATAATCAAATTATAACTTATAACTTAGAAAAAGTTAAGACATTTCAATAACTTTCGCAACTAACATTAAGTATTGCATCAATCATTTGGGATACACGTTTCATATATCCCGTTTCATGAACTCTTATTATAGAAGCCCCATTTAGTATACCTACAGCTACGGTGGCCGCCGTACCCTCAATTCTATCCCCTGCCTTTGCATCGAGGACTTTGCCGATAAAAGACTTGTTCGAAGTACCGATTAATATAGGTTTGCCAAGCTCTATGAACGAGTTTAAGTGCTTAAGAATAGCTAAATTCTGCTCTACTGTTTTTCCAAAACCAAACCCGGGGTCTACTACGATAGAGCGCGGACGCACGCCTTTATGCTCAGCAAGCTTTACTGAAATTCGAAGAGGGAGCTTAATATCTTCAATAAGAGAGTCGTAACTGGTTTTGCTTTGCATATCGTGGGGCCTCGAAGAAGTGTGGCTCAGCACGAGTCCGGCCCCATATTTGGATACGGCGTCTGCAATCTCCGGGTCGAACGTGAGACCGCTTATATCGTTAACAATTTTTACGCCTTCGTCGAGCGCCCTAAGGGCGACCTCTGATTTCGTTGTATCAATGGATAGCGGTATGTCGAAGTGTTTTCTTATTTCTTTTATGAGTGGAATTACCCTTTCAAGCTCTTCATGGGCTGAGACGGGTAGGGAGCCCGGGCGAGTGGACTCACCGCCTATGTCTATAATATCTGCGCCTTCCTCTATCATCTTTTCAGTGTGCTTTAAAGCGGCGTCTACTTGCGAGTAATTTCCTCCGTCATAAAAAGAGTCGGGCGTAGTGTTCAGCACTCCCATGATATGGGTTTTTGTGCTTAGGTCAAACTCGGTGTCCCTGCATTTAAACAGATGAGTATTTAAATTGGGAGCTGCCGGATCATCCACCAGATCAATTGTAGGGTTAGCCGCATTCTTACGCAACTTATCCGCCTCCTAAAGGGGTAGTTAGAGCAATACTGTAAAATAGCTCCGTTTTATATGCGAATTTAGAAAACCCCTATGCGCTGTGCCGTAAGTAATTAATACCGCGGATCATCAAGCGTCTTCAGAATTATTGCTGCTCCTAAAGGCTACAGACCCTTCAGTAGTCGGGTTTTGCCAAGGGGAGGGATAATCTTTTTGGGGCTTGTGGCTACTAACGAGCTCCTCAAGCTCTTTACCGTCTATTACTTCCTTATCAAGAAGCATCCCGGCAAGCTTATGAAGTAAATCAATATTATCTTCAAGGGTAGTTTTGGCCTTGTTATAGTTCTCAGTGACGATAGAGCGTATCTCACTATCTATTTCAATAGCTGTCTCTTCACTGTAATCCTTGGACTTAGAAATTTCTTTGCCCAAGAAAATCTGCTCTTCGCCCTTGCCGAACGTAACAGGGCCAACTTTTTCGCTCATTCCCCATTCACAGACCATGCGGCGCGCAATATCCGTAACACGGTCAAGGTCGTTTCCGGCACCGCTCGTGCGCTCACTGAACACAATTTCCTCGGCAGCTCTTCCCCCGAGCAGAACCATTATTGTGCCGTTAAGGCTCGTTCTAGAAAGCGTATACCTGTCTTCTATCGGCAGCTGCTGAGTGACTCCAAGCGCCATGCCTCTGGGGATAATAGTGACCTTGTGTATTGGGTCTGTTCCCGGAGTGAGCTTGGCTACTAGCGCGTGACCTGCCTCGTGATATGCCGTGATCTTCCTTTCCGCATCGCTTATTATCATGCTCTTTCTCTCAACGCCCATAATGACTTTATCCTTAGCGAACTCAAAGTCTTGCATCGAGATTTTAGCTCTGTTTTGCCTTGCCGCGTGAAGCGCGGACTCATTAACCAAGTTCTCAAGGTCTGCGCCTGAGAATCCCGGAGTGGATCGTGCTATAACGGTAAGCTCTACATCGCTATCAAGCGGAGTGTTTCTAGAATGAACTTTCAATATCTCTTCTCTACCTCTTACATCGGGCCTTGGAACTACCACTTGTCGGTCAAATCTGCCCGGTCTGAGTAGGGCCGGATCAAGCACGTCGGGGCGGTTTGTGGCTGCCATTACGATAATCCCTTCGTTTGATTCAAAACCGTCCATTTCAACAAGCAGCTGATTTAGTGTCTGTTCTCTCTCGTCGTGTCCTCCGCCGAGTCCGGCACCCCTGTGCCTCCCTACAGCGTCAAGCTCGTCAACGAAGACTATGCAGGGTGCGTGGCGTTTGGCCTGAGCGAACAGGTCCCTTACTCTTGACGCACCGACTCCTACAAACATTTCAACAAAGTCGCTACCGCTGATGATAAAGAACGGCACACCCGCCTCTCCCGCAATGGCTTTTGCCAAAAGGGTCTTACCCGTTCCGGGAGGACCTACAAGCAGAATGCCCTTGGGAATACGGCCACCGACCTTGGTAAACTTTTTGGGGCTCTTCAGGAACTCCACAATCTCCTGGACTTCCTCTTTGGCTTCGTCTACACCTGCAACGTCTTTAAATGTGATCTTGTTCTGGTTTTCAGACAGCATTCTGGCTTTGTTTTTCCCAAAAGACATAGCCTTTGTACCGCCCGCCTGGAGCTGGCGCATAAAGAAAACCATAATTACAATTAGAAGGATCAGCGGCGCCCAGTTGAGAAGTATATGAGTAAGAGAGCCTTCTTTGTTTGCGTCGAATTTAAATGAAACACCTTTTTCCTCAAGTGTTTTCAAGAGGTCTTCGCTTGCGGGGCCAACCGTTTTAAAGCCTGTTTCAGAGCTTTCTCCTACAGGGCTTGAAAACTCACCTAGTATTTGCTCGCCCTTAAATTCGAGCTCCTTAACATCCCCCTTATCCACGTACTCTAAAAACTCGCTATAGGGGATTTCGAGAGTAGCGGTTCTCGGGGTATGCACAAGCTGGTAAAGAGCTATGATCGCTACAAAAATTACCAGCCATAGTACTAAATTTTTAAATAATTGGCTATTCACTTAGACCTCGTATAATTTAAAATATAACTGCCGGAAAACATACACAAAGATACCACACATAGCTCCCTTTATCAAACACTTCTAGTTCCTCGCCACCGCTGTGAAACGCTCGTTTTTATTGTATTCTTGCCCTTCAATGGTGATTCGCGCTCCGGTCTATCCGCATTTCCTCATTATAATGCATAAATACCTTCTTAATCTTAATATATTATTCGTTTCCGAAAAGTCCAGTGCTTAAGTATCGCTCGCCGGTATCGCAGAAAATTGTAACCACCTGTTTACCCGGGCCCAGCCTTTTTGCTACTTTAAGGGCTGCAAGTCCGGATGCGCCCGATGAAATGCCGACTAAAAGCCCTTCTTTAAGTGCAATTTCTCTTGCAAATTCAGCTGCTTCTTCTGCAGAAACTAGAATTATCTCATCATACATGTCGGTGTCCAGTATCGGGGGTACGAATCCCGGGCCAATGCCCTGTATGTCGTGCATGCGGGCTTCCTCTCCCGATAACACTGCAGATTCGGCAGGCTCAACCGCGACCAGATGTATATTAGGGTATTTCTCCCTGAGCGCACTTCCAACGCCGCTTAACGTGCCTCCGGTGCCGACGGTTGAAACAAAGGCGTCTATGGGGGGAGGTACCTGCTCTATTATCTCTGCCCCTGTGCCGAGGCGGTGCGCTTCGGCGTTTTCCGGGTTTTCGTACTGGCTTAGCATGATTGAGTCTGGGCGCTCAGCGGCTATTTCCTTGGCTTTTTTGACGGCGCCTGCCATGAGCTCTTCGGCAGGGGTTAGAATTACCTCAGCACCGTAAGCTGAAAGTAGCTGCCTTCTCTCAAAACTCTTCCCGGCAGGCATGGTAAGGATAAGCTCGTAGCCTTTTAGTGCCGAGACGAGCGCAAGCCCTATGCCGGTGTTACCGCTCGTAGCCTCAACAATCACTGTTTTGCCAGGGGTTATGAGTCCTTTTTCCTCAGCGCTTTCGATCATTCTGAGAGAGATTCTCTCTTTAGTGCTACCAGCGGGGTTCAGGTTCTCGAGCTTTGCCCATATAGCCGCAGAGTCTTCAGTAGCTATATTATGGAGCTTTATAACCGGTGTTCCGCCTATTAGATCAAGTATGCTGTCTGCCGTATTCTTTTGAGCGTTCATTGTGTTTATATCTGAAAATTACCTCATTCTCGGAATCATCTTTTTAAAGACATATGGGTAAGCCTGATAGAAATGAGGTGGTGGTGCACCGTAAATATTTCAAAAGGGCATACTCAAAGTGTGTTTAGTCCTGGATTAAGTTTAGCACTTCCTCGGCTATGGTGATGTTTTTATCTTTCAGTGAGGCAATAATTGCTTCTATCGAATCCTTGTCAGCGTCTGTTCTGCGTATTTCGTTCTTGAGCTTTAGCAGTATGCCCTTTATTTCCTGGTCTTTCACATCTTTAATGTACGTATCCAGTGTAATAGGCTCTTTAGTCATATTTTGTTCCATGTAATTACAACCCTGGTAATTACAACCCTGCGAATTTAATGCTTTATATAACCACCTTATCTCAGGTATAATTATGTTTAATTTCCATTCCCACTCAAATGCCTCTGAGCGGGCAGCGTCGAATCTAATGGCTAATAAAAAGAAAGTAAAATTTAAATCAAAACCCAGAAAAAGCAAGGTGTTAATGTTCTTTATCGCCGCTTTTTTTATACTCTTGGTCGGGGGAATTCTAGCTCTGTATGCTGGATATAAGTACTATACTCGCGACCTCCCAGATTTCACAGTTGTGACGGGTTATAAGCCCAGATTAAAGAGCGACGTGTATTCCGCGGACGGCACTCTGATAGGGGAATTCGCGGCAGAGCGAAGGAAAATAATACGTTATGAGAATATCCCCACTCATGTGAGAAACGCTTTTATCGCTGTTGAGGACCGCCGCTTTTTTGAGCACGAAGGGGTCGACGTAAAGAGCATAATTGCCGCGATGTTTGAGAACATTCAGNNTAACCCCCGAGCGCACGCTTACAAGAAAGATAAAAGAGGCCATACTCGCTCACAGGATCGAGAATAACCTCTCAAAAGAAGAGATTCTTTTTCTCTATCTAAACCATATATATCTTGCTGACGGAACCTATGGAGTTGAGGTTGCTAGCCAAAATTATTTTGGCAAATCGGCCAAGGACATAAATATTGCAGAGGCCGCGCTTCTTGCGGGACTGCCGCAAAAACCCGAGTACTACTCACCGCGCACCCACCCGGACCGTGCACTTGAGAGACAAAAAACGGTTCTCAGGAGAATGAGTGAGGGAGGGTTTATAACAGAGGATGAGAGAATTGAGGCCGAGAGTTTTGAGATAGAAATTAAACCCCGCTTGAGGGTAAACTCCAAGCTCGCGCCTTATTTCGTGGAGCATGTAAGACGTTATCTTGAAAACACAGTCGGGACACAAGAGTTTATAAACGGGGGCTACACTGTGTTTACTACACTTGATGTAGACCTGAACCTTGAGGCGCAGTGGGCTGTTAAGAGGGGACTCATCGACTTAGAGTCCAGACGGGGCCGCAGAGTCGTGGTTAAAAACCTTTCAAACGACGCTCAGATTAAAAAATATATAGGCGCTCAGAAAATAAGCGACATTCAAGCAGGTGAGGAATACAAGGCAGTAATAACTTCAATAATAAAAGACGAAAAATCTGAAGAAAAAGAATCGGCTCTCTATACGGCTGAGATTGCGCTAGGAGATAAAAAGGGCGAGCTTCGCTACGCACTAAACCCAAAGCTCGGCAAGCCGGTCTCTGGACTGAGCTCTCCTTACACCGAAAAGTACGCACCGGCTGACGGCTATAGAGGGTTAAGTCTCGTAACTAAGAACCTCAAAAAAGGCGATGTAATTAAAGTTAAAGCAATTGAGTCCTCGGACGGAGAATATGAGTACGTATTAAATTATGCCCCCGAGACACAAGCTGCCCTGGTCGCTATGGACACCGGAGGCAATATTAGAGCGCTCGTAGGAGGGTTTGATTACCGGACCTCGCAATTTAACAGAACAGTCCAGGCTGTAAGGCAGCCGGGCTCAGCGTTTAAGCCTGTAGTATATTCCGCGGCGATTGATAAGGGCTACACTGAAACATCTGTACTATACGATATGCCTATTGTCATAAAGGACTGGGCGCCACAGAACTATGACGGTAACTACCTGGGAGCTATAGTGCTCAGATCGGCCCTTGCCAAGTCCAGGAACCTTGCGACTATCAGGCTGATGCTCGATATAGATCCCAAGTATGTAGTCAGCTATGCGAAGAATTTCGGGTTTGAGACTAAGTTCAATCCCTACCCCTCGCTTGCTCTCGGCGGTGCAGACGTAAAAGTGATGGAAATGGTAAAGGCATATAACGTGTTTGCTAACGAAGGGAAGCTTGTAGAGCCGGTATTCATCCTCAGGATATATGACCGTAACGGAAGAATCGTCGAGGACAACACGGGCGGCCAGTTTGTATCCAAAGAAGAATCTTTAAAAGCAGACCGTGAGGCCAAAAGACTGAATATTATCAGAGCGCTCGCAAAAAAGAAGGGTAGGGATGCTGAAAAGGTTAATTCTGACTCGGAGTTTTTAGAGGAGGGTGAGCTTACAGATTCAGAGGGTTTCGCTTCGGACTCAAGTGAATATAAGTTTTTTAACCCTTCCGAGTTTCTTGAGCTTGTTCGTTCAGGCTCAGTGGATTTCTTGTCGGGTGGTGAAGAAAAACAGACTCTAAGCCCTGAGACCGCATACATAATGTCTGACCTCCTTCAAGCTGTAATCAAAGAAGGAACGGGAAGAAGAGCCGCACGGCTCACTTCACTGGCCCCGTTAGGCGGCAAAACCGGAACTACGAACGAATACACGGATGCATGGTTTGTGGGGTTCAGCCCGCGTATTACAACGGCAGTGTGGGTAGGGCGTGACGACCATAAGACTATCGGTAAAAAAGAAGCAGGCTCTAGGGCTGCTCTTCCGATATGGATAGACTTTATGGAAGAGGCGCTTGAAAAGTATCCGGGGGGTAAATTCAAGAGGCCCTCGCGCATAAAAACCGTGAGCACTCCATATGGCAATGTTCCCTACAGCATCGATTCTTTAAGGGAAAATGTGCTTGATTCCTTGAGGGATAGAGTGATGATTGACAGCGGAGAGTTCGGCTCAGACCCCGGTTATGTGCCGAGTGATTACGGCCTTCCGAAGAACGAAACTGAGACCGAGATAGATTTTTTACTTAGACGTTAGTAGAGACTTATCTTTCCCTTTAGAGACTCTATTGTTTTAACCCCAATTCCAGGAACATTGTCCAACTCATCCAAGCTTTTAAAGCCTCCTGAAGTTTCTCTGTAGGTGATTATACGCTCTGCTGTCTTTGTCCCGATTCCGGTGAGGGCGGTCAGGTCTTGAGCCGGGGCTGAGTTAATTCCAATTGGGACTCCGAGAGATAAACTCTTGATGCCGCTTATCCGCCCGGTCTTAATGTCCCCATTCCTATCTAC
>DEIM01000065.1:0-11405 GCA_002352485.1 Candidatus Dadabacteria bacterium UBA2774
ACTTTATTTCGTAATCAGTAGATGTAATACGGGAATTTAGAACCTTGGGGCATACGCCAAGTTCTGGAGCCAGAAATCGATTACGTACTCGATCCTTGGAAGCATAGGCTCACGGTATGTATCCAGATCGGGCAGATGTATCCAGCGGCACTCTATTATCCCCTCTTCAAACTGGGGCGCTACGTCTGAGTCTTTGCCGTGGTAACGTACAAGGTACCAGTGGGTTTTCTTTAGATACTTAGTTTTCTGGTGCCTAGTCGTGTGCCATGTGGACACGAGCTTGCCGTTAATGCTCAGCTTGTCCTTATCGAGACCTGTCTCCTCGGCAATTTCCCTGAGCGCAGTATCGGCAGGATTATCATCACCATTGAACCTGCCCTTAGGCAAATCCCATCTGCCGCGCTTAAATATTAGTAGGACATGGTAGTTGTCGTTATAAACAAGTCCGCCGGCGGACTTTACAATCGGCAGGTTAAGCGTATTACCTAAATTATAATCTTCAGTCATTCTGTATCCTTGTAAGCACTTCTTTTTTAGATTTTCCTAAATTTTTTTCTTCCTTTTCTTCAACTAATTCACTTAGCACGGAGAGCTGAAGCTTGTTAAGACCGTTAAAGGCAACTCCGTTCAGTTCGATACTATATTTTTCAGAAACATCCTCTCCGGTCAATGGCACGTACTTTTTATTCCCATAGAGTCTTACAATATAGAGCATAGTTGTAAGCCTCGATTCTTTTCTTGAATTTGAATTAATCAGTATCCACGGGGATTTTTTAGACGCTGTATGTGTGAACATCTGCTCTTTATATTTAGTGTAAGTTTCCCACTTTTTTCTTGCATGAAAGTCATTCTCAGAAAATTTCCAAAACTTGAGAGGGTCTGAAAGCCTCTCCTGAAAACGGTAAAGCTGGTGCTCCGGGTCTACGGAGAGATAAAATTTTACTAGCTTTAAGCCGTTGTCGATCAGATTGTGCTCCCATTCGAGCACCTTGTTCATGAAGTACTCGTACTGAGACTGAGTGCAGTAACCCATCGTAGGCTCAATTAACGCGCGGTTATACCACGAGCGGTCGAAAAATACGACTTCTCCGGGTTTGGGCAGGAGCTTCTCATAGCGGTGGAACCAGTACTTTGATTCCTTGGGTGTCGGAATTCCGAGATCAACGGTTCGGTAGTACTTGGGCATGAGGTTCTGCGTAAAACGAAGAATCGTGGAGCCTTTTCCCGCCGCGTCGCGTCCATCAAAACAAATGCAGAGCCTTTGGGACAGCTTAGCCACTTTTTGCTGTATGGTGAGTAGCTCGAGCTGAAGACGGCGCTTTTCAATATGATAATCTTTAAGACTAATCCCCTCATAGGGAGCCTCAATTTTAAATACTTTTTCCCCGGTGAGTTTTTTCATCTTAGAATTCCTCCTATAATAGTTTCATACCCTATCATAGAAAAGTTAAAAAACATTAAACCCCTGCTCTTAATATCGCCCTATTAATCTTAATGGTCATACCAATTAAATGATAATGCTGAAATAAAACCGATGTACAACAATCTTAGGTACAACTCAGGTCGGCCAGTTTTGTACACATGAAGTATATAAAATGGGATAGTTAATGCAAATATCTGAGGCTCAAGCTTAATGCCTTTCAAAAAGCTGGTGATTTATAGGCAGATGGGAAGTATTATTAGAGCTAAATAGCGTTACGGAGGGAATTTATGAAATCTAAACTGAATATGTCGATTATGTGCTTAGCTATTTTCTTTTTGGCTGCGGCTTTTTCATCTGACGCTGAAGCTAAGATGATATCTGGGTTTGAAGAAGAAACATCAGTTCAGTATGAGCCGGAAAGGCCCCTTGACCCGGCGGAAGAGCAGCTGGATCAGGTGTCTGAGCCTGTGGGAGAAATCTCTGAGCCTTTGGTGGACACACCGACAGAGCCTCTGGACTCTGTATCTGAAACCACGGATCAGGCCTCAGAGTCAGTTAACTCATTGACTGAAGAGCCGGAGACTCTGGCTGAGGATTCTGAAACAATAGGTCAGGAGTCAGAAAACCTCGATCAGGTGTCCGAGACAGCACAAGAGGCTTCTGAGAACCTGCCGATCGCTCCTGAAGGAGACGGCTCGGGGCTTGAATATGATACGGATGAGGCTGAGATGCCGCTTGGAGACAGGGAAGCTGAAGGTAGAGGTATCGGGGAGTATTAATACGAGCGTACCGGGAAAGATGGAATTACGGTTACTACGTTAAAAGATGGTCGGGGTGAGAGGGCTCGAACCTCCGACCTCAGCGTCCCAAGCGCTGCGCGCTACCAAACTGCGCTACACCCCGACTATAAGCATTCTCTCTTTGGGAGCAAGAGTATACCTATTTCATCTAAAACGACAAGCACTTTTTGCTTAATTACTCTAGTTAATATTAGCCCAGGTATTTGTCGTAGACTTCTTTAGCCCAGAATATTTCGGTACCCGAGGAAAGAAGCGCCGTATGCATGATAGCCTCGGCAATCTCTGCCTTTGAGATCTTGAGCGCGAGCGCTTTTTTTATTCTCGACTCTGTGCAGTGAGGACACCTGCCGTGAACAGCTACTGAAACTGCAATGAGAGCTTTTGTTTTGGAATCGAGCTTAGTCTCTCCCTCACAAGCTTTGTAGAACTGCCACCAGCCCTCTGCCATTTCGGGGGCGTGTTTTTCAAACCATCTTTGATCGTCTGCCATGCTTTAATACCTCCTGTGTTGAATTGGTTTCCTGTATTATCTTGATTTACCAACCTTACATTATTTTATATTCTTCATATATTGTATATAACCTTCTCTGCCCGACCCATGCTTATAGTTTTGATATCCGATCGGGTTCTTCTCGTAGTACTTCTGATGATAGCCTTCCGCGGGATAAAATTCCATAGCAGGGAGTAGTTTGGTTACTATCGGCGCTTTGTAGCGGCCCGACTCGCCGAGCTTGTTTATGGATTCCTCCGCTGCGCTTTTCTGATAATCGCTATGGTAGAAGATAGCAGTCTGGTAGTGGTGCCCGCGGTCTACGAACTGCCCACCGTCGTCTGTCGGGTCAACATTCAGCCAGAACACATCCAGCAGCTTTTCATAGGAGATGACTGATGGGTCGTATATTACCTCAATGGACTCCAGATGCTCCGTCATCCCGTGACATACCTCTTCGTATTTCGGATTTGTTTCTTTGCCCCCGGTGTATCCCACGGTAGTTGAAATTACGCCTTCAAGATTATCGAACGGAGGTTGCATACACCAGAAACAGCCCCCTGAGAAAGTAGCTTTTTCTTGTTTCTTATCCATAAATGGCCTCTACAGTTGGTTAGTATAGATTAAATTAGATGAAAAATTATACGTAGGGATGCCTGCTTTAGCAAAAGAGTTTACAACAAACAAACCTTAAAGATGATCTGGAATCAGGAGGTCTGTTCTTCGATTCCCCTTTTTTGACCGAGGGATTTAAAGATAAGGTATATGATGGGGATGCCAAGGATAATTTTAATTACAGACCTTAAAAATGGTCTGCCGAAATTGGGGTAATTCTCCTGGAGGAAGCTGAGGGACAGTATTAACCCCTTATCGAATAAACCAAAGAGAGTTAAGACTGAAACGGTAACTAGGTATAACCAGGCAACCAAAGAAAGGTAATAGCCCCATTTACTGCCGCGCCAGAGAAGTATTCCACCGATAGTGCCGCACACGCCCCTTAACACAAACGAATTTAGTACAACCATCTTTGCTGGCAGTGGAAAGTCTCCAAACATCCCAGCCAAGAGTAGCGCTCCAAGACCGGGAATCCCCGCAACAATTGTGATGAGCCCGACTGCTTTATTCACTAATTGCTCACGCTTCCGCCCGAGCGGTCTTGATAGAGAGGTCTTTTAGGCCTCTCGGATGGATTACTGTCAAGAAGCTCCTTGATTACCTCTAAAGCTTTATCGAGCTGTGGATCATCCGAAGATTTTAGGTTAGAAGGGAGGTCTGGGACTTCAATATCGGGATCAACCCCCCTGCCCTCTACATCCCACTCACCCTCCAGATTATAGAATGCGTATGTAGGCGCTGTGACATACCCACCGTCAACGAACCCCGGGTTACCGCCTATTCCAATCAGCCCGCCGTGGGTGCGCGTACCGATAATCGGACCTAAGCCTGCTTTACGGAAATAATAAGGAAACGCATCTCCTCCTGAGCCCGCCCAGCCATTGATCAGCATTACCTTCGGGCCAGAGTGGGAAAGAGAAGGGGTTTGCCAGTCCTCAAACTCGCGTATACCCCAGTAATTTAATACGGGACGGTTCAACATTTCTACAAAGCGGTCGGGAACCTGCCCTCCGCCGTTGAAGCGCTCGTCTATAATGAGCGCTTGTGTTTTTTGCTGTGGTACGAACTGCCGAACTAACTCGTTCTGGCCTCTTTGCCCGGTGTCGGGAACATAGACGTACCCTACCCTACCACCACTTGCCTGATCTACTTTCTGTCTATTCTCTTCAACCCAGGTCAAGTAGCGAAGCTTCCTGTCTTCGTCTCGGGATATGGGTTTAACCAGTATTTCCTTTGCGTCCTTCAGCTTCGCCGTCTTACCGATACCAAGCTCCACAACTTCGCCTGTAAGACCCTGAAATGATGCCCAGGGATCCTTTGAAGTATCAAGCGGCTTTCCGTTAACGCTCAGAAGATAGTCGCCCTCCTGCACATTAACACCCGGCTCTTTTAGAGGTGATCTGATATCGGCGATATTGCTCGAAGCCCCGTATATCTTTTTAATACGGTATGCATTGTTTTTCTTATCGAGCTCAAAATCGGCTCCCAAAAGTCCTACAGAAATACGCTCTGTTTCCTCTATATCCCCTCCCCCTATATAGGCATGTGAGGAGTTGAGCTCACCCATCATCTCGCTTATGACAAAGTTGAGGTCCTCTCTGTCAACTATGTAGGGAAGGAGCTTTTCATACCTCACTTTTACCCCGTCCCAGTCTACACCGTGCATTTTCGGGTCGTAAAAGAAATCGCGCTGAATACGCCATGAATCGTTGAATATTTGCTGCCACTCCTGGCGAGGGTCTATTTGGGCTTTTAATTTAGAAATATCCAATTTCCCCTGCCCAGTGTTCCTGCCTTCACCGAAATCCACTATGCCGTACACATCGTCCGATTTGTAAATCAGCTTGGACCCGTCTGAAGTTAAGTCATAACCGTTAATGTTCGGGATCACGGTTTTTTCATGACCGTCATGGAGACTGTAAAACTGGAGCTGGCCTTTTCCTCCGTTGTGATCCTCTACCCCCGCCCTAGGGAATCTTAGGTATACGACTTTCCCGTTAAGGGCTTTTAAATGGCCGAAATTACCGGCTCTTACAGGGAGCTTAACAACGCGCTCTTTTATACCACTGAAGTCAATTTTTACGGATTCGCTGGAATTCTCGTCTGTTTTTTCATTCTTTTTCTCCGTTTCCTCATCACTTCTCGGGGCAATGGGCGACAGGGTGTCTGCCCTAAGCGTAAGGGCGTAGACGCCGGTGGAATTGGGATATATCCAGGTATCGTCCATGTCTCCGTATACGGGTGTGAAACTCCGGTCAGAGTAAAAGTATAAGTACCTGCCACCGGGGTCGAACACGGGAGAGTTGTCATTATAAAAATCAGTTGTGACTTTACGCGACTTCTTATCCTTAGTGTCATAGATCATGACGGACTTGAGGCCGTTATCTGCTGTGAACGGATAGGTGAGCCACCTGCTGTCGGGAGACCAAGCATAGCTGCCAATTGGGCTCCTCGTGTCCTTTGAGACGAGTAATGGTTTTTTATTTGAAATATCAACCATAAAGAGACTCCCGGTCTTATCGCTGTACGTAATTTTTTTGCTATCGGGAGACCAGACGGGGCCAAAGCGGTAAACGCCGCCGTCTGTGGTGATGCGAGTTTCTTCGCCCTTTCCGTCACTCGGGCGTATGTAGAGCTCGTACTCTCCTGAGTTATCGGAGAAGTAAGCAACATTTTTACCGTCGGGAGACCATACGGGAAAGCGCTCTGCAACCCCTGAAGTTTGCGTAAGGTTCCTGGCACTGCCTCTTCTTTGAGGTACGGTGAATATCTCGCCCCGAGCCTCAAACAGAGCCCTCTTTCCTCTTGGGGATATGGAGAAATTGTTTATATTTTTTGAAACCTCTTTAAGCCGCGGCCTGAGCTCGGGTAAATCATCGGGGACCTGAACAGAGACCTGGGCATAACTCTCATCGCCAAGATCTAAAAGATAAAGCGCGCCTCCGTTTTCAAACACTATGTCCCCAGGTCCAAGACTCGGCCATTTAACATCAAATTCGGTAAAATCCGTAACCTGCCTCTTTTCTTCAGTCGCCGTATCGTAAGCCCAAATATTGAGCCTCTCTTCGGGCCCCCTATCTGAAAGGAAGTAGATCGTGTTATTATGCCACATCGGGAGAGCGTCTGTTCCTTCATAATCCGTAAACTCTTTGAGTGATTGATCCTCAAGATTGTACATCCAGAGATCGCTTGCCGTACCACCCTTGTAGCGTTTCCAGGCATTTGATTGTCTGGTCTTATACTGAAAGGCAAGATTATCTCCCTCGGGGCTGAAGCTTCCGATCTCGCCGTATGGAAGCGCAAGCACCTCCGGCATACCGCCCTCTACCGGTTGCCTGAACAAACGATTATAACGCTCGCTCGGGCTCTGCATCTTTGAGCGCATGAGAACGCTCTCACCATCCGGGTACCAGTCAACTACAAGGTCCTCTTCTGGATGATGAGTGAGCCTCTCCGGCATACCGCCTGAGCCCGATATAACATATATATCAGTGTTGCCATCGTAGTTGCCGCTGAATGCAACTTTATCGCCCTTTGGGGAGAATTTGGGAAACGACTCGCGTCCTTTGGGAGAGCTCAGCTTTCTGGCAACTCCACCATCTTTGGACACGATCCAAACGTCCCCGCCGTAAACAAAGACTATTTCGTTATCACTCACATCCGGAAAACGGAGCATTAGCGCATCCGGGGAATGGCTAATATTCTGAGCCTCCTCTGCGACGGATGCACCCGGATAACATAAAAAGGTGAGCAGTAATAGAGCAGCGATAACACTTCTATTCATTATATTATTTCCTCTCTCATTAACCATCGTTTAGAGAACCTACGATAAATCTCAATTTATTTAGTATTAATAATGTCTTAACCACTACAGAATATCATAATAAATATACCTTAAGTTAGCTGAAATTACGGTTATATATACTAGAAGAATCAGGGGGTCCATGAGCTACTGTGGGAACGTTCACTAAATAGGGATAGAACTCCAAGTTTATTTACATATATTTCTTATGGAATTTACGCATACTCGAGGGCTCGCCAATAACGGTAAGCCTGTCGTTTTCCTTAAGCACAGTGTTGCCTCTGGGCACGATAATCTGCTCATCACGACGTATCAGCGCGACCAGGCTGCCGACAGGCATGTTTATCTCTTTTAGCTCCTTTCCTATAAGGGACTCTGTCGGCGTATCTTTATGGAGATAGATAGAGTGGAACCTTTCGTTGTGTATAAGCGCTTCCTTTAGCTGCTGCTCATCCTCTGCATGAAGCCAGTCCTCAAAAAATGTGTCGCTTTCAACGTGACGTGCAACCTGGGCGAGCATCCTAAGGTGCTGAGTCGGGTTATCGAGAGGGCTAAGGAAAAAGAATATTGCGTGCAGAGTCTGCTCCTCTTCACTGTCAGTTGCGGGATTATTGAACTGGATGTGAACACCGGGCTTAGAGCGCACCATAACAAGCTCCATTTGAGCAAGACCATCGACGCGGAGATGCGGCAGGGCTACATTGTGCGCAACAGGAGTTATGCCGACTACAGTGCCTTCCATGAAAGTTGTATTGAGGTTCTCATAGGACAAGGGCACGAATCGCGAGAGGAGTTTGCTTACGTCACTCACAATTTCCCCGAATTTGACCTCAGTTCCGATATCGAGCACGTGACTACGGGCAACTAGCTCGTCAAACGGGTCTTCTTTTCTGAGCTCTTTTTCCTTTAGTATGCCTCTGAGCTCCCTGTCCAGACCTTCATATCTGGACTGCCCCAGCTGCTCGAAAATATGATAGATCGCTCCGCTCCGAATTACCTTCTGTCTGACGTAGAATTTGTACCACACCACTCCGAGCACAACCATTACGCCCGTCAGCACCTTTGTCCAAATACCCATCTGAGCAAGAAGCCATATTGAGGCTAGGATGCCGAAAATCTGCATCCATGGATAGAGCGGAGAGCGGTAGCCCGGATCGTAAGACTCTATCTTGCTCTCCCTCATAACAATTACGGCAAAACAGATGAGCATGAACATAAGGAGCTGGAACGCGCTTGCAATCTTAACGATTTTTGAAGTATCAAGCACTGCCAAGAACACCACGATGGAGAGGACGGTAACTATGATCGCTGCATAGGGCATTCCGTTCTTACCCAGTTTTTGGAAGAAGCTCGGCATCATGAGGTCGCGGCTCATTGCGAGGGGGTAGCGTGAGGCGCTCATAGTGCCCGCGTTCGCAACGGAGATAAATGCGAGTAAGGCGGCAAATGAAACAAGTATGACTCCGGGCTTTCCGAATATAATGTTTGCGGCCGTCGCCACAGGTGAAAGGTCTCCCCTTAACTGCTCTATCGGTATTACACCCACCATTAATGCGGTGCCGATGCCGTAGATTAATAACGCAGTGCCAAGAGCAAGGAAAATACCAAGAGGCAGGTTGCGCTCGGGGTTTTCAACCTCCTCTGAGAGGCTCGCAACTTTAGTGACACCCACGTAGCTTATGTACACCATGGCTGAGGTTGAAAGTATTGCGGCCATGCCCGGGTCAAAAAATCCCTCGAAATGAGAGGTTTGAACGTGAGTGACTCCGTCACCGATAAACAAAACCAGGATGCCGAGAAGTATAATCACAAGGAATACCTGAAAGCTTCCGCTTAACTTTGCACCAACGAGATTCAGTATTCCAATAGCAAGGGCAATCCCTATTGCGACAGGGACAATGGGAAGCTCTGGAACAAATAGACCTATATAGACTCCCATACCGATAAGGGCGAACGCGACTTTTAGCACCAGCGCAAGCCAGGTGCCGATGCCGCCTATGGTGCCGAACAGCGGTCCCATGGAGCGGTCGAGAAAATAATACACCCCACCTGCACGGGGCATGGCGGTTGTGAGCTCAACTATACTGAATGTAGCGGGGATAAGGGGAAGCGCGGCGATAAGATATGCAAGCACGATTGCGGGGCCCGCTTGCATAGCGGCAAGACCCGGCAAGAGGAAAAAACCCGCACTAAGCGTGGTGCCTGTCGCAAGCGCATATACATCCAGGAGCTTTAAATTTTTCTTTAGACGCTCGGGCTCTTTTTGTGCGTGCATAATAGAACAAAGTTTAAGTACCCATCACCAGGGCTAATTAGGCAAATAAACTACAATGGATTTTAAGTAATTATAGCTAATTAGCAGATAATGTGAAAAACACTCAAATTCGGCCGTCCCTTCACAAAGAAGTTAGTTATTCTGAGGACGGCGTTTTTTGAATATCTGTGATATCTACTTTCAAACTCTTTTGAGATTCATTTCTTTCGATAGCAAGCTCTATGAGCCGTGTAATGAGCTCTGCGTAAGGAACTCCGCTTAGCTCCCAGAGCTTTGGGTACATACTTATCTGAGTGAAGCCCGGTATGGTGTTTATCTCGCTTATAAAGAGCTCGTTTGTTTGCCCGTCCATGAGAAAATCGACTCTCCCCATTCCCTTACAGTCAAGGACCTTAAATGCGCCTACGGCCAATTCGCTAAGACGTGTAGTAATTTCTTCATCAAGCTCAGCAGGCGCGATCAGCCCGGTTTCTTCATCCAAATACTTGGCGGTATAATCGTAGAATTCTCTCTTTGGCACAATCTCGCCGGGACATGAAGCTTTTGGCGCATCGTTTCCGAGAACGCTTACCTCGATTTCCCTAGGAGTATTTACTGCCTTTTCAACCAGTACGCGGTTTGAAAACCGGCAGGAAAAATGAACCGCCTCATCCAAAGTGTTTTCTGAGTCTACTTTTGATATTCCAACGCTCGAGCCTAAGTCTGCAGATTTTACAAAACATGGAAAACCTACTTTATCTATTATCCGGTCTCTTATCACGGTGCTTGAGGATTCCCATTCGAACTTAGAAAAATCTACATAATCAACCACCGGAAGCCCCACTTCCTTTAAAACGGCCTTCATGACTATCTTGTCCATTCCAACAGAAGAGCCGAGCACAGAAGCTCCAATGAACGGGACGCCCATGAGCTCTAAGAGACCCTGTACCGTACCGTCTTCACCGTATGTTCCGTGAAGTACAGGGAAAACAGCGTCGATTTTGTGCTCACCTATGACTTTGTCTTCGGCAATCTCGTAAAACAGCCGTTCCTTGGGATTGAGCGAGGGAGATAGAAAGGAAGCAGCAGAATATTCAAACTCTCCGTCCTTTAACCACGCCTCCGTATCCGCAGCTCGCCATATACCGCTCTTTTCTATATATATTGGGAATACTTCGTATTTCGTACGGTCAATATTTCTTAGAATCGACTTTGCAGAGAGAATGGATATCTCGTGCTCGACCGATCTACCGCCGAAAATTACAGCTACTCTTGTGATGGACAATTATAGTATCTCCTGAAATTAAGTACTAACGAATTACCCAAAGCTATAAGTGCTGTCAAGCAGAGCTACTTAGAACTTGCAAAAAAAAAAGTTAAATGTAAAATGTCAGAAGACTTTATTCGCACTTGCACAATAAATTTTTCGGAGGCATAAAAATGCAGAAAGTTGTTATTAGCGAACCGCTAAGAACTGCAATTGGGGCTTTTGGCGGCACATTGAAAGATACAAGTCCGAGACAGCTGGGAGCAAATGTTGTCAAGGAGATTTTGGACCGCACGGGTATAGACCCGAGTGAAATAGACGACTGTATAATAGGAAATATTCTAGGTGCCGGACAAGGTATGAATATTTCAAGACAGGTGTCGCTCGATTCGGGGCTTCCTATCGAAACACCTGCACTTACTATCAACAGGGTATGCGGATCGGGAATTCAGACCATAGTACAGGCAGCTCAGGCAATTAAAGCTGGCGATGCAGATGCAATAATCGCCGGCGGTACGGAAAATATGAACCAGGCGCCGTTCTATCTTGATAAAGCGCGCTACGGTTACAGAATGGGTATGCCTAAGGACAATATTACGGACGGCATGGTTTATGACGGTCTCTGGGATGTTTTTAACGACTATCACATGGGAGTAACAGCTGAGAATCTTGCCGAGGCATATAATATATCCAAGGAAGAGCAGGACGAATTTGCTTACAAGAGTCAGATGAAGTGTAAAGATGCGGTGGATAG
>DEIM01000065.1:11548-14662 GCA_002352485.1 Candidatus Dadabacteria bacterium UBA2774
GCGAGGCTCCGCGCGGTATTTAAAGTAGGCGGAACGGTGAGTGCAGGTAATGCATCCGGGATTAACGACGGAGCAGCCGCGGTGCTCGTTACATCAGAGAAGAAAGCTAAAGAGCTTGGGCTCAAACCTTACGCCTCAATCGTATCTTATGCCGTAACAGGTGTAGACCCTGCGATCATGGGCATAGGACCTGTCCCGGCAGTACAGAAGGCTCTTGATAAGGCAAAGCTATCACTTGATGATATTGACCTCTTTGAGCTTAACGAAGCTTTCGCTGCGCAGTCTCTGGCAGTGCTGAGAGACTTGCCGATACCCGAAGAGAAGATAAATGTGAACGGAGGCGCTATTGCGCTTGGCCATCCGATTGGGGCTTCGGGCACCAGGATTCTGGTAACTCTCCTTCATGAAATGAAGAGGAGAAAGAAAGTAAAACGAGGACTCGCCACCCTATGCTGCGGCGGCGGGATGGGTATTGCTATTATTGTTGAGAAATTAAACGGTAAAAAATAATTTTGAATTTTCAGGCCGGGGAGATATCCCCGGCCTTATTTAATTGAGCAGGTTCATCTAATTGTTATCCTTCTAAGTCTGTACTTCAACCTTATAATCACTAGCCTCGAAAAGCTTCTTAAACTCCTCGGGCACCGCCGCAACCTCGCGCTTTTCGTAATTCATAAAGACTATGCCTGTCTTTACGTATGCCAGGTCCGCACCCGAGTCCTTTTCTGAGAGCTTATACACGAGGTCGCATCCGTATTTGGTATAATCACACACGGCAATCTCTATAACTATCGTGTGGCCGTAAAAGCCTTCAGACTTATATGTTACGGCTAGGTCCGATATGACGATGCCCGGACCGAAAACATCTAGCTCAGTGAATGCGTACGCTTTAAAAAACCTTACCCTGGCTTCGTGAGTTAACGTGAGAACCGAGTCGTGGCCCAGGTGACCTCCGTAGTTAATATCGCTAATGCGAAGAGCTATTCGTGTTTTAAATACAAAACTCTCCGGCAGTTCTATTTTAATCCTGGCCATATTCATTTTCCTTTTTCATTTATATTCTGCAGAGCTTTACGAGCCTTGCAGTGGGGGAATTATATCTTAGGGACACCTTCATCACAAAAGTTGCATTTGACATTTTATACAAAATTTTGCTAAATTGAATATATGGATATTCGTTAGGGAAGCGTGCTTTTCACCAACTTCACCAGGAGGATGAACGCGTGATGAATATTGAGAGAATCAGTCCCGCCACTATAAGGTCATACTTCAGCAAGCTCGTAAAGATGAGCTTTTTCGATTTGGGGAAACAACAGGACAGCGTTGAAGCTACTTATCTGACAGACATGCTGACAGAGTTCGCACGCACTGAGAGGCTTTATAAAATTCAGGACTCAGGCGGTACAAAAATCCAGACTATTGTGGAAATGCTGATCGAGACTCAGAGCATAAAAGATGAGTCTGCGGAATCCGAAAGAGAAGTAAGAAAGTATGTTGGGGATTTTTCGCTTTTTATGAGCGGCATTTTCAGGGACTACGTAAACCGGGGTTCTTATCTCAGATATTACATGGACGAGGGGATGAAGTCTTATTTCGTGGTATCGAGAATTGACCTTGAGATGGGCAAAGGCGACCCGATAATGTTCAGCCGGTTGTCCCGGGAGTTTGAGTTTTATTCAGGAGCGCTAGATTATATGAGGAGGGTCTATTTCGCGCAGGTGAATACGACCGATCCTCTATCACAATTCACATACCAGATTTCAAACCTGGAGCACTAACCCAGGAAATGCAGAGCCCTAACCTCTAAAGTACGGTATCACTTCTTCTGATATAACTTTAAAGGAGTGAGCGCGGTCGGGACTGAAGTCTCTTAAAATAAAGTGATCTACACCAGCCTCTACGTATGACTCAAGGCGCTTTATAACCTCTTCTTTAGATCCTGCAATTACGAAATCGAGCATAAGCTCACGGGAGTAGTATTTCTCTCCCATCTCCTTGAACTTTCTTAGCATTTCTGTGTCATTGGGCATGATCTTTGTATACGCAAGCCCTTTGTATTGATCCTCAATCTCTATGTCGTAGCCTGATTCCGAAAGGAGCTCCGGCCAAACGAGGGCATGTTTTACAGGCTCAATGGAGCTATATGCCTCGTCAACATCCCCGGCAAGGGAAATGAAAATAAAGAGTGTTTTTTCAATCGGGGCTAATTCCGGTGCCCTATTTACAACTCCTTCATCTACGGCTCGAGATTTTTTGGCAAACACGCGCGCCGGCATAGCGTTTGTTACCCAGCCGTCCCCGTACTGACCCGCCGTTCTGAGAGCTTTTGGTCCGGTGGCCGCAATGTAAATCGGAACGCCGTACTCGGGAGTGATACGGAGCTCGGCATCTGTTAATAGATAGAACTCACCGTCAAAATTTACGGACTCACCGCTCCAGAGAGCTCGCATGACCTGAACGGACTCGGCCACGCGCGTGAGAGGTTTATTCCACTTGATACCGTAAGGGTCAAGGTTCATCTTTTCACCGTAACCAAGACACACAAACGCACGGCCTCGGGAGATATGGTCTATCGTAGCAAGGCGCTGTGCCATAACTGCAGGGTGTATCCTGTGTGCGTCGCCGATCGTACCCATGTGTATGGAATTAGTATTCATAGAGGCCGCCGTAATCACGCTCCACACCTCGGGAGTCACTCTCTTTGCCATAAATACCATGTGATCAGGGAACCACACAGTATCGAACCCCGCGATTTCCGCGCTTGAGATGTAGCTGATTAATCCCTCTACCGACTCACCCGGTACGGGCGCTGAAATGCCGAATTTCACTCGATTACCCATTATATCAAGACCTCCCAGAGGGTTATACTTGCAAGTGAATTATACAATACCCAATTTTAAACTTTTATCTTGATTTTTTAAAATCCAAGAGTTATTATTTCCAGCCTATATCAAACACCACTATTCAATACCCCAGCGATTGGGACTGAGGCGGAGGTAGAAAGAACATGGAAAGACAGGAAAGATCGGAAAAAGAGCACGCAAGCAAGCATGTTGATATCGAGTCAAAGCGCTTCTTCTTTGACGTTAAAGAAAACCACAAGGGAAAATATCT
>DEIM01000171.1:0-1673 GCA_002352485.1 Candidatus Dadabacteria bacterium UBA2774
TAGGTACTCAATAGGTACTCAAAAAACTCTTAAAGGAGGTGCAGTAGAATGAAAAGGGATAAGCAAATGATGTTTTTAGGTATGCCCTTATTAATTGTTGCATTGCTATATTTAGCCAGCTGTGCGACACCCCCGCCAACAAAAGAGCTAGCAGCTGCCGAATCGGCAACAGCCGACGCACAAGCAACGTGTGAGCAGTGTAAGCAAAGAGTTTGCGGTGACGATCCTACAAGAGGAGATTATTGTGGAGCCCCATGTGGTGAAGCCGAGCTTGCAGCAGCGCAAGCAGCCCTAGCAAAGGGTAAAGCTCTTGCTGGTGAATTCTGCAGCGAATTAGAAGCACGCAGAATGTTAATTGATGCAAAAGCTAAGGCAGACGAGGCTAAGCTGAAATGTTCAGCACCGCCTCCCCCACCGCCTCCACCGCCGCCTCCACCCGCACCGGATCTAAAAGATATATTCTTTGATTTTGACAGGTTCAATATCAGACCGGATGCAGCAGCTGTTCTCGAAGAGAACGCTGGAACATTGCAGGCAGATCCTAATCTTACTGTGCTTATCGAAGGTTATGCAGATATCAGAGGTACACCTGCATACAACCTGAGACTTGCTCAGAAGAGGGCTGATTCCACAAAGGCTTTCTTAGTCCAGATGGGAATCGATCCTTCTAGGATATCAACTGCAAGTGGTGGTGAGACAACTCAGTTTGGCGCTGGGACAACTGAAGAAGCCTATCAGCTTAACAGAAGGGCACACTTCATAGTAACCTCACCTACCGCTAAAGTAGGCGCAAGGCTTATATTTCAGTACGCTAACTAAATAGACTTCTTGCCCTATTTGTGTTGGTAGTATAGAAAAGAGAAACATCTCATCTTTTATATTTGGATGAGAATACAAATTATGGAGAGAGGCTCCTAGTGAGTCTCTCTCCATTTTTTTGTATTTTAGTATCTACATTAAGAAAATCTTATTAGCTTATACTTGACAGTCCGGAGTGATCCATGTTTACTAAATCTCGTTTTCCTTATATCTATTCCGTAAATTAATTTAAATTACGCAATTAGTCTCAGATGAAATTCAAGCTTACAAAATCGAAGAAGTTATATAAAGCTGCAGAAAGATTAATGCCGGGCGGTGTTAATAGCCCCGTACGCTCTTTCAATGCGGTATCCGGGACCCCAGTATTTATTTCCCGGGCTAAGGGTGCATACCTATATGATGAGGACGGCAACAAGTACATAGACTATATGTCCTCGTGGGGGCCGCTGATTCACGGTCATGCAGACCCTGACGTCGTAAGGGCTGTTAAGAGCGCAGCCTCAAGAGGGACTAGCTATGGAGCTCCTTGTACAGATGAGATTTCTCTTGCAAAGCTTATAACTAAAAGTTTTAAGTCTATAGATAAGATCAGGATGACGAGCTCGGGTACCGAAGCTACTATGAGCGGTGTTCGTCTCGCACGGGCTTATACAAATAGAGACTATATAGTAAAATTTGAAGGCTGTTATCATGGACATGCCGATTACCTGCTTGTTAAGGCGGGATCCGGCGCTACTACATTTGGCTCGCCCAGCAGCCCCGGTGTGCCCAAGTCTTTTACCGACAAAACTTTATTAGCCGGATACAACGATATAGGCTCTGTAGAGAAGCTTTACAAAAAATACGGAGATAAG
>DEIM01000171.1:1789-6770 GCA_002352485.1 Candidatus Dadabacteria bacterium UBA2774
GAAGAACGGATCGCTTCTCATTTTCGATGAAGTGATTACCGGGTTTAGATTAAACCCCGGAGGGGCTCAGAGTAAATACGGTGTTACGCCCGACATCACGTGTTTGGGTAAAATAATCGGCGGTGGGCTTCCGGTCGGCGCGTTCGGCGGGAGTAAAAAAATAATGGATATGGTCGCTCCCGCAGGACCTGTATATCAGGCGGGCACTCTTTCAGGTAACCCCCTTGCAATGGCAGCAGGGCTCACTTCGCTTACAAAGTTAAAACAAAGGGGCAATTACAAAAGACTGAGAGAGCTTACAGAAACACTGGTTGATGGTCTCACAGATGTGATAGAAAAGACTGGCGTAAAGGCCTCTGTAACCTCCGTAGAATCAATGTTTACGCTGTTTTTCAATGAGACTTCGCCTACTGATTATGAGTCTGCTCTTAGGAGTAATACAAAAAAGTACTCGAAATTTTTTGATAATTTGCTCAAGGCTGGTATTATGTTTCCGCCTTCTCAGTTTGAGGCTGTTTTCTTGTCGCTAGCTCACACTGAAAAGGATATAGATAAAACGATTGAAGCAGTGTATAAATCACTCAAAACAATCTGATTGAGGTACTCAATTTTAAGAAGCAGCAGAATCAGAATAAATATAAATGGCTCGTATTCATAGCAGTAGGTTTTGAGCTAGGGTTTACAGTAGTAGCCGGTATAGTGCTCGGGCATTATGTTGATAAGTGGGTTGGGACCGAGACTCCATGGTTTACGATTTTAGGGCTGTTAACAGGTACGATTGCCGGATTTAGCTTGCTCTTAAGGATGATTAAAAAGATTAAATGACGGAAAGTAAAGAGAGTCTGATTACATTACCTCAGATAGGAAAAGTTGAAAAAGCGGGTTTAGTAGTAACCATCTTACTTACGGCCGTAAGCTATGTGCTCGGATCAACCGAGCTTGCGTTCGGAGTGCTTGCGGGTGGTGTTCTCTTTACAGCGAATTTCATGGCTATACGGTTTTTAGTTAACTCCCTTGTGGCGAACGCATATCCCAAGGGTTTCGGCATTTTTATATTCATAATAAAGATGCTCGTATTCGTAGGAATAGTGGTAACAATATTTTTGTTTGCGGAAGTAAATATTTACGGTTTTTTCATCGGCGTTACTGGGGTTGTTCTGGTTATCATTGCTGAGAGTTTGAGAGGAGGTACGGATGGGTCACTTTAGCTGGTTTAATTTGCTGGGGCTAGAAAAATACGATTACATTCTGGGTTCGATCATTGTTATCATATTGCTTGCTTTAGCGGGTCTTAATATTAAGAGCGCTCTTTCAAAGGATGACTCCGTTCTACCTGATGAAAAGTTTTCCATAAAGACCATATTTGAAATACTTACCTTAGATTTTCTTTTTGATCTCTTGACGAACGTGCTTGGCTCAAGAGAAAATGCCAAAAGGTACTTCCCTCTCCTGGCAGGCTCATTTTTCTTTATAATGTTTGCCAACCTGCTCGGAATAGTGCCGGGTTTTCTGCCGCCGACCGGTAATTTTAATACTCCTGTCGCATGCGCCATTGTTATATTTGTCATGTACAACTATTACGGATTTAAGGAAAACGGTCTGAATTATCTAAAGCACTTTGCAGGCCCCGTGCTTTTCCTTGCCCCCCTTATGTTTCTTATCGAGCTCGTGAGTCATTTTGTGAGGCCGGTGTCGCTTTCACTGAGGCTCTTCATGAACATCTCGGGAGACCACTTGGTGCTTGGAGTGTTCACAAACCTGGTGCATTATGTCGTACCCGCAATATTTGTGGGTCTCGGTATTTTCGTTTCACTTCTCCAGGCTTTCATCTTTACCATTCTCTCGACTATTTACATTACTCTTGCGACCGCGCATGATACGGAAATTGAATAACAGAAAATGAAAAGTTTAAAAAAACGACAACGAACTCAATTTATAAGGAGGCACACAGATGTATAAGGCTATTTCGTTACTTTCGATATTTGGAGTGGCTATACTTACCGCTTTTGTCCCGAATGTTGCTATGGCTGCTGAAGGAGGCGGGGGTGATCTTACGAAGCTCGGTCTTGCATTAGGCGCGGGCATAGGGATCGGTATTGCGGCAGGTATCGCAGGTTACGGTCAGGGTATAGCGACCGCAGCTGCATTGACCGGTATTGCAAGGAACCCAAGCGCAAGCTCAAAAATTCTTACTCCGATGATTATCGGTCTTGCTCTTATCGAATCTCTCGTAATATACGCTCTTTTGATAGCATTTTTGCTACAGGGAAAAATTTAACCTTAAAGTCCGTGAGGGAGCTTTAATAAAGCTCCCTCTCTTAGCTTTGGGTTAATTCTAATTACGTGGACATTTGATAAAATATAGAATATGATATTTCTTCAGTTATGAGGAATTCCCTTTTCTTTTATCTCCTTACGCTTATGTTAGTACTTGGCTGCGGAACAGCTAAGGATCTTATGCAACAGGACGATAGGGAGTCATTTCAGTATTCATCCGACCGGTATTACAAACTTATCCAGTGGAAGTACTACGAGAAGGCTGCGCAGTTTGTGGATCCGGAGAGTGCCAGGGAATATGAGAACTTCGTATTCAGGAATCAAAAAGACCTGAATGTCACGGCTTATCAGATTAAAGACGTAACCTTCATCGATTCCGGGGTCTTAGATGAGAGTGAAGATACGTCTGAAAGTAATAATGACGGTAACACTGACAGAGCTGTTATCAGAGTCTACTACACATACTTTAAGTACCCCTCCGTTGTAGAAGAGAGCGTGATGGTGGAAGATACCTGGATTAAGATCGGGAAGCTCTGGTATGTTTCCTCAGACTATCCTGAAGGGACTTTTAACTAATTCTCTTTTACCCCTTTAGTTTAAAGAACGATACAAACGGCCTCTATAGAGGGTATTTACTGCTTACCAATTCAATGGCTTCTTCAGAGTTTGCTATTTCCCCTTCGAGCTGAGCTTCCTCTACAGCGTTTAGTATCTCGCTAAATAGCGGCCCTGGTTTATAGCCCATATCTATTAGCTCCTGACCCCCGATAAGGGGCTTTGGCTTAATCTCTTCTTCTCCAAGCTCCTCCAGCTTTCCCACAACGAAATCATAGGCATCTCTTAAGCCATGGCTCGCCTGGCAGTCCGCAAGGTGAAGTGTGAGATGAAGATCGAAATCCTCCATACCGATAAAACGCTTCAGTGTGCTCTTTCTCATGTTAAATACATCTTTGAACTTTAAGTGCTCTCTTATTAACTCATAAATAGTGTCGGCCTGTTTATTAGAGAGTTTTAGTCTCTTGCTGATAGATTTTGACATATCGGCGCCCACCCGGTCGTGAGCGTTAAACCGGATCCTGTCAGATACCGAGAAAGTGGGGGGTTTTCCCACATCGTGAAGAAGAGCACCTAGCGCAAGCTCTGGTGATACCTCCCCGCCCGTGTTCTCGTATAGTTTGTCGAGTACGAGGCACGTGTGGATAAATACGTCCCCTTCAGGGTGAAACTCGGGGGGCTGCTCGACTCCGCGCATTATTTCAATCTCGAGAAGTATGTATTTTAGAAGACCCGTCTCGCTCAGAAGCATGAGCCCCGCACCAGGATTTTCTTGAGAGATTATCTTTACAAGCTCGTCCCGTATTCTCTCCTGAGACACTTGAGTAATCTCAGGCGCAAGCTCGAGTATGGCGGCGTATGTTTCCTCCTCAATCTCAAAGCCGTACCTGGAGCAAAAACGCACTGCGCGCATCATTCTGAGCTTATCTTCGCTAAACCTCTCGTATGGCTTACCTATTGCCCTTATTACGCCCCTTTCAATATCATCCAATCCGTCCGTGTAGTCGATAACCTCTTCTTTGATCGGGTCATACAACATACCGTTTATGGTGAAGTCTCTACGGAGCACGTCTTCTTCAACATCCTCACTATACGTTACTTTGTCCGGGTGCCTTCCGTCTGAGTAGCTCTCGTCTTTTCTAAATGTGGCGACCTCGAACGTGTACTCGCCTATCAGAACAAGTATGACTCCGAAGCTTGCCCCGATTGGGACGGTATGGGAGAATATCTCTGCAACCTGCTCTGGGGTGGCGCTTGTAGTTATATCGTATTCAAGGGGCGCTTTCCCCATGACCATATCCCTTGCGCAGCCGCCGACGCAATACGCGCTATAACCCTTATTGTTAAGAGTTGTAACAACCTCTTTTGCAACCCGGTAAAGCTCGCTCTTCCGGGGCTCTAGTTTTATTACTCTCTTCATAGTTCCCTATTTCGGATTTTATAGTATATTTTACACGCTGTCCGAGACTCGGATAGCTAAATAACTCTAACAGGAAACTAATGTGAGCGAAAATACTATTCCAGAGCTTTTGGAAAAACGTGTGAAAGATCACGGTACAAGGCTCTTGTTTCAGCGAAGAGACGGCTGGAGCTGGAAACAGATAACATGGCTTGATTTCGACAGGGAAGTAAAGAATATTGCGTCATTTCTTATGGACCTGGGTTTTGGTAAAGGAGATCGGGCGCTATTGGTGTCGGCTAATACGCTTGAGGCCATTTCGACCGAGATTGCGATCTATCATCTGGGGGGCACAGTGGTACCGCTTTCCCGCGACACTGGAGCTGACCGCATTAAAGAGGCTGCCCGTGAGCTTGACGTCAAGTTCATATTTCTTGAGGACCCGGGACTGCTCGATCATACCGAAGCGCTTTTAGACGAGCTTCCCGGCGTATTAAGAGCTGCATTCTTTGTGGACGTTAAGACTAAAAATGAAAAGGCGTTAAATTTCAGAAGTATCCTCAAATTCGGGCTAATGAAGAGAAAGAAACTTCAGGACGAGCTCAAAAAGGTGTCGGATGATATAGAGGCCGCAAATCCCGCCGCCTTATTTGTAGCACCCGATGAAAGGCTTACTACAATAGAAATCACTCAAGGCGATATAATGAGCGCTCTTAAGCTCATATCATCTAAGACTAACGGGATAGGGGA
>DEIM01000171.1:6841-7938 GCA_002352485.1 Candidatus Dadabacteria bacterium UBA2774
GATATACCAGAGGTCATGCCTACTATGATTTTTGAAACAAGTGAGGGTCTTGAGGGTTTGTATCAAAAGTCTGTAGCGAGCTTAGGTGGTTTTACACCCGAAAAAAAATTAAAAAAAGACCTCGGGGGTAGGGTGAGCTACATTTTTACCGACGCTCTCCCGGCCTCAGATATAGAGAACCTCTACAGAAGGACGGGCGCTACGTTCAGCCTCGTTCCAAAATTAACTGATATTATCACTGACTAGCCAAGGGGTAAATAAGTTTCTAATCCTCTGTCTCATCGACAGAGCACTTTGCTTTACCTTTAGCAAAGTTTACAAGTACCCGGTCTCCGCTTTTTAGCTTGCCTGCATCCGTTACTGTCTTCATGGAGGGGAGTTTGTATATAATGCTATAGCCTCGCTCCATGACCTTGAGCGGGCTCAGAGCGTCGAGCTTGCCGCTAAGAGCGCTGAATTCAAGTGAGGCGTTATCGAGCTTACTTTTAAACAGATATGCCAGTTCAGACTGCATCTGATCAACTTCTCTAGACACTGTCTCTATCGTATTTTTAAGTGTAAGGCCGAGTCTTCCTTTTAAGTAAAGAAGCTCCTGTGTAAGCTCTGTTTTTTCTCTTACCGCAAGCTCGGCAGCCATTGAGGGCGTTGCAGCGCGCAGGTCTGCTGCAAGATCAGAGAGGGTGAAGTCTATCTCGTGCCCTACGGCGGAAATCAGCGGAACCGGCGATTTTACAATCTCTCTTACCACCGATTCATCATTGAATGAAAATAAATCCTCTGTAGAGCCGCCTCCTCTTGCAAGTATGACAAGGTCTATTCCCTTAACCCGGTATATCTTTTTAAGAGCGCTTACTATATCGGCGGGAGCCTCAGCGCCCTGAACCCTGGCGGGGGAAATTATGATTTCAAGGTTTGGGAACCTTCTGTCCAGGACTTTCAGAATGTCTTTCACAGCGGCCCCGGTAGGCGAGGTTACGATTCCTATCTTTCCCGGCAGATAGGGCAGGGGACGCTTCCTGTCTTCATCGAATAATCCCTCTTTAAAGAGCTTCTCCCGAAGCTTCTCCAAAGCGAGCGCCTGGGCTCCTACGCCCTTT
>DEIM01000226.1 GCA_002352485.1 Candidatus Dadabacteria bacterium UBA2774
ATAGATGTTTCGCCGCTTGCGATTCATTTTATTAACAAATACGCAGAGGAGATGGTTAAGGATATAAGGGGTATATCTCCAAAAGCGCTTGAGACCCTTGAGAACTACCATTATCCGGGCAATGTGAGAGAGCTTGAAAACATAATCGCCCGCTGCGTTGCCCTTGAAAATTCAAACGTCATCCGCCAGGAAACCCTGCCTCAACTCGTAACCGGGAAGGACTATATTGATCTAGACACAAGTTTTTCATCGAGTACCAGTCTGGACACCCTCATGAGCGACGTTGAGAGGAAGATGATCGAGAAAGCGCTCAGGAGCACAAACGGCAATAAGACCGAGGCCGCGAAGCTCCTTGGCATCACACTCCGCTCGCTCCGCTACCGTCTTGCAAAGCACGAGCTTGGTGACGAGAATGGCGAAGACATTCTGGAAGAAGCCGGCGAGCTTTAAACTTAACTTTTTTTATGTTGTCATTCTGAACTTGATTCAGAATCTTATCTTTTACTTTTGTCTCCAATTAGTGAAAACTACAAATCCACCCTTATTTTGGTTTCAGTAAGGTCCGTCCGGTATAGGAATAACAATTATAGCTTTGATTCAAGTAGAACCGTTTCTCTTATAACACTTATAGCGTTCTGGGTGAGCAGGGGGTTGGGTGCAGATTGCAGGAGATTGCCGCGGTCGCTGTGCTCCCTCGCAATGACGGCAAGGGCTACATCTTGTACTTTCCGAAGTCCCCGTCGGTCATGCTCTCGAGAAGCTCGTCCAGCTTATCCTTATCTTCGTCTATCTCGATTATCTTTGATTTCTCTATGACTTCTTCGTTTACGAATATTGGGGAATCCGTTCTGAGCGCGATTGCTATTGCGTCGCTCGGTCTTGAGTCAAGCGAATACTCTTCGTCTTCTTTTTGTAGGTATATGCGGGCATAAAACGTGTCGTCTCTAAGGTCCGTGACCTCTATCTTCGTCACGCTGTATTTTAGCTTTTCAAGAAGGTTCTTTACCAGGTCGTGAGTGATAGGTCTTATCCTGGGAGTCTTTTCAAGCTCCATGGCTATCGAGCTTGCCTCCATAAAACCTATCCATATCGGAAGGGTCCTTTCGTTAAGCTCGTCTTTGAGTATTACAATCGGGCTATTTGTAAAAGGGTCAAGCGCTATTCCTGATACCTTCATTTGAAGCATCGAATATAACCTCCGCTATATATTATACAACAAGCTCTCCGCGAATGGAGTTCTGAAGGCCCTCTGTAATTTTCACCTTTACCACACTGCCTATAAGCGCTTGTGGGCCCATGAAATTAGTAATCCTGTTTTGTGTGGTTCTGCCAGTGACAAAGTTTTCATTTTTTTTGCTGGGTCCTTCGACAAGGACTTCTTCAATCGTGCCAACCCTATTATTGTTGTTCTCAAATGTGATATCGCTCTGACGCTGTTGAAGCTGGGCCAGCCGAGTGCTCGCTACTTCTTTCTCTACGCACTCGTCTCCACTTATTTCTGCAGCAGGGGTACCAGGTCTCGGGGAATAAATAAATGAAAATGCGCTTTCGAACCTGATCTCTTCAAGAAGCGTCATAGTCTCCTCGAAGTCCTTATCCGTTTCCCCGGGGAATCCCACAATGATATCGGTAGAGATTGCAAAATCGGCGATCTCGTCCCGGAGTCTGTTTACCGTATCTACAAACCATTCTCTGCTATAGGTCCTATTCATCTTGGAAAGCACATCGTTTGATCCCGATTGAACGGGCAGGTGAATGTGCGGGCAAATTTGAGGGACGTCTTTCATTGCGTCTATCATTCTCTTTGTAATATCCCTGGGGTATGAGGTGGTAAAACGTATCCGTTCAAGGTCCTCGATATCCCCCGCCGCTCTAAGGAGGTCCCCGAACTTATAGCCTTTTTGTTTCCAGGAATTCACAGTCTGGCCTATAAACGTAATTTCTCTTACGCCCTTATTAACCAAGTTCTCGGTCTCGGTGATGATATCCTCAAGAGCTCTATTTACCTCGTCCCCTCTGACGTAAGGGACAATGCAGTAAGTGCACCTCTTGTTGCATCCCTGCTGTACTGAGACAAACCCGGTAACTTCCCCCGCTTTATGGTAAGGCTCAACGTCGAAAAGCTCCTCTATATCATAGGAAGTTTCAACGGTCCTTATCTTTTTTCTCTCTATATCCGAGATAATCTCAGGAAGCTTCGGTATTGCCCTCGGCCCGAGCACAAAATCCAGGTGCGGCATCCTTTTGAGCATGCTGTCGCCGTAGAGCTGGGCAACGCATCCGGCCACTCCTACTATTACGTCTGGGTTCTTTGCTTTTATATGTTTGTATTTGCCCAGGCTGCTGAACGCTTTCTGGTCGGCTTTGTCCCTGATGGCGCATGTGTTGACGATAATAACGTCCGCGCGTTTGGGATCGTCAGTTACCACCGCGTCCAGGGCCGCCGTAATTCTGTCCGAGTCATACTCGTTCATCTGGCAGCCATAGGTCTCTATATATAGGTTTTTCTTTGGCATATTAATAAATTCCCCAGCATCGCTATACTGTGCTCGCCTCCGTCCCAATTCACTTTACACTTTAACGCTGTACCCCTACCTAGTCAAGAAAACTTTCATGTGAAAAATCACCTGATAAGCATTAATGTTAATATAGTATACAGTGCTAGAAAGTTTGGAAATACAAGATGATAACGGGATTGACATAGTTCCCTAAATTTAGTAGGATGGAAAAAATATATAAGTGTCGAGAGTTATAGGGAGGCTTTCATATGAGTAATCAATCATCAGGCGCGTCGTCCGGCGGCGGTCTCTTCGGATGGGTTAATGAAATCACCTCGGATCAGTGGAAGGCCTTCTATGCGGCGTTTTTGGGATGGACGCTCGATGCTATGGACCTACTGCTTTTTGCTTTCGCAGTGGGCTCGGTCGGCAAGGTCTTCAATCTTTCCGAGACCTGGGTCGGGGCGCTCTTTTCAGTCACGCTCTTTGCTTCAGCATTCGGGGGCGCGGTATTTGGAATTATCTCTGACTACATTGGCCGTGTAAGGGCTCTTACATACAGCATTCTTCTCTACTCTGCTTTCACTGGCCTAAGTGCATTTTCTCCCAATGTGGCTTTCCTTCTGGTCTGCCGGGTGTTTTTAGGGTTCGGTATGGGAGGCGAATGGGCATCTGGTGAAGTACTGGTTGCAGAGAAGTGGCCGAACCAGCACAGAGGAAAAGTAATCGGCATGGTTCAGAGCGGCTGGGGTATCGGTTACATATTGGCTGCCATCCTGGCTACTCTAATAATTCCGTACTTTAAAGAAGGTGTTCAGTACACTATCCCCGTTCTGGGAATTACTCTTGACGGCATCGATCTAGGCTGGAGGATTCTTTTTCTTGTAGGTGTTCTGCCCGCATTTCTGGTTTTTTATATCAGGCGTCATCTGGACGAGCCCGAGGTTTGGCAAAAGACCAAAGATATGCGGAAAGAAGGCACTATGAGCGAGAAAGGGCAGGGTTTTACCCTGGGTCAGATATTTGCGCCCGATCTTATCAGGTTTACTATTACTGCCACTCTCTTAACCAGTCTTTGTATGATCGCCTACTGGGGTCTTTATTTCTGGCTCCCTCAGTTCCTTGCGAGCGAAAAGGGGGTGGGCCTGAATACCAAGGGATTCATCTGGATTATCCCTATTAACATAGGTGCTTTTATCGGGTGCAATACCTTTGGTTTTATTAGTGACCGTTTTGGCAGAAGGCCTGTGTTCGTCGCTTATCTCCTCATAATGGCGGTACTCGTCTGGTTTTTCGGGCACGCAACCACACTGCGTGAAGTTCTGATACTCGGACCGTTTATAGGCTTTTTCGGCACCGGTTTCTATTCAGGTTTTGGCGCGATTTTTTCAGAAATATTTCCTACGAGAGCAAGGGGTACTGCGCAGGGATTCTGTTATAACGTCGGGAGAGGTGTATCCGCCGTAGCGCCCCCAATGATCGGGTACCTTGTGAGCAAGTACGGATTTGCAACCGGCCTCACCACAGTATCCGTATTCGCTGTCGCGGCAGCGGTGGTTGTGATGACACTTCCTGAAACCAAAGGAAAAGTACTGGATATTGAATAAACCTCTTCGGATTTTTTCAGGATTCGGATTCTTCCCTCATTGTTCGGTAAAGAAATGGATCAGCGAATAAGTATCATAACCCTATGTGTCTCCGATCTTAACAGGGCGCGCGCATTTTATGACGCCTTAGGATGGAAGGCTGCGTCTGAAGAGCAGACTGAAGAGATTGTCGCGTATGACCTCCAAAATATGACATTAGCTCTATATCCGTGGGATAAATTAGCCAAGGAAGCTAATATTCCAACCGAGCGTTCTGGTTATTCGGCCTTTACTATTGCCTATAATGTGAAGTCCGAAAATGAAGTGGACCAAATGTTGGAAGAAGCAAAGGGAGCGGGCGGCAAAATTATCAAACCTGCTGAAAAGGTTTTCTGGGGTGGTTATTCGGGTTACTTTTCAGACCCGGACGGAAATTTATGGGAAGTTGCTTATAACCCGTTTTCCGCGCTCGGACCAAGGGGTGAATTTCAGTGGGGTGGTTTTAATACGGATACAGATGATTAGAGTCCACACTTCCTTTCGCTTTCAACACCATCAATTTAGCTAAGCACTTACCGACCCGAAATCTCCTTAAGTGCTGCCCGATTTTCAACACTCCGTGCTTAATATATAAGCATGTCCTCACAGTATTATTTATCAAGTAATTTCCTGCACTTCCTCAATATTATCTAATTATATTAGGGGGTATGGGCCTATTCTGTTAAACCCTCTTCTTTCAACTTCAACCTGGCATGACGCTTGCACAAACCCTGTACTAATAATGAATGTATCAGAACAACTATCAGAGGAGGACATGAGATGAAAGTGATTTTAAACAGGTTAAAAGATAAGTCGCATGCATTTGTTGCATTATCGGTGCTTGCGATTTTAATTTGCGCCGGATACACATCTTACGCTCAGGAAGAAGCGGCCGGATCTACAGTAGCCGATGCCATTTTTACAGTAAATAACGTATGGATGCTGGTTGCGACTTTTCTGGTGTTTATCATGCATCTTGGATTCGCATCACTCGAATCCGGTCTAACGAGAGCTAAGAACACTACAAACATTTTGTTTAAGAATGTTTCGATTATTTCCATCGGTATTCTCACATACGCTCTGGTCGGCTTCAATCTGATGTATCCCGGAGACTTCTCCATTGGTCAGTTCTTTGGGTTTGCGGGCTTCGGTATCGCGGCGCCTGAGGGAGCAGCCGGACTCATCGCTTATGCAGACGGTGGATACACTTATTGGACGGACTTTATTTTCCAGGCAATGTTCGCAGCAACGGCGGCCACCATTGTTTCAGGAGCAGTGGCTGAGAGAATTAAGCTCAGCAGTTTTCTCATCTTCGCGACCATATTCGTCGCAATTGTATATACGATTGCGGGTTCATGGAAATGGGGCGGCGGCTGGCTCGACCAGATGGGCTTTTATGACTTTGCGGGTTCAACTCTTGTACACAGCGTAGGCGGCTGGGGCGCTCTTGTAGGAGCGATTGTACTCGGGCCCCGGCTTGGTAAATATATGAAATCAGGGGCGCTAAAGCCCATACCGGGACACAGTCTTCCTCTTGCGGCGATCGGAGTCTTTATGCTGTGGTTTGGATGGTACGGTTTTAACGGCGGCTCTGTCCTTTCGGCAGACCCCGAGCTTGTATCGCTCGTATTTGTAACTACTTCGCTTGCAGCAGCAGCCGGCGTGATAGGGGCGATGGTGCTTTCCTGGATTATGTTCAAAAAGCCCGATCTCTCTATGATCTTGAACGGCTCTCTTGCCGGACTTGTTGGTATAACGGCGGGCGCTGACGTAATGACCCCGATGAGCGCGGTTATTATCGGTCTCATAGCGGGGCTTATCGTAGTAGGCTCGGTCGTATTCTTCGACAAGGTAGCCAAGATTGATGACCCGGTCGGTGCTATTTCAGTTCACCTCGTTTGCGGGATATGGGGCACGTTGGCAGTCGGTATCTTCGCAGCCGAATTCAGCTTCTTCACCCAGCTCATTGGAGTCGCAGCTTACGGCGTGTTCACCGTAGTTTGCGCGCTCGTTCTTTTCCTTCTTATCAAAGTTACGATGGGACTCAGGGTTTCTGAGGAAGAAGAGCTTGCGGGCCTCGATATAGGTGAGCACGGTATGATGGCGTATCCGGATTTTCAGCAGGTAGCCGAAGCCGGTGGTTCCACAATGAGCTACCCAACCATGAGTATGAAAGCTCAGGAACCTTCAGTGCTTGAAGAGAGCGAGCAGGACACATGAGGCTATGAAATTTAGAACGGAGAAGCCGCTCTCTGCCTCGCAGGGAGCGGCAAACAAAAAACGAAAAAAAGAAGGCAACACAAAATAATTTGGGGACAGACCGGAGCACGTAGTGTGTGCGATCGGGGGGAATAAAATCAAATAAGGGAGGATAAGTCAGAAATGAGAAGATTAATGATAGTGATAGTAGCGTTTTTGACGGTAGTACCACTCGGCTTGACT